>JAILNP010000023.1:0-8781 GCA_024691475.1 Eggerthellaceae bacterium
ATCGACCAGGACGCCGGAAAGCGAGGGGCCAATGGCGGGAGCGAAGGCGATGATGAGGCCGATTACGCCCATGGCGCTACCGCGCTTCTCACGCGGGAACACCAGCAGAATGAGCGTAAACACCATGGGCATTACGACACCGGTGGCCATAGCCTGCATAACGCGACCCAGCAGCAGGAAGGGAAACGCCGGCGCAAGAGCGGCTACCAAACTGCCCAAGGCAAACCACGCAATGCCACCAATGAACAGCTTACGCGTGGAGAAACGCCCCACTAGATAGGCATTCATAGGTATGACGCACGCTTCGACCAATGCATATCCGCTGGTCAGCCACTGAACGGTAGTTGCATCGACCTGCAGATCGGCCATGATATGCGGAAGCGCAGGCGAAAGCAGCGTCATGTTGAGCACCGTAATCAACGCACCCGACAGCAACACTGCCACCATCATTTTCTGCTTACGAGTTAATCCCATACACGATCCTTCCTGTACGCACACCCCAAACGTGCGCATTAAAAAAGGCGGCATATGCCGCCAGATGTTCTACGTGTACTCTAACCCGATTCCGAATGGAACCCACACCCGTTGACCGTCTGTCATATTCGCCATATCCGCTCCACTCTGAGACAACATTTGACACAAATGCCCCGCCATACGAGGCGGGGCATTCGAAAGAGCCCTATTGCAAAGGAGGGACAAACCTATGCAAGCAATTCCTCGATGAAGCCCACGCGATAATTCGTGAATACGGCCTCGCCCGCTTCCTGCGTGGCATCCAAATCGACGTCGCACCAAATAGCGAAATCCCGATCGTCGTTTTCATCGCGAAACGTCTGGCGCATATGCCATACGTGATCGGTACGTTCATCGGCATCGTCAAGCTGGAAATACGCTACGCTGCGCGCATCTCCGTCGAGCACTATTTCCTCATGCGCTTCGAAGTACGCATCGAGCGCCTGCTGCCACGCGCGGGCGGAGTACCCCCAGTCGCCATCAAGCGCACCCAGGTCCTTCACGCGCTCGGCCGCAGCTAGACGCACACGCATGAACAGCGCATTGCGCACAAGCAGGGTAACGGCACGCCGATCGGCAACTACGGCATCGGCCGCCAGGGGCGCACCCATCTCTTCCCCGTCGAGCGTACCAGCAGCCTCCCACTCGTCGACCAAGCTGCTGTCGATGGAGCGAACCATGAACCCAAGCCAGCTAATGATGTCGATGAGCTGGTCGTTGAGCTTGTCTTCGGGAAGCGTGCGCGCCATGACGCGATACGCATCGGAAAGATAGCGCAGCAGCAGCCCCTCGCTGCGGGCAATTCCCAAGCCAGAAATGTAGCCCTTGAAATTCGCAGCCGTTTCCACCATGTCACGCAAGATGGACTTGGGCGAAAGCGAAAAGTCACGCGCCCAGGGCACGTCCTCGCAGTAACGCGCGTACGCGGAGTCGAGCAATTCCTCAAGCGGCTTGGGATACGTAACCTCGGCGATGCGCTCCAGACGTTCCTCGTATTCGATGCCCTCGGCCTTCATAGCCGCCATGGCCTTATCGCGGGCGCGACGTTCCTGTGCTCGCAGCACCTGACGAGGATCTTCCAGCGTTGCCTCGGCCATGGATATGACGTCGAGCGCGTAATCGGGGTCTTCGGGATCGAGCAACTCAAGAGCAGCCAGCAAGAATGGAGAGAGTGGCTGGTCAAGTGCGAAATCATCGGGAAGGTCAACCGTCGTGCGCCACTCGCTTGCGCCGTCTGCGCCCTTGACGCATTCCACGACGCCCGCTGCCTGCAGCGTAGCGAAAATCTCGCCCGCGCGCGTCATGAGGTCCGCCTTCTCCTGCGGCGTCTGCAACGATCGTTCAACCATGCCCGAAACGCGCGCCCACGCGTCGCCACCCTGCATAACCTCAGCGAGCACGATGGAATGCGTAATGCGCAAACGCGGCGCCAACGGCTCGGGCTGAGCTGCAATAAGCTTTTCGAACGTTCCCTTATTCCAGTTCACGAAGCCTTCGGGCGGCTGCTTCTTCTTGATCTTGCGGCGCTTCTTCTCATCATTGCCCGCCTTCGCCATAAGGCGCGCATTCTCAATCTCATGCTCGGGCGCAAGAGCGATAACCAAACCCTCGGTGTCGAACCCCGAACGGCCCGCGCGACCGGCAATCTGATGAAACTCGCGAGCGCGCAAGCGACGCATGCGATGACCATCGAATTTGGTGAGCTGCGTGAGCACGACCGTATGAATGGGCACGTTAATGCCCACGCCCAGCGTGTCGGTGCCGCAGATGATGGGCAAAAGCCCCTGTTGAGCGAGCTTTTCCACGAGCAGGCGATACCGCGGAAGCATGCCCGCATGGTGCACGCCCACGCCGCAGTCGAGCAGGCGCTTCAGCGTCTTGCCAAATGCCGTGGTGAATCGCGTGCCCTTCGACGCCTCGCGAATAGCGGAACGCTGCTCCTTCGTGGTGAAGCCCATGGAAGCAAGCGCTTGCGCACTCGTGAGCGCTGCATCCTGCGAAAAATGAACGATGTAGAGCGGCGTTTGTCCCTCACGCATGGCAATCTCAACGGTACCCTCGAGCGAAGTATCAACGTACTCGTATTCCAAGGGAATGGGACGCTGCGCATTCACGACAGAGCTGACCGCACGCGTTTCATGCGCCTCGAGCGCGCCGCGAATGTGCGCGGTGTCACCCAATGTGGCACTCATCAGCAAAAACTGCGTATGCGGAAGCACGAGCAGCGGCACCTGCCACGCCCAGCCACGATCGGGATCGGCAAAGAAGTGGAACTCGTCGGCGGCTACGCGGGCGATATCGGCATCGGGGCCCAGACGCAACGCGTCGTTCGCCAGGATCTCCTGCGTGCAGCAGATGATGGGCGCTTCCGTGTTGATGCGCACGTCGCCCGTAATCATGCCCACGTAATCGCGCCCAAAGTAATTCACCAGATTGAAGAACTTCTCGCTGACCAGCGCTTTGATAGGAGCCGTGTAATAGCTGCGCTCATCGCGTGCCAGCGCCAGAAAATGCTGGAAGAGCGCCACCATCGATTTGCCACTGCCCGTAGGCGTACCCAGAATAACGTGATCGCCCGCAGCAAGAGACAGCACCGCCTCTTCCTGATGCGGCCACAATTCAAGGTCCTCCTCGGCGCACCACTCGAGGAACGCCTCGAGAATGTCATCCTCGGAGGTATCCGGATTATTCCACAAGCGGTCGGCAAGCCGCCCCAACGACCCCGTGCGATCGGCGTCTTCCATCATCGTTCCTTCCCATCTACGGGGATACCCCAAAAGCAGCGCATTGCGCAAAGCGAAACCGCCGCATCACATGCAAAAGCACCCCGACGACCGTGCCGTCGGGGTGCCCAGTATAGCAGGTGACTGCTAAGCCCATGTGCATGCTCGCGCATAAGCGCAAGCACCACGCAGGGGATCTTTAGCGCTCGATGTTGTAGAAGGCGTTGATGCCAGCGTAACGAGCCTGCGTGTCAAGCTGCTCTTCGATGCGGAGCAGCTGGTTGTACTTGGCAACGCGGTCGCTGCGGCAGGGAGCACCCGTCTTGATCTGGCCGGTGTTGCATGCAACGGACAGGTCGGCGATGGTGGTGTCTTCCGTTTCGCCAGAACGATGGCTCATGACGCAGGCGTAGCCAGCTTCCTTGGCCATTTCGATGGCTTCCAGGGTTTCCGTGAGGCTGCCGATCTGGTTCACCTTGATGAGGATGGCGTTAGCGCAACCCAGTTCGATGCCCTTGGCCAGACGCTGGGAGTTGGTGACGAACAGGTCGTCGCCCACCAGCTGGACCTTCTTGCCGATGCGCTCGGTGAGCATCTTCCAACCATCCCAGTCTTCTTCGGCCATGCCGTCTTCGATGGAGATGATGGGATACTTGGCAACCAGGGCTTCCCAGTAGTCGACCATTTCGGCGCTGGTGAACTCGCGGCCTTCGCCAGCCAGCACGTACTTCTGCTTTTCGGCGTCGTAGTATTCGCTGGACGCAGGATCCATGGCGAACATGATGTCTTCACCGGGCTTGTAGCCAGCGGCTTCGCACGCCTTCACGATGTACTGCAGGGGCTCTTCATTGGTCTTGAAGTTCGGGGCAAAGCCACCTTCGTCGCCAACGCCGCCACCCAGGCCAGCCTCGTGCAGGACCTTCTTCAGCGTGTGGTAGATTTCAGCGCACCAACGCAGGGCCTCGGCAAACGTGGAGGCGCCAACGGGCATGATCATGAATTCCTGGAAGTCGACGTTGTTGTCGGCATGAGCGCCACCATTCAGGATGTTCATCATGGGCGTGGGAAGCGTATGCGCATGCACGCCGCCAACGTACTTGTACAACGGAAGCTCGGCGCTTTCAGCAGCAGCACGAGCGCAGGCAAGCGAAGCGCCCAGGATGGCGTTCGCGCCAAAGCGGCCCTTGTTGTCGGTGCCGTCGAGTTCAATCATGGCCTCGTCGATAGCGCGCTGGTCGGTGGCTTCAGCGCCCACCAGCAGATCGGCGATTTCGGTGTTCACGTGGTCGACGGCCGTAAGCACGCCCTTGCCCATGTAGCGATCCTTGTCGCCATCGCGCAGTTCAACCGCTTCGAACTGGCCGGTGGAAGCACCCGAGGGAACCATAGCGCGACCCATGGAACCGTCTTCCAGCAGGATTTCGACTTCAACCGTGGGATTGCCGCGCGAATCGAGAACTTCGCGACCGTATGCATCGATGATGATGCTCATGTTCGTCTCCTAAGAATCGAGAACAGGTAACAACCCGCCCATGATAGCACACGGAGACGATGGAAATCCGCTAAGCGGATGTTTGAGACAGGTGAACGGATGCCACCCGCTCACTGTACACAAAAAGTGCGTTAGAGCTGGCTTAATGCTTCACCATGAATGCGATAGAGCGTCCAGCCATTCAGCTCTTCGGCACCCAGGCTATTGTAAAAACGACCCGAGCCAGGATTCCAATCGGGAGCACAGCCTTCCACGCGCACGTAATCGCGCTCGCGAGCAATGCGAGACAGCTCGTGCATGAGTTCGGTGCCTACGCCCATGCCACGATATTCGGGCAGTACGTAGATGCATTCCAAGTAGATGGAGGGACGACCCTTGTGAGCCGAAAACCCGTGATTGAACAGCACGAAACCGATTTCCTTTTCGCCTTCCATGGCGAAGAAGGCCTCGGCGGCCTTATGCTGGAACATCCAGGTGCGCAGCAATTCTTCGGTGGCCACAACGGAATCGCCCGACTTCTGAAAGTCGGCGAACTGCTGTATGAAATACAGGATCTTACCTGCATCCTTCTCTTCCGCAAAGCGAAACTGCGTCGCCATGTTTACCACCTGCCCACACGAATTCTCAATCCATAAAAGTACCCTATAGCACCAAAACCCCCAGGCGTTCAAGGAGTATCTTACACCCAAGGAGAATTAGCACAATACCTCCCGCAATGGTGGAGGGGCGCTCGTAGCGCGCGCCGAAACGATTGCCCACCACGACGCCCACAAGCGAAAGCGCAAACGTTATGCAGCCAATGATGGAAATGGCCGGCGCTATATCGACGCGAAGGAAGGCAAAGGAAACGCCCACGGCCAGAGCGTCGATGGACGTGGCGATGGCAAGCATGAATAGTTCGGGGATGTCGAGGCGGAACTCTTTCTCGTCTTGGTCGTCGTCTTCGTGGAAGGCATCCCACAGCATCTTGCCGCCCACGAACGAAAGCAGGCCAAAGGCAATCCAATGGTCCACCGGTTCCACAAGCGAAGCGAACTGCGTGCCCAGCGCCCAGCCCAGAAACGGCATAAGAGCCTGAAAGCCACCGAAGAACAGGGCGATCACCAAGGCATGGCGCATGTTGACGCGCTTCATGCCAAGGCCCTTGCAAATGGCCACGGCAAATGCGTCCATGGACAGGCCCACGCCTATGAGGGCAATCTCGGCATAATTCACCGTGTGTTCCTTCCGTATCCCATACGTCTTGCAACGGGGTATTATCCCCCATGCACAACGAAAAGCGAAGGGCATGCCAATCAAACAGAGGGAATCCGAAAGGCAGGCAAGGCTTACTGGTTGCTGAACGGCTCTTCCCTATTGGCAAGAATCTCGCTCGCGCGCTTCCAACCAGGCAACATAGATGCAAGGTATTCCTGCTGTTGCTCCTCTGGCTTGGTTGCAAGCGGCGCCAGGCCCGTCCAAATGGCCCACACCAGGCAATCGACTGGATAGGCCACAAGCTCGTCGGAAAGCCAAAGGCAACCATTTTCGTAATGCGACCAGCCATGACGCAACGGCTTCATGCGCACGGCAATGGGCTGGGCGGGCGGCTCTTCCGCCAGGCCCTGCATGCACGTGCCCACCAGGCCCACTGCGTTATTCATGATGACGCGATTGGCATACGAGAGAAACGCGGTGCGCACCTGATCGTAGCTACGTGGATTTACTACATAGAGAGTAAGTTTGCTGATGTCAGTATTGGCCTCGAACTTCACCGTAGCGCGTCCACGCGTGGCGCGATGCTTGCCGCTCATGCCACCACCCATCTTCAGCGGGTTCACATGCAACATGAACGGACGCCCCATGACGTAGGCTACGTCGCCCGTGCGATACAGGCACTTCATGGACGGACTCTTCTGGAATCGTTTGATCATCTTTGCGCGCATGTCCTCCACTTCGGGAACATGGGCGGCAAAGAAATCCACGATCTGCTGAGGAGGCATGCCATGAGGCGCCATGACGTATGGCAACGCCTGCGGAGGTTGGAGCGCTACGAACAGGTCGTTGCTTGATTGGCGGAAGATGGGAATGTCCATGCCGGCATACCCCAAATGCTCGATGCCCGGCGTTCCGGACGCGGGAGCTTGCGCAGATGCTTGATCAGGCTGATTGAGAGCATCCCGCTGCGACACGTCAGTCGCAGGCGACTGCCCCTGGCCATCGCCAGGCTGCTGAGAAGGTGAAGCGGTTTCAGAATTCGACATGGTGCCCCCTTCGTCGAACTATCCCTGCTACAAGGATACCCCAAACGAGAAGAGAGCGGAGGCTGGACGCGCTAGAAGAAGAGCATGAAAACGCGCGCGAGCGCGAAGCCAATGATGCCGCATGCGGGGAACGTAATGACCCAGGCGAGCACCATGCTACGCGCAATGCCCCAATTCACGCCACGCAGGTTCTTGCCCGCACCCACGCCCATGATGGCCGACGTGGAACAATGCGAGGTAGAAACGGGCATGCCCGTAATGCTGGAGATGAACAGTGTGATGACGGTGGAGGCAGAAGCAGCAGCGCCCTGGTACTTTTCCATGGCCACCATGTCCATGGCGACCGACTTGATAATGCGCTTGCCGCCGATGAACGTACCCAGGGAAATAGCGGCCGAGCAGATGATCATGAGCCACATGGGGAAGCCATCGGACCCCGTAGATTCCATGCCCATCGCCATGGCCATGCCCATAAGGCCAATGGACATGAACTTCTGACCGTCTTGCGCGCCATGCAGGAAGGCCAGCATGCACGCGAAGATATCCTGCAGAATATCGGCAACGCGATTGCCCTTGCGCCTATCGACGCCCGAAAGGAACTTCGCAGCAAGCTTCGTGTTCAACCATCCCAGGAAAAAGCCTGCAAACAGGGAAAAGAGCAGGCCGTAAACGACCTTGGCCCATTCGGAGGGAACCACGCCAGCCCAGCCGTTCACGGCAATGGCGCCGCCGGTGATGCCGGCAATGAGCGAGTGCGACTTCGAACACGGAATGCCGAAGAACCAGCAGAACACGCCCCATGCAATGGAGCCAATCATGGAGGCCATTAACGCCATGAGCGCCTGATGTGTGTCGCCCGAAAAGTCGACCATGGAGAACATGGTGTGGGCAACGGCAGTGGAAATGTAGGTCATGCCGATGAGGCCGATGAAGTTGAAGACGGCCGCCAAGGTGAGCGCGACGCCAGGGCTCAGGACGCGCGTGGCGACGGCGGTAGCAATAGCATTGGGCGCGTCGGTTGCGCCCGAGACGAGCGTCACGCCAATCACGAGAACGATGATGATGGCGAGAGCAGGATAAGTTGCCATAAGGCCAATTACGGCCGCTAGAGATAAATCCAACGTTTACCTTTCGCATATTGCCGCGCCAGCGGCAAATATCTGAGAGCTGCATTAGTATAGCAAAGCGAAAGATTCGTCCAGTGCCTTTCGCCGAACAGACACGAAGGAGAAGCATGTTCCTACCTATGACGTACGCCGATATGCGCGAGCGCGGCTGGGATGCCGTGGACTTTGCATACGTATGCGGCGACGCATACGTTGACCACCCATCGTTCGGCATGGCCATCATCTCGCGTTTGCTCGAGGCCCACGGCTATCGCGTGGGCATCATCTGCCAGCCCGATTGGCGCGACCCCGACAGCATCAACGTGTTTGGCGAGCCCCGTCTGGGCTTCATCGTTTCCGCCGGCAACATGGATTCCATGGTGAACCATTACACGGTGGCGAAGCGCCGCCGCAAGAACGACTTCTACTCCCCCGGCGGCGAGATGGGTCTGCGCCCCGATCACGCCTGCGTGGTATATGGCAACCTCATCCGCCGTACATATAAAGAGACGCCCATCATCCTGGGCGGCATCGAGGCAAGCCTGCGCCGCCTGGCCCATTACGACTACTGGTCGGACAAGCTGAAGCGATCCATCCTGCTGGATTCGGGTGCCGACCAGTAGTCGTAATGGGCCAGGCGGCGCAGGCTTGCCTCGATGCCGCCCAGGATGATGGGCGTCTCTTTATATGTACGGCGGATGAGG
>JAILNP010000132.1:0-6800 GCA_024691475.1 Eggerthellaceae bacterium
CGCCGCGCTCATTGCCTCCTCGGTGAAGGAGTGCGAGGTCGTGGCGTACGACGACCTGGGCCCCGAGGCCATTCGTCGCCTGGTCGTGGAAGACTACCCGTGCATCGTGGCCATCGATGCGCACGGCGGGAATCTGTACGAAGAAGGCCCCGCGCGCTACCGCGTTGGCCAGTAGAACGTTTTACCCAAGGAGCACTATCACATGATTGACTTTTCGATTTTCCTTACCGCGGAAGCTTGGATCAGCCTGCTGACCCTGGTATTCCTGGAAATCGTCCTGGGCGTGGACAACATTGCGTTCATCGCCCTCACCACGAACCGCCTGCCCGAAAGCAAGCAGCACATCGGCCGCAAGCTGGGCCTGGCGGGCGCCATGATCATGCGCGTCATCTTCCTGTGTTTCGCGTCGTGGCTCATTCACATGACGCAACCCGTCTTCACCGTGGATCTGGGCTTCTACTCGCATGGCTTCTCGGTGCGCGACATGCTGCTGGCTGCTGGCGGCATTTACCTCATCTACAAGGGCGCCAGCGAGCTTCGTAGCATGCTGGCCCTGGAAGAGCTGCGCGCCAAGCATGGCGACGATGCCGACAAGAAGGCGCACCAGATTGGCCTGGGCCAGGCCGTGGGCACCATCATGGTCATGGACATCGTGTTCTCCATCGACTCCGTCATTACTGCCGTGGGCATGGCCGAGCACCTGATCATCATGATCATTGCCGTGATCTCCGCCATTCTGCTCATGATGGTGTTTATCGACCAGGTGAGTGACTTCATCAACAAGCATGCCGAGATCACCATCCTGGCGTTGGTGTTCATCCTATCCATTGGCGTGTTGCTCACGCTTGATGGCTTTGGCTTGCATACGGGCGTCGAGATCGAGGCGTTGGGCATGTCGCTGGAAAAGGTGCTCGTGTACTTCGCCATGATCTTCAGCCTGGTGATGGAGATTATCCAGATGACGTACAACAAGCGTGCCGCGGCGTTCCATCGCGAGCGCGAAATCGAGCGCGGCCGCGAGGAAATGCGCCAGGAGCTCATCGAGCAGGGCGAAATCGACGCCTAGCCTGCACGTTTAGTCACGCATCGCATTGAAGCGCCTCCCGCGGTATCCCGCGGGAGGCGCTTTTGCTTTACGAGGTCCCGCGTTGCCGCGGGGTCGCGTTGCATGTGGCGTCGAGTTTTGCATTGCTCGTGCGCATAGGCGCTCAAATCTCTGTCCCCTCGGCAGAGTTACGTTCAATTTCGTCGCGTTTGGCAAATATCGCTTCCCATATGTAAAAAATTCGTCGTGCTGAACACGGAACGGGGCCCAATGCCCTCATTTTGGCGTTGTGGCGGATGAATTCAATGCTGTGGGTCACTGTTTGCCCAGGTGGGGATTTTCGCTCCTGCGTCCGGCGGCTGAAAAGATGTTCAGAAACGCGATTTTTTTACATTGAGCGCGCGATTTTTGCCAAATGGCATGTATTTCGCTGGTTTTCGCGCATTTGGTCACCTCGGCGAGCATTCGATCGCGCCAACGCGCGCTCGGGAAGGCACTCTATTGCGCGGTGAAAAGCTTGTAGCCGTCGTCGGAGACGATGATCTTGCAGGCAGCGGGCAGCACGCGCGCGGTGAAGGGCGTGTGGGCTTCCAGCGGCTCGCCGTCGTACTGAACCAGCAGTTCTGGGTCGGATTCCACGCGGATGTCGCGGCCACGGTAGTACACGAGCGCATTGCTCGCTTCCAGCGTGCCGCCCGAGTGGTCGAATGCGGCGCCGAGCGCGGTGGGCAGCAGGTCCCAAGCCGATTGCGTGGTGAGCACCAGCACGTCGAGCGCTCCGTCGTTGGGCAGGTTGCGCGGCGTGATGGAGATGTCGAACTGAATCTTGCTGAAGTTCACTAGCATGACGCCCACGCCTTCATGTTCGTGCGTGACGCCGTCGACGGTAACCTTCAAGTGCGCTACCTGAGGGTTCGGGTTTTGGAACGCGGCCTTGAAGTAGGCGGCGGGCCCCCAGCGCTTCTTGTCGCGGCGCGCGTCGGCCATCATGGTGGCGTCGTAGCCGCAGCCTGCCATCATCGAGAAGCCGTGGCTGCCCTCGCTCGTGACGATCTCGCCCAGGTCGAAGTCGAGGCACTCGCCCTCGCGCACCAGCTGGGCCAGCGCAAACGGCTCGATAGGCGACATAACGTTCATGCAGAGCAGGTTGGCGGTGCCGGCGGGGAAGGGCAGGATGGGCGTGCCCGTGTTGCGCAGCAAATAGCAAACGGCGGCATGCGTGCCGTCGCCGCCCGAGGCCACCACGGCATCGAAGCTAGACGCGTCGGCCAGCGCTTCCGTGAACGATGAATCGGCGTCGACGCAGCGAATGCAAACTTCATCGCCTGTTTTGGCAAACGAGCGCGCGAAGTCGTAAATGAGATCGCCGCCGTATCCAGAAGATAGGTTATTCAGTACGAGAAGTTTCACAGCGCCCCTTCTATTGCTATGATGTCAAAGCGTATTAACTAGGTATACCCATATGTGGTAAGGATTGTAAAGCGTGTTCATAACCGACCAGGCCCAGCTCGAGGCATTCGTTGACCGAGCGTTGACATCCGAAGTTCTCGCCATCGACACCGAATTTCTGCGCGAGAAAACGTACTATCCGAAGCTTTGCCTCCTGCAGATGCAGGCCGACAAGGAAACCGTGATCATCGATCCCTTCGGCGTGAAAGACCTGAAGGCCATCGTGCCGCTTCTGGAATCGCCCACCATCATGAAGGTGTTTCATGCGGGCACACAGGACATCGAAATCCTGCTCCGCGAAACCGGCGCCATGCCCAAGCCCGTGTTCGACACGCAGCTTGCCGCGGCCCTCATGGGGCACACGCAGCAGATTGGCTACGGCGCCCTGGTGAACGACGTGTGCGGCGTGCAGCTGAAGAAGATGGACTCGTTTACCGACTGGTCGCGTCGTCCGCTTTCGTCCTCGCAGATCAAGTACGCCGCCGACGACGTCATCTACCTGCCGAAGATGTATCGCCGCATGTCCAAGCGCCTTTCCGAGCTTGGCCGCATTAACTGGCTCGACGACGATTTCGCCGCGCTTGTCGACGAGAGCCGCTATCATGACGACCCGCGCGAGCGCTTTCGCCGCCTGAAGCGCGTCTCGCAGCTTTCCCGCCGTCAGCTTTCCGCCGCGCGCGAGGTTGCGGCTTGGCGCGAGAAGCGTGCTCGCGAGCTCGACATTCCGCGCAAGTGGGTCGTTACCGACGAGCAGATTGTAGAGGCGTGCAAGCGCGAGGCTCGCACCATCGACGAGCTGTTCATGGTGCGCGGCGTGTCCGACAAGCTGGGCACGGCCGACGCGCGCAACGTGGTTGCCGCCCTGGTGCGTGGCCTGGATGCTCCCGAAGAGGAGTGGCCCGCGCACGACCGCCCGCAGAAGAACGAGCACAACGTCGACCTGGAGATCGACGTAATGTCGGCGCTCGTGCGCCTGCGCTCGCGCGAGGCGGGCGTGGCGTTCCAGACGCTGGCCGGCCACAGCGAGCTGGTGTCGTTGGCGCGCGGCTATCGCGACGTGGAGCTACTGAAGGGCTGGCGCGCGCAGATCGTGGGCAACGAACTGCTCGAGTTGCTCGACGGCAAGATTTCGCTTTCGCTGGAAGATGGCAACCTGAAGGTAACGAAAACGAGCGAATCGTAGGTTTTTCCTGCTGGGGGTAGGGGTTTTGCAGGGACTGCGTATATAATCCTGTCCAAACAACTGGCGAACGCATGTGCGCTCGCGGCTACGAAAGGCCTGTTCATGTTCTCTACCGGTTACATCATCCTCATCGTCGTATCCACCGTCATCGGCTTTGGCGCCCAGGCATACGTGAACTCCCAGATCAAGAAGTACTCCAACGTGCCTTCCTCCTGGGGTCTCACGGGCGTGCAGGCGGGCCAGAACATGCTTGCATACAACGGCGTGCAGGGCGTGCCGTTCCATCGCGGTGGCGAAAGCGAAGACCACTTCGACCCGCGCAACAACTCCATCACGCTCGACCCGCACGCGTATAGCCAGCCGTCCATCACGGCCATCGCCACGGCGTGCCACGAGGTTGGCCATGCGTGCCAGTTCGCGCAGGGCTACGGCCCCATGAAGTTCCGCTCGGCGCTGGTGCCCGTGGTGAACTTCGCCTCGAACGCCTGGATGATCGCGCTGCTCGCCGGCATCTTCATGAACCTGGCGGGCCTTATCGACCTGGCCATCATCCTGTATGCATTCGCCGTGCTGTTCCAGCTGGTCACGCTGCCGGTTGAATTCAACGCCAGCCATCGCGCCATGCAGTATCTGGAAGCCGCGGGCCTGCCTCAGGGCGAACGTGCCGGCGCCTTCAGCGTGCTGCGCGCTTGCGCCCTCACGTACGTAGCCGCCGCACTCGTATCTGCGCTGCAGCTGCTCTGGCTCATCGGCCAGCGTCGCTAGGGCTCGCTTATGGCAGAGGGGGAAGGCGTACGCAAGCCGCTCAGCGTTTCGCAGGCCATGCAGCTTGCGAAGGGCGCGCTTGAGTCCTGCACCGTCACGCTGGTGGGCGAGGTGTCGGAAGTCTCGAACAAGCCCGGCTACAAGGCCGTGTACTTCACCGTGAAGGACGAGGCGTCTTCCATGCCTTGCATGATGTGGCAGAACCGCTTCCGCGCCACGGGCGTGCAGCTGCGCGTGGGCATGCTCGTGCAGCTTACCGGGCGCTTTACCCTGTATGCGGCGAAGGGCCGCATGAACTTCGACGTTTTCAGTCTGGCGCTTGCCGGCGAAGGCGACCTGCGCGCGAAGGTCGCGAACCTGGCGCGCAAGCTGCAGGCTGAAGGCCTCACCGATGCCGCGCGCAAGCGCCCACTTCCCACGTACCCGCAGGTCATCGGCCTGGTTACGTCGCCGCGTGGTGCTGCCGTGCACGACGTTTTGCGCACGCTGCGCCGCCGCTACCCGCTGGCGCGCGTGGTATTGGCTGGCGTGCCCGTGGAAGGTGCGCAAGCGCCTGCGGGTCTGGTAGAGGGCCTGCAATGCGTGGTGGCCGCTGGTGCCGAGGAAGTGCTTTTGGTGCGTGGCGGCGGCTCGTTCGAGGACCTCATGCCCTTCAACGACGAGGGCCTGGCGCGCGCCATCGTGGCGTGTCCCGTTCCCGTGATCACCGGCATTGGGCACGAGCCCGACACCTCCATCGCCGACATGGTGGCCGACCTGCGCGCATCCACGCCCACGGCAGCCGCCGAAAGCGCTGCGCCCGACATCCGCGAGCTGCGCGAGGGCATCTTGGCGCGTGGCCGCTCCATGCACAACCGCCTGGCGGGCCGCCTAGAGCGCAGCAGCATGGTCATCGGCCGCTTCGAGGACAAGCCCTTCTTCCGCGACCCACACTTCCTGTTGGCCGCACCCGCACAGGCCATCGACATCGCCGCAGGCCGCTTGCAGCGTGCCATTCCCGGCGGGTTGGTACGCGACGCCGCCGCGCTGGCGCAGTACGAAACGCGCCTGGCCACGTACGGCCGCACGGCGCTTCAGGCTACGGGGCAGCAGCTGGCAGGTAAGGCGCAGCGCCTGGGCACGGCGGGGAAGGCCATTCTGCCCGCCGCCGAGCAGCAGATCGGTATGCGCGCTGCTCGCTTGAACGACCTCTCGCCGCTGGCCATTCTGGGTCGCGGCTACTCGCTCGCCCGCACCGAAGCGGGCACCATCGTGAAAACCGTCGAGCAGGCCCCCGCTGGCAGCCGCATTTCCGTGCGCGTGAGCGATGGCACGCTCGACTGCGCCGTAGAATCGTCCACTCCCAACCCAAGCCAATCGTAAGGAGCACTCATGCCCGAAGCTCAGGAAACCCCCATCAGCGAACTGTCGTTCCGCCAGGCCATGGCCCAGCTCGACCAGATCGTGGCGCAGCTGGAAAGCAACACGTTGGAACTGGAAGACAGCCTGGCCGCCTACGAGCGCGGCGTGGCGCTGCTGCGCGAGCTGCGTGGCAGGCTCGATGGCGCCCAGCAGAAAGTCGACGCCCTCATGGGCGAGCTGGAACAGGACGCCACCGATGACGAAATCGACACCACGCTGCACAAGGCGTAGGGCTACAATGTAATCCAACCATCTAGCTGGCATTTTACGAAAGGAACCCTCATGCATGATGAGAACTGCATCTTCTGCAAGATAGCCAAGGGCGAAATCCCCACGAGCGTGGTGTATGAAGACGACAAGGTCATCGCCTTCGACGACATGGAGCCGCTCATGCCCGTGCATACGCTCATCATTCCGAAGGATCATTACTCTGACGTGGCCGACAACGTGCCCGAGGACGTGCTGGGCCACCTGTTTGCCACGGTGCAGAAGGTCGCCGACATCAAGGGCATCCACGAAGACGGCTTCCGCCTGCTGGTGAACACGGGCGAAAACGCCAGCCAGAGCGTGCGTCACCTGCATGTGCACGTGCTCGGTGGCGGCCTTATGCCGCGCCCGAACGACCAGGACTGGGGCACGGCGGCTACGAACGCCGCGGAAATTCACGGTTCCTCCGCAGAATAGGGCTTAAAACCCGTATTTGAATAAGCCTTCACTTAAGCGGCGGCGCTCTGCAACGGGGCACCGCCGCTTGCCGATAAACGCCGCAGGTAGACGGCGTATGTGCGCGTGTGTTGGTAGAATCCCCAAAGATGGAAGGAGGCCGACTTTGAACATTCTGGTAATCAACGCCGGATCATCGTCGCTGAAGTATCAGCTCATCGACATCGTTACCGAAAAGGTCATAGCCAAGGGCCTCTGCGAACGCGTTGGCTCGAAGGATTCCTTCCATAAGCA
>JAILNP010000125.1:0-3017 GCA_024691475.1 Eggerthellaceae bacterium
CAGCTGATTTTCATGGTGAAGTTTGGGCACGGCCGAAATCTGGCCGTGCTCACGATATGGCAACTGGTCGTCATCTCGGTGGGAAGCACGCTGGTGGCCTTGGCAACGGGTGCTTCCTTCGACTTCTCCATGCTCGGCGGCGAGGCCTGGCTGGCGCTTGTGTACTTGGCCGTGGTCGTTACCGCCTTGGCGATTCTCTTTCAAAACGTGGGCATTGCCAACGTGGAACCCGCGACGGCGGGCCTGCTCCTTTCGCTGGAATCGGTGTTTGGCGTGGCGTTCAGCATCGCTCTGGGCTACGAGGCCCTTACGTCGCGCGTTCTGGTGGGCTTTCTCGTGGTGTTTGCCGCAATCGTAATGTCGGAATACGTTCCCCAAATGCTGAACCGTAAGCGCATGTCGCGCTAGGCACATCCGTCGGGTTCCGCGTGCTTGCTGGCTGCGTCGTCGGTCGCCTGGCGTGCGCATAGGTTTGTCTCATCCCGAACTCGGGTACAATCGCAGGGGGAGGGATGTGTATGAAATTCAAGATAGGGACGGTGGCGAAGCTCACGGGCTTTTCGCCGAGTGGCGTGCGCTATCTGGAAAGTCGCGGCGTGGCGGTGCCTTCGGGTGGCCGTGAGGGCACGTACCGCATGTATACCATGGACGACGTGGCGCGCCTGCTCGAATGCCGTAATTATCGCGAGTGCGGGTTCGACATCGAGGAGACGGCCGAGCTGTTTCACGCCGATGATGTCGCCGATGTTTCGGAAAGCCTTAAGTCGCGCGCGGAAGGCATGCGCGACCAGATTCGGCACTTGGAAAATCTCGAGGCATTCCTGGAAAGTCGCGCGAAGGACCTTGATGCTGTCGGGGTTGGCAAGCCGCCCGTGGTCACGACTTCGCCTTCGCTGTACTGGGCTCCCTTGTGGATGCCCGACGAGAAGGGCGCGGCGGCACCCATTCCCAGCGGCAACGACGGCTTCGACATTCCCTTCGCCGACTCCAGCTTCATTCTTGAAGGCGGGGTAGAGGAGCTCTCGAACGTGCGCGTGGGGTATGCCATCATGCGTCGTTTCACCACGCACGTGCCCGACAACCCCGATGCGCATTTCGTGCCCGCTTCGAAGGCGGTGAAGTCGATCGTGCGCATTGGCAAGGACTTCCAGCCCAATGCCGACGACCTTGCGCGCGTGGCGTCGTTCATGCGCGAAAACGGCTTGCTGCCCAAGGGCGATGCACACACGCAGCGCCTCTGCTCCATCCACGTTCCGCACGAGGTGCGTTATGACGTGCTGTGGCAGCCGGTAAGCGAGTAACAAAACTCTACAGCCGCTGAAGAGTTTGCGCGCGTTTTCCCTGCGTGCGCATCGGCTCATTCCCAGATAATCCGCGCTTGACTTTGCAGTTGCTGCAGCATCGATGATGCTCCCGGCGGACCGAAAGGGAGGTCCGAATCAATGGGAGGATTTAATATGACTACTATCGATGTAAGCAGGCGTTCGTTTATCAAGGGGGGCCTGGCCGGCGCAATGGGCATCGTGGCTGCCGGTTCTCTGGCCGCGTGTGCGGGTTCTGGTTCCAAGAAGGAGTCCAGCGCCGATTCCGCCAAGGAGCAGATTACGGTCGAGGAAACCCGCGAAGTCGATGTCGTGGTTGTTGGTCTGGGCGCTTCGGGCCTGATGGCGGCTCTGGCCGCGGCGGATAAGGGCGCGAACGTCATCGCCATCGACTCGGCCCAGAATTTTGAGGGCACCACGAACACCCACACCACCGGCGCGTGGATGATTGGCAGCAAGGAGCAGCTGAAGCATGCCGATTATCTGACCGAGCAGGAAGCGTTCGAGTGGATTGAGCCCGGCACGCATTACCAGAGCAACGGCAAGGTGCTGCGCAACATCATTCGTTCCAGCGCTCAGGCCGCGAACTACCTCATCGATGGCGGCGTTCAGCTCATGTACGCCTTCGAGGGCTCCACGAAGGATACGCCCATGCTTTCCCGCGGTGGCCACATCTACCTGGAAGAGGGCGAGGGCCGCGCGAACAACTTCCGCGACATGTGCGCCCAGCGCTCCAACCTGGAGACCATCTTCAACTGCAAGGCGCAGCAGCTGGTCACGGACGATTCCGGTAACGTAACGGGCATTATCTGCAAGAACGGCAAGACGGAAACGCAGATCAACGCCAAGGCCGTTATCATGTGCTCGGGTGGCTTCCTGGCCAACCCCGACATGATCAAGGAGCTGTTCGCGGGCGCCGTGCTCGTGAACCAGGGCATGGGCCAGAACGATGGCTCGGGCATCAAGATGTGCCAGGAAGCGGGCGCGCAGATCGGCAAGAACTTCTCGGTTTCCATCAACGAGATGGGCGCCGCAAACCTGAAGGCCTCGCCCGCCTATTCCTGGGCGCCTGGCCGCGGCACGAATCCGTGTTTCTACCTGCCGCTGTTTGGCAACATCCTGGTGGACAAGCGCGGCGAGCGCTTCATGAACGAGCAGCAGATGTGCGAGCTCACCATGTTCTCGGGCGAGCCCCTTCTGCGCGACCCGTACTACTACACCATTGTCGACCAGGCGTATGTCGACCGCGTAAAGTCGAGCCCCGTGTTCGACTTCCTCACGGCTGGCACGAAGCAGAACATGGGCCCGGCGCTGCTCATGGGGTTCCAGGGCGTAACGCTTTCCGATTTCGACAAGAGCATCGACGAGGCCATCAGCCAGGGTTGGGCTGCGAAGGCCGACAGCATCGAGGAGCTTGCGAAGAAGTTCGACTTTACCGACCTGCCCGAAACCATCAAGGCGTACAACGATGCGTGCTCCAAGGGCTATGACGACGAGTTCTTCCTGCCTGCCGATTACATGCATGCCATCAATCAGGGGCCGTACTACGTGTTCGAGTACAACCCCGGCGCATGGGTTACGCTGGGCGGCATCAAGACCGATGGCTTCTGCCGTGCGGTGAATGCCGACAACGACGTCATCAAGGGCCTGTATGTGGCCGGCGTTGACGGCGACTTCTGGAGCGTCCCGTATTTC
>JAILNP010000010.1:0-7916 GCA_024691475.1 Eggerthellaceae bacterium
TCGCCTTCTCGGGGCGTGAGGTTGTACTGGCGCGCGATGGCGAGGCAATGCTCTTCGATTCCGGCGTTGAATGCTGCTGGTTGACTTGTGGTGGGGCGCAAGACGAGGATCGCGTAGTTGGCAAGCAGGAACAGCATGGTGCAGAGGGGCGCAACGTTGCGGGCGATATCGTCGCCCAAGTACGTGAAGGATGCAAATCCCAACGGCACGCTGATGAGGATGGCGGCGAGCGCCATTCCGCAAAGGGGTATGGCCAAATCGCGTTCCGCGCGAATGGCGGTGGTCACGTAGAGCCACGATGTAATCATGCAGCTGCTGAAGCATGCTCCGCCGCCGAATGCGAAGAAGGCGTTTGCCGTGGCGCTGCCGTTTTGGGGGAAGAGCATCCAGGGGAGCAGCAATAGCGCAGCTCCCGCGGGCAAGACGGCTTGCAGGATGGTATTCAGGCTGAATTGCCGTGGCGGATGCAGGGCAAGCAAAATGGGCGGAATGGCGCAGACGGCGCGAAACGTGATTTCAAGGAGACCATGGTTGGCGGTGACGATGGGCGCTTCGACATATTGCGCCGCGCGTGCCGAACCGGTGATGAGGTAGAAGATGAACAGGCCCACAATGGGGAAAGCGATGTCGGCGATGGCCGTAATGATGCGGGGCAGTGTGTCATTCGCGTTTACAGGCGCAATGGTGCTTTCCCCTGGCGTCTCGTCGTTGCTCGCGAGGATGGGAAGGCAGCCAATGACGAATAGGAGCGATGTATAGGCGAAGAGCAGCGCTTCGGGGATGGCGAATGCGATGAGCTCCAGGCAGGAAGAAGTGATAACGCCAATGGATATCCCGACCGCAGCGTCTTGAAAGTCGTGTCGAGCGTATTTGACGGCCCACTTGCATATGCTTGGGAAGAAGGCAATGGCGCAGCCTATGGCGGTGATGATAGTGATAGGCGTGGTGGTGGGCGCAAAGTGCGAGATGGCAAGGCAGCAGGGAAGCAGTATTGCGGGTGCGATGGGGGATGCCTTCGTAATCGCGGATGGCGCAAGGTGCCAAAGCGCAACCGCGGCGCACGAAACGAGGATGAGCGCGCAAATGAAGGCGAAGGAGAACGAAAGCGAGGCTCCTTGTAATTCGGGCAGGTAATCAACGATGGTGAGAAAGGACGCCAGGAACGCGCCCCAGAGCAGATGCTCTGCGGCAAAAGCGGTCTTTTCGCGAGATGGTATGCGCATCCAACACCCCTATAGCAATCGATGGCCCGCACGATTATACGTTAGAAATCGTGCGGGCCATCGATTAGGAGGATGCTATCTGGTGATTGTCGATTGCTAGTCGATGGATGTCAGGTTGGAAAGCTCTGCTGCTTCCTGCGCCTGTCGCTGCATCTTCATGATCGTTACGATAACGCGATTGAGCTGGGTGAACGTAATCATGTGCCCTTCGCCCAGCCTATCCCAGAAGAACTTCGACCCGGCATAGTTGATGATATTCACCACGCGCAGAGCTTCGCGCTCGCCCCGTTCGGTAAGAGCGATGTATACCGCCTTGTTGTCGTGGGGATGCGCAAGCCTCTGGATGAGGCCCTTGTCATGCAGGGCCTTCGTAGTGCGCGTGGCCGTTGCGTTTGTGAGCATGAGCTGATTGGCCACAACGCCAATGCGCATGGGCATATGCGTTTCGTAGAGGCGCTGCATGACTCGGCATTCGGGGATGGGATAGCCGCTCTGGGTCTTCGTCTCCTCTTCAATGGGGCGTGCGATGGATTCCAGCGCAGCAATGAGATGCGTGGTTGGGTGCGTCGCCGAAATCACGGGCGGGATATTCTTGTTGATGGAGTGGCCCACGTGGGTAATGGCCCGAAAGAGTCGCTGGTAATTCTCGTTGCGTGGTGGCCAGGTGATCCTGAATTGCGCGACGAGTGTCTTCTCGCTCTCGTTGACGTAGGCGATGCCCTGCGGCGTGATGGCGGCAATGCGTGCGCGTGCATCCTGCTCGCTTTCGCGGCGATGCGTGAACATGAGCGTGTCGAGTTGGGGGAATGCGTTTGCTATCACGTTTGGTTTCACGTGAAGCAGCGTGCTGAGCTCCGATTGGGGAATGGTTCCCGGATGCGCGAAGAAGAGCTCGATGAGCATGCGGTACTGCGTTGCGCTCAGTACGCCTTCGGTTTCCAAAACCTGGCGTAGCGCATTGCGTTCCATGGAAAACGGGATGAAATACGTTGATGTAAATGCCGCCTGTTCGGCCTGCTGAGCCATTGCTGCGTGTGCCATGCTGATACCCCTACCCGTCGTTCAGCTATGCAAGTATTTTATTGCGCGCCCGCAGCATGGGCGCACGTCATTTGGGTATTGTTGATGTTTGGAAACTAAATGTAACCGTTCTGGTGTCTTTTGAATTTCGCGACTCTCTTGCGGCTAAATTGACGCATGCTCACACATTTTTACTAATTCGTCACATCGGAGTGGGGGAACAGGGCTACACTGTTAGCAAAGAGGAAGGACACGCCAAATCGAAAGGAGCACAGTATGTGCCAGAATGGTGTCAACACGGGTCAGTACAAGATGATGCTCGAGCAGATCGACGACCAGATTGCTTTGAATCGCAGGTGGGCTCACAAGCTGGGTCATGTTGCCGGCGATGCGAGCTACGAAAAGACCTGCGAGCTGATGCATCAGGTGCAGCATCTGCTCGATGACGCCCGTGCGCTTATCACCGACGCTCAGGATGCTTTGGAAGAAGACGCCGAAGCCGTGGCTAACGTTTCGGTTAAGCTTGTATAGATTCGCTAGTAGGTAAGAAAGAGGCGTTATGTCCAACGATCTCATGCGCTTTTCAGTGGCTATGCCGGAAGATCTGCTGATTGAGTTCGATCAGCTGGTGGCGCGTCGTGGCTTGGCAAAGAATCGCAGCGAGGTAATACGCGATTTGGTGCGCGAGGCACTGATTAGCGAGCAATGCGGCACGTTGGGCATGGAAGTCATGGGGACGCTTACCATCGTGTACGATCACCATGTAAACGACCTGCGTGACAAGATCGACGGCGTACAGCATGAGTACCTGGAGAACGTTATTTCGAGCACTCATGTGCATATCGATCACCATGCCTGTCTGGAGGTAATCATCATTCGGGGAGAGACGGGCTTGGTGCAAGGCATCGCCGACCTCATTTTGGGGTTGAAGGGCGTGCAGACGGGGCGCCTGGTTCTCACGTCAACAGGTGGGCGCATCTACTAGCTTCCAGCGCCGGCTACTATACATATATATGTAAGGCGCCGTACAGGCGCCTTATTTGCGAAAGGGAACACTATGGACGAAAAGGTCCTGCTAGGTCATGGTAGCGGCGGCACGATGATGCGCCGCATTATCGACGAGGTATTCTTCGATGCCTACGGTGGGGAAGAGCTTGCCGCTGGTAATGATGCGGCCGATTTGCCGCTCCCCGCAGAGGGCGAACGCCTGGCGTATTCTACCGACAGCTTCGTGGTGACCCCTCATTTCTTCCCGGGCGGCGATATCGGGCATTTGGCCGTGTGCGGTACCGTGAACGATGTGGCTACCAGTGGCGCCGTACCGAAGTACCTTTCGTGCGGCTTCATTTTGGAAGAAGGCTTCCCCATGGAAGACCTGAAGCGCATTTGCCAAAGCATGGCGGATGTAGCCAAGGAAGCTGGCGTGCGCATTGTGACGGGCGACACGAAGGTCGTAAATCGTGGCCATGGCGATGGCGTGTACATCAACACGAGCGGTGTGGGCTTCATTCCCGCCGGACGAGTGCTTGGCGGCCAGTACTGCAAGCCGGGCGATAAGGTGCTCGTCTCGGGTACGTTGGGCGATCATGGCATCACAATCATGAGCTGTCGAGAGGAGCTGAGCTTCCGCGCCGACCTGAAAAGCGATGCCGCTCCCTTGAACCATTTGATTGCGGAAGTGCTCGAAGCGGCGCCTCATACGCGTTGCTTCCGTGACCCCACGCGCGGTGGTTTGGCAAGCACGCTCAATGAACTTGCGGAGCAGAGTGGCGTCGATATGGTTGTCGACGAAATGAACGTTCCGGTGAAGGATGCCGTGCGTGGTGCGTGCGAAATGTTGGGTTACGATGTCTTCCAGGTTGCCAACGAGGGCAAGATGGTTTGCGTGGTTCCCGCGGAAGAATCTGAACGTGCGTTGGAAGCCATGCGTGCGAATGAGTACGGAACCGATGCGGCGATTATCGGAGAGGTTCTTCCGTGTCCCGACGACCGTTCGCCGCGCGTGAGCATTAGAACCGGGTTCGGAAGCATGCGCATCCTCGATATGTTGGTGGGGGAGCAGCTTCCGCGCATCTGCTAAATAATAAACTTCGGCGGTCGCGCGAGCGCGAAAAGAGAACCAGGGGAGCCTTCGGAGCTTGAATCCATGGCACTGTAGATTTCGTGAAAGTTGAACCTCGATGCTAAAAAATGAACGCCGCAATGGATGACTTTTCGTTATGGCGAAGGTGCGAAGGAGTTGCGTCTGCGGACGCGACTCCTTCTCTTGTTGGTGCGTTGCCGAGGCATGCTTGAGGGGTTGCCGGAATGGCGCGCTGGATGGTTTCGACGGCAGTCGATTGGCGCGCATGACGGGTGTGCGGTGCGCCCACGGAGCCGAGGGCCATCTTCGCCACATTCGTCCGTCTGACTATCCTTGGGCGGATGCTTGGCGAGCGTCCAAAGCAATCATGCGCGACCGTTGCTCGCGTGTGCCCGCGCATCATCGTCGACTCGTTGAGCGCAGTTGATGGGAAGAGTCGCGGCATGATGATTGCAACGGCCCAATGCGTCGCATCATATCGCTTGCGGTGCATGTTCATGAAGTACAAGATATAGCGCTCTGGTTTATTCTCCGCTGGGGTAAGTACCCCGATACACGGATAAAGAATCCGCATACGAACAGGGTTTATGACTCCAAGGTAACGCATGTAGACTGTTTGGAGAAAGGGTATAGCAGAAGTTGCAAATAGCTGATAGTATCAAGTGATACCAGGAGTGTAGCAATGGGTGAATTATGCGCTGCGCGCCTGGAGGGCATCAACTTGAGCGGGCCAAGTATCGTGGGTACTATCGTATTCTCGCTTGACCTGGCAATTCAAGGGTATGTTGCCCGGGGGTTGTTATACGAGGAGTGCGTTTGCAGTGGAGTGCGCTACTGCAAATATGCGATTCGCTGGGGTCGAGAGGAAAACCTCCGCTAAGGTAGCGGTGGCTCTTGTCCTTGTGACGCTGTGCGCCTTCTTGGCTTTCGCCGCCCCCAATCTGGCATTCGCCGCAGACATCGAATCCCATACGCAAGATGATGCCGCAGCTACGGTATCCGCCCAGGTCGTGGACGACGACGAGGCTGTAGTCGAGGAAACCAACAACCCCCTTTCCTCCGATGAGCCCGCCGCCGTTTCTACTGTGCAGGAAACCGCAGATGAGGCTGTTGTAGTTGAAGGCGTCGAAACCCCCGCGGAGGGGGATGACGTGAATGCGTCCGCCACGGAGCCCATCGACGAGCAGGCCCCTGAAAGCGAGGAGCCTACCGAGGAGGAAGCTTCCGACGAAGCGGATGATCCCGTCGAAAGTGACGGCGTTTCCGATACCGCGTCATATGACGAAGACCTTCCGCAGGGGGAGGGAATCGGACAGGATGCGCCTTCGGTCGAGCAGACCGATAGCGGTCAAGACGATACCTCTGCAGAGACCATTGAGGCTCGCTCGGCATCCGCTGAAGCGAGCTCGTTCGTTTCGGGAAGCAATGAAGGAGCGACTACTTATATAAGTAATAGTGTAGCGGGCGGCGACGCGCAGAGCGCTTGCGGCACCGACGGCACTGCCGCCGCTACCGTCTTCGGCATGAGCGCCCAGGGCGTCACCGATGAAGCCGCGCCCGCCGATGCTTCCGCCGCGCTTTCCGATGCGAGCGAAAATGAAACCGAACTCTCCACCCTCGGTGCCGATGATGCAACCGCCGCCGCTGCCGAAAATGGAACGAACGAAAATGAAACCTCTGGCGCTTCCGAAAATGGAACCGACGGAGTGGATGCTTCCGATGACGAAAATGGAACCATCGCCGCCGACGCATCCGGTTCCGAAAATGGAACCGCGGGCGCCACTCTTTCCGACGACGAAAATGGAACCGAGGGTTCGAATTCTTCCGATGGTGAAAACGGAACCGAAAACGAAACCAACGGCTCCGACGAAAATGGCTCCGCCGAAAACGGAACCGCGGCGGCTGCCAATGGCTCCGCAACGGAAAACGAAACCGCTTCGACGGTTGCCGAAAACGGAACCAACGACGCAACCGGAACCGACTCCTCCGCGAAGCAGAATGAAACTCGCGGCGCACAGTCCGACCGCGCGGCGGGCATGGGAATTGCATCCGATGACGGCATAACCGGTTTGGTTCCGATGGCCACGAGTGGCAGTTTCAGTGGAACCGGCAGCGATGTATATTGGAGCGTTTCCGGAACCACGCTGACCCTCACCGCTTCCGGCACGGGCAATTGGACGGTCGTGGAATTCGGTACCTCGCTTCCGTGGAAGAGCTCCTACGGCAAGAGCTCTATCACGCGTGTGGTTATCGACTCCCGCATCGTCCCCACTAACTTTAAGGAATGGTTCCTTGGCTACGATCAGTTGGTGTCGGTGGAAATCGTCACCAACGGCAACGTCTCCTTCAACGTCTCGGGCGTCTCGAGCTTCGAAAGCATGTTTAGCGGATGCACCAACCTGACCACGATCACGGGAACGAATGGTTGGGCAACGAGCGCTACCGCTACCTATACTAATATGTTCTACAACTGCTCGAGCCTGCGCTCGCTGGACATGACGGGCTGGAGCATCTACGAGACGACGGCCCGTGGCGGCATGTTTAATGGCCTTTCTTCCATCGTGCAGCTGATCGTTCCCAAGAGCGTGGTGCTCGATGGCACCGGCCTTACGGTTGCCCCCAGCCGCGGCACCACCGCCGGTACGTGGTCGGGCGGTAGCTTCAGCGGAAGCACGCAGGATCTGGTCGACCTCTACACGACGGCGACCACCGCCACGACGGACACCACTACGTATAACTTTGCCTACACTTCTTACTTTGCGAGCAACGCCGACCACAATGTTATTTGGAGCTTCGACTCCAGCACGGGCGCGCTTACGCTTTCCGTGCTTGACGCGAGCAAGAGCACGACGGTTACCGAAACGGCTGCCGCTCTTCCGTGGCTCGCCTCCGTTGACTACAAGGCGATCACCACCGTGACCGTGGATGGCAGCGTTGCCAAGATTGCCCCCGCCACCCTGGAAGCATGGTTTAAGGATTACGTCGACCTGACCGCATTCGATGGCTCGGGCTTCGACGTTTCCTCCACCACGAGCTTCGCGAGCTTGTTCGAGGGAGCCACCTATCTGGCCAACGTGAATCTGACTGGTTGGGAAATGCCCGCAAGCTCGGCTCGTACCTATATGTTCGCGGGTTGCTCGGGTCTGGCGCGCCTCGTACTTACTAATAAGGTAATCCTGGCGAATACCTCGTTGGGCAACACGCTTACCAAGCATGCCGCAAGCGCTGGCTCGTGGGATGTGGAAAATGGCGTGTGGTTCGGCACCACCGACAACGTGGTTACGCGCTATCCCGCCGACACTACCTTCGATGCCGAATTGGGCACTGACCCCATTACCTACGTCTGGCATGCCAATCAAATTGGCGGCCGCTTCGCTAATGACAACGCATGGTGGAAGTTCGCGGACAATACGCTCACCCTGGGCGTGGATGACGCTACGGGCACCGTAACGGTTACCGAGCTCGCAGCCGAGCAGCCGTGGCTGAAGGATGCAAGCGGCACGACCATCGTAACCAAGAGCAAGATTCGCTACGTGGTTGCCACCAACGGCATCGCCCCCATCAATCTGGAAGATTGGTTCTACGGTTAC
>JAILNP010000140.1:0-9510 GCA_024691475.1 Eggerthellaceae bacterium
TGCAGTAACATGGCAAGTTTTATAGAATAACCGATGCGAATTTGCGTATCATCAAACTTGGACCGTTAGCTTAGTTGGTAGAGCAGGGGACTCTTAATCCCAAGGTCCGGGGTTCGAGTCCCCGACGGTCCACCATCTGAATTGTAGAGCTCCCCCGTTGGGAGCTTTTTTTCATGTCCGGATGACGGGGACTCGAACCGATGAGGTGGAATTCCGTTAAGCAAACGTGCCAGTGGCACGTTTGTAGGAATTCGCCCGACCGAGCCTGCGAGGGAGGGTTGCGGATTCGCAAAGCGAATACGCGAGTCCCACACGGCCCACCATCGCATTGATGCTCCCACCTGGGGGCATTCTTCATTTTCGGACGTCTTTCAACACCGCCCCTCAGAACCATCCCATTCTCACGTATTCCAACGTATATACTGTGAACGCTAAAGAACCGTATGAGGGGACGAAATGAACATCCACTGGATCATACCCACGCGCGTAGGCCCCGGCTCGGGCGGAACGCGCACGATTGCCCAAGTTGCAGAGGAGTTGGGAAAGAACAACTCCGTCACCATCTCCGTGGCAAACGAAGCCTACGAACCCGAAGAGGTTCAGGGGGTTCTGCGCGACTCATACGGCATGCAAAACGCAATTGTCGTAGCCAAGGAAGACATCCCCTCATCGCTTGACGTCGTGGTCGCTACCGCCTGGAACACCGTCAGCGAGGCCCTGAACACGCCAGCTCGCGCGCGAGCGTACTTCGTTCAGGACTTCGAGCCCTGGTTCATGCCCATGGGATACGACCAGATACAAGCACGACTCACCTATTCGCAGGACCTCCGCATGGTCACCATTGGCCGCTGGCTGCCCGTAAAGCTGCAGCAAGAGGCCAACGGCAAGGCAGAGCCCTTCGATTTCTGCGTAGACAGCTCCATTTACCACCGCTTGGATTCCACGCGCGAACGAGCAATCTGCGTGGTGCTGCAGCCCGAAAAACCTCGTAGATGCCACGAATTGCTTCTGCAAGCACTGCGCATCGTAAAGCATCACGACCCGAGCATTCATATCTACTCGTACGGAAGCGGCGTTCCGCTCGACGATGCGGAAACCGCCGACGCCATCGACACCCAGCTTGGCCTGCTGCCCGTCGAAGAGCTTGCAAGCCTGTACAATCACTGCGGCGTTGGCGTGTGCTGCAGCTCTTCCAACCCGTCGCGCATCCCGTTCGAAATGATGGCATGCGGCTTGCCGGTTGTTGACCTGCACATGGAGAACAACCTGTACGACTTGCCCTCAGATGCCACGTCGCTCGCCTACCCCGACCCCGCCTCCATGGCGGAAGCCATTCTTGGGCTCTTCGCCGACGACAGCAAGCGTCAGCGCATGTCCGAAGCCGGCTTCGCATTCATGGCGGAACGCACGATCGAACGCGAGAAGGCAATGGCAGCCGAACTCATCGAGAAGATCGGAAGCGGAACCTTTGCCGCGCAAAGCACGCAGGAAAAGAAATACCTCGTCGAAGGCGTACGCGCATCCAGCGAGCTGTACCGCGAGGCCACGATCGTCGCAAAGCTGCACGAACAGGCCGTGCGCGAGCGTCTTGAGGCAAGGCAGAGCGAGGAAGCGCGCATCGCGGAAGCAGAGGCCGCAGGAACGAGCGATTCACCTGCAACGTTTGGCATTCGCCGATGCATCAGGCATTTCTTGAAGAAGGGATAATCCGGAGCGCGCTGTAAAGCACCCTTCCGCTACAATAGTCGCCATGCAAAATATCCTGCTCATAGCAAATCCCGCCGCACAAAACGGACGTGCAGCCAACGCAGCGCGCAACGCAAAGGCAATGCTGCACGCCGCAACGGGCGCAAACGTACGCTTGGAGTCAACGCAGCGCTCGCACCATGCGGAAATGCTCGCACAGGAAGCCGCACATTACGACGCGGTAGTCACGCTGGGAGGCGACGGGGTCGTCCACGAAACCATCAATGGCCTCATGCGTCTGCCTGAAGAGCTGCGGCCCGCGCTGGGCGTCATCCCCGCTGGCACGGGCAACGACTATGCACGCTCGCTGGACATGCCCAAAAACCCCGCACGCGCCATTGAGCGCATTGCGCGCAACGAGGCACACTGGGTCGATTTGGGCCAGGTAAACAACACCTACTTCATGGAGACGCTCTCGTTTGGCCTCGACGCCGCCATCGCCATCGAAACGGTGGAACGTCGCAAGCATACGAACAAAAGCGGTACGGCCCTCTATGCGGAATGCGGATTCAACCAGATAGCCCACCATCTTGACGCGCACGCCTGGACGGCATCGTTCGACGGCGGCGCGCCCGTGAGCAGTTCATCGATTACCTTTGCCGTGCAGGTGGGCCCCTATTATGGCGGCGGCTTCCGCATCTGCCCCGACGCAAGCATCGATAATGGGCGCCTCGACGTGTGCATCGCGCATCCCCCGCTGGGCAGGGCAAAGGCGGCATTTATATTCGTGCGTGCCAAAAACGGAAAGCACACCGGATTCCAGTGCATGGAAATGCGCACGTGCAAGAAGCTGCACGTCGAATTCGAAGTAACGCCACCCGCCCAGATGGACGGCGAGCAAATCGTAGCGCGCGTCTACGACGTAAGCATACTCCCCCACGCGCTCCGCGTGCTGTAAGGCAAATCCTTACAGCATCTCGATGAAAGCCGCCAGGCGCGTTTCAAGCTGGCCCATATCGGCTTCCGAATAATCCACTTCGACCTTCATGTACGGCACGCCAGCGTCTTCCACGGCGCGCTGCATGAGCGTGCTCTCGATATTGAACGTATGGCAGGCGGTGAGAATGACATCGATCACGCCATCTACCTGGTATGCGTCCAGCTGACGGCACGTGTGCTCCATGCGCCCGTTATTCGGCGTCATGACGGAGCAGTTGATGTCCAGGTAGCGGTCGGCGATGGCATCCAGGATATCGGGCGCGTCTGGGTCGATCTCCATGCAGGTCGTGCGTTCGCCCGAGCAATCGTCCAGGCATACAATCACGCCGCCATTGCGCTCGATGGTGCGGCCGACCTTGTTGATGAGGCCACCCGACGGACAGCCCGTGAGCAGGATGCGCTTCGCACCAGGGGCAATTCCTTCGGGCGCAAAACCTGCTTCGGCGCGCTTCTGGGCGTCTTCCACCAGGCCCTCCAGCTTCAAAGCATATTCCTCGATATCGAAGCTGAACGAGCCCGCGGCAAGCGTACTCATGACCTCAACGCCGCCCAGAGGCGCGGGTACATGACGCTGCACCTGGAATAGAGCCGTCTGCGCACGGCGCAGCCTGTTGCGACGACGCACGGCAGCGCGCAAATCGTCGTCCGTAATGGTGATGCCGAAGATGCGCTCGAGCTCTTCCTTGAAGTAGCGCACCTCGGCGCGCCACTGCTCGGCTTCCAGCTCGCGCGTACGACCGGCAGGCAAATGCAGCACGTGAACTGGCTTCATATCAGCCAGAAGCTCGTACATCTTCTTCTTGCCATCGCAGGTGGTTTCGCCCACGATGAGATCGGAAAAATACGTAAAGGGGCACTTGTCGGCCAGAGCAAACCCGAACGTCGACTTGATGAGCGGGCACAAGTTCGACGGCAGCACCGTCTCGGCAATGGAGACCGTTTCGTTCGACGTGCCACACAGGCCCACGGCAGCCGCTCCAGCTGCGTCGATGACCTCAAGCGGCGTATACGAGCACAGGTAGCCAACCAAGCGACCGCCTTCTTCCTTGAAATCCTTCACGCGCAAAAACGAGACCTTGCGCTGCTCGTTGTATTCCTCGAACGTCTTGGGCAATACCGCCTGCTGCACCTGATCCATGAAAAACGGAAGGCCGCGCCTTCCGCCTCCTCTCTAGAAATCGTCCGTTGCGAAGGTGGGCTGTGCCACCTCGGCCCCGGGTTGCTTGGAGGGAGCAGCGCCTCCGCGGCTCACGTACGACAGGAACTTCTGCAAACGCGGGTCGGAAGGATGCTCGATGATCTGCTCGGGAGTTCCGTCGGCAACGACGGACCCTCCATCCATGAATATCACGCGATCGGCCACCTGACGAGCGAATTCCACCTCATGCGTGACGATTACCATGGCAAAATCACGCTCCTGGGCCAGCTGGCGAATGGTCGTCAGCACCTCGCCCACCAGCTCGGGGTCGAGCGCGCTCGTGGGCTCATCGAACAGCAGCACCTGCGGATGCACCGCAAGCGCGCGAGCGATGGCCACGCGCTGCTGCTGGCCGCCCGAAAGCTTCGAAGGGTAGAAGTCGGCGCGGTCGGCCATACCCACCTTTTCCAGCAGGGCCATGGCGGTTTCCCGCGCCTCGCTCTTGGGGCACTTCCATACGGTGACCAGGGCCTCCATGACGTTCTGCACGGCCGTCTTGTTCTTGAACAAGTGGTAGTCCTGAAACACCATGGCCGTCTTGCGGCGCAGGGCGCGCACGTCGACGCGCTTGCGATGCGCGGCATCCACGGTAACGTCATCGATGGAAACGGTGCCCGTAGTGGGCTCGCAAAGGTAGTTCATGCACCGCAGCAGCGTAGACTTGCCCGTGCCCGAAGGGCCCAGGATGGCCACGATCTCGTCGTCGCCGATTTCCAAGTTGATGTCCTTCAGAACGTCGGTTTCGCCGAAGGACTTGGATAGGTTCTTCACGCTAATCATGGAGTCTTCTTCCTACTGCGGTGCATGCAAAGCCAGCGGCTATTTGTCAGCCGTCAGCCAATCGGTGCTGATGAGTTTGGTAAGGTCCTCGTAGAACCACTTCTCGCACAGCGCGGACAGCGTACCGTCTTCGTGCATGGCGGCGATGACCTTGTTCAGTTCGTCACGCAGCTCGGTTTCGGCGGGCATGAGGAACCAGGAAACGTTGTTGCCGAACAGCTTCTCGTCGAGCATGCGGAACTCCAGGCCCTGGGCGCGTTCGGCCTTCTCGATGTTCGTAACCGTGTTGGCGTAGCAATCAACGCGGCCGAGGGCGCAGTCCTGGAAACCAGCCGTGGAGTCCTCGTACGTCACGATTTCCCAGTCATACTGGGGAGCCAGCGACTCGATGGTGCTCTGGGCAGCCTGACCACTCGTTACGCCAATGGTAGCGCCACGCAGGTCCTCCAGCGTCTGATAGGGGCTATCGGGCTGCACGATAACAACCTGGGCGTCGGCGTAAATGGGGTCGCACGCAATGTAGGTCTCCAGGCGCTTCGCGGTGATGGCGTAGCAGTTGGCGGCAACGTCTACGCGGCTGCTTGCCAGGTCGCCAAACACGCTGGATGCGTCGCCAGCGGCTTCCATGTCGATGGTCCAGCCCATGCGCTTTTCCACCTCGGCCCACATGTCGGCTTCCATACCCGTCCAGTTGCCGCTGTCGTCAACCAGGGAATAGGGCTCGCCATTGCCCATGGTGGCAATGCGAACAGTACGGCCGGAGCCGTCGCTCGAAGAGGAGCCGGAATCAGAGGAGCCGTTGGAGCAGCCCGTCATGATGAAACCGGTGCCCAGGCAGGAGGCCGTGGCAATTGCGCTCAGCTTAAGAAAATCACGTCGTTGCATGTACATCCCTTCCGTAACAACTTACACATGCGATAGAGCAGCGAATGCTGCGTATACCCGGAGATGGCGCTAGTACGCTTCGGAGCAGCGCTTTTCCAGAATCTTCTGGATGCCCATGAGCACCAGGCTGATGGCCCAGTACACCACGATGACGCAGGCATAGCACTCGAAGAACTGATAGGTATTGTTCGCTTCGATCTTGGCCGCACCCATAACGTCGCGCAAGCCAACCAGATAGGCGAGCGAGGAAAGCTTGAACAAGCTAATGAGGTCGTTGAACAGCGGCGGCAGGGCAACGCGGATGGCCTGGGGCAACACCACGCGCACCGTCATTTGAAAGCCCGTCATGCCAAAAGCTTTCGCAGCATCACGCTGACCGTCGTCAACGGAGATAAGCGCTGCGCGGATGGATTCGCCCATGAAGCAGCTCATATGCAAGCTCATGATGACGGCGACCGCGACCAGCGGGGACATCTGCAAGATTACCGAACTCACATTCGCAAGGCCGTAATAGAAGAAGAACAACTGGGCGATGGCGGGCGTGCCGCGCATGAAGCTGCTCCAGACTTTCAGAAGCTGGCTAAGCACGGGCACTTTATAGTACGCGATCAGGGCAAACACAATGCCGAGCAACAGCGAGAAGAACGCTGCGGCCAAGGTGAGCCCCAGCGTAACGTCGAGTTTGCTCGCCACTTCGGGCAGCGTTTGGAAAAAGTATTCCCAATTGAACTTCACAGATACCTCGTTCCTGCACTATGCAAAGGGCATAAGCGGGCCAAGCACCTGGATTAGGCGCAAGCAGAGTGGATGAAACACATGCAGAATGAGATGAAGGCGCGCATACGTACGAAGCATGCAAGGCGCCGAAGAATGCCGGGTGCAGAAATTCCCGACGGCTGCGTACCTTACCGCTAGGAATTAGCCGCGTAAAGCGATTTGAGGCAAAGAGCACAAAAGGATGAAGAAACGCCCAAACGGGCTATTTCAATTGGAGAAGGGCTATGCGAGCATCGTCGATGCCCTCGGCAGCCAAAAGGGATTCCACGCGTTCGCGCGAAGCGGGAGCGCCGCGCCAGGCCATGCCACAACCCGCGGAAAGGGAACGCGGCGTGGGGACCAGACGACCTTCGATGCCAGCCGGACCGGCGGCATCGGAAAATGCGAATGCGCTCGCCGTGGAATCGAATGCCACGACGAGCGCCGTCTCGGTTTTGCCAGAGAACAATCGCATGAACTGGTTATTTGACGTCGATCACGAAATCGAGACCATCCTGGGAAACCTGGGGCGTACGACCACGCTTCGTGAGAATTTCCACCACGTTCTGCTTCGAGGTGGCATTGCTCACCAAAACGCGGAAGGGCTCGTTCGGGAACTCGTTGATGGCCTCGACGGTCATAAGGGCAGGCTCGGGGCACGACAGGCCGCGGGCATCTACTTCATGCATGATGCTTCCTTTCTACAGGGTACTCATTGAATCGCAAGCGAGCTTATTTGCCAACCTTCTTGCGACGCAGATTGGTGAGGGCGATCACGAACAGCACGGCGATGGAGCACACCAGCACGATCTGACCCGCGGTAGAAGGACCGCCGGCCACGGCAGCCGTGGTGTCGGTAGCGGCGCTCGCAGCAACGCCGGCAAGGCCGAAGTTGTGCGCGAAGGCAGCGCCAACGAGCATACCCAGGAACGTGACGGCAGCATCGGCAGAGCCCTGGCCAGCCAGGACCATCTGACGCAGCGGGCAGCCACCAGCGAGTACGCCGCCAAAGCCCACGGCGTACAGGCCCAGGATGTTCCACAGGTGCTGGGAATGGGCGATGGGCTGGCCATCGAAGCTGGGCTTGAAGTTACCCGTAGCGATGCTGTAGACGAGCATAGCCACGAAAATGCCCACGATGGGAATGAGCAGCGTGAAGTCCTTCATGAGGAACAGGTTGCGGATGCCGCCCACGAAGCAGATGCGCGTCTTCTGAGCCAGGGCGCCAATGATGAGGGCGACGATCAGAGCGATGGCAACGGGGGCGTGCTTGGAACCGGGGCCTTCGGTGCTCGCAGCGAACACGGCGGTCGTGACGCTGATGATGAGCAGCACGACGAGCACAATGGGGAGCACGGCGCCGGACACCTTGCCCGTGTCGGTTTCGCGGCCCAGAGAGAAGCCGCGCTTCAGGAACAGGGCGCCCGTGATGGCGCCAGCGGCCAGGCCCACCAGGCCAACCCAAGCGTTCAGGTCACCGGCGGCCATGCGGATGACCATGCGCAGCGGGCAGCCCAGGAAAATCAGGGCGCCAATCATCATGATGAAGCCCAGAATGAAGCGGACCATGGGCGAAGAGCCAGCCGTGGAGCGAAATTCCTTCGTGGCCAGGGCGATCAGGAACGAGCCCACCACGAAGCCCACGATTTCGGGGCGGAAATACTGCACGGGAGCAGCCGAATGCAGCTTCAGAGAACCCGCCATATCGCGGATGAAGCACGCGGCGCAAACGGCCATGTTCGAAGGATTGCCGAAAAACGCGAGCGTGGCGATGAGAGCGCCAACGAGCACGCCGACGACGGCAAGCCCCTTCTTAGAATTGAGAAACTCCATGTGACACCTTTCTCCAGAATACCTAGCTGACAAGTGTTGCTTCCGAAGAGACGGCACAGGAGCGACGCGATACGATGACGCATATCAGGAAATGGGCGCACGAACGGGACGACTCGATGAGACGCCTCTAGGCAAGCAGCAGAATCGCAGACCAACTTACCCGTGCGCAGAATGATTGGGGCTATAGCCTGCGGCGTGCATGTTATCACATTCGAAGATAGATGTTGCACAGTTTTCGCAATAAGGTTTTCCCTGCTCGTAACTGGGTTTTGCGAAGCCCAGCCCGGCGGGCGAAGCAGCCCGAACGGACGGCTGTGTTACAGCGCCACGCCCAGCAGTTGCAGGAGCCAACCCCAGATAACGCCCGTAACGAACAGGGCTCCGATGATGGTAAGGTTTTGCTTCACGTGACGGTTCGTGCGCACCAGCACGAGCAGGCCAATGCCCGCGGAAACGAGCAAGCCGCCCATGGCAGCGCCAAATGAGAGCGTGCCTTCCAAATACAGCTCGGTGAGCACGACGCTTGCGCCGCAGTTGGGAATGAGGCCCACAACGGATGCCGCAATGACAGACAGCGTAGGATGCACCTGCATGAACGAAGCGATGGCCTCCTCGCCCACCCATTCGATGGCACCGCCTAGCACGAGCGAGATGAGGAAGATGAACAGCGTTACCTGCAGCGTGTGATGCACGGCGCTACGCAAGGGGCTATGATGCTCCTCTTCGTCGTCGCAATGGCAATGATCGCGCTCGCAGAGCTCGTCGATGTGCGGCTTACCATCGCCCGCATGATGCGTAAGACGCACGATGAGGTCGAAGACGAAGCCCATGATGACGCCGATGAGGGCTTTCAGGCCGATGATCTGCACGATGCGAATAGGGTCGACCTGCTCGGCGATGAAGATGGGCAGCATCTCGTCGGAGGTGGACAGGAACACGGCAATGAGCGTTCCCACGGTGATGACGCGCCCCGCGTACAGCGTGGACGCCGCTGCAGAGAAACCGCATTGCGGCAACGCGCCCAGAAGCGCACCCACCAGGGGGCCCGCATGACCCGCGCGCTCGATGGCGGCACGGCTCTTTTCGCTGGCCATATGCTCGATGAGCTCCATGGCCCAATACGTTACGAACAGAAACGGCACGAGCTTGAGCGTGTCGATGAGCGCGTCGTTGAAGATGTCGATAAAGAATTCCATGCGCGCATTCTATCCGTTCGTCTAAGGCACCGTTAGCGTTTCCATACTATGGATACAGTGTGTCACCTGCACATATGCTCATATTTCGCGCGCAGGCAACAGCCACCCCACGTTCAGCGACGTCCCCTACCCCACGAGCTGGTAAAACGCTACGGCGCTTGCCGCGGCAACGTTCAG
>JAILNP010000021.1:0-22079 GCA_024691475.1 Eggerthellaceae bacterium
CACAGCGCCCAGGCCCTCGGCGTAGCCCGAAGAGCCGCCATACACGGCATTCTTTTCAAGCATGACCACCTTGAGGCCCAGCTGAGCCGCGCGAACAGCAGCGCAGCAACCTGCCGTACCTGAACCAACGACAACCAGATCGCAGGTAAGCGTTTCAGACGGATTGTGTTCGACCGTCACAGAAGAATCAGACTGCGTCTCGCCCGCGCTCGCCTGTTTCGCCTTGGAGGGCGCGCAGCCCGTCATGGCAGCGGCCACAGCGCTCCCAGCAACCATAGCGCCAGCAAGAAAATTCCTGCGAGTAAGTTCCATTCTTTCCTCCATTCCAAAACCGGGCCTCCCGTATGACCCCGGATGGAACTAGCGTAGGTTCGCCCTTGGCCAGAAGCAATTTGCAATGGATTATGCAGGCATAAACAAGGGTAATATAACCAGCTCAGAGGCTTATAGACAGAAAAAGGCTCCGCTGTGCGCGGAGCCTTATGCCATGCGATATGTCTGAGTTATGCCTAGGAAAGGCGCACGGCAGTGCCATACGCGAGCATTTCCTGCGTGCCCTCCATGACAGTCGAGCCAGCGTAACGCATGGCCACGATGCCATTGGCGCCCAGGGCTTCCGCCTCTTGGATCATACGCTGCTCGGCAATGGCGCGACCCTCGTTCATCATGTCGGTGTAGCTCTTGATTTCGCCACCTGCAATGCTCTTGAAGCCAGCCATAACATCGCGGCCGATATGCTTCGAGGTGACAACATTACCGCGTACGAGGCCCAGGACCTCCATCTGACGGCCGGGAATGGAATCGCAAGTGGTGATAAACATATTGAACTCCCTTTCTCAGAACGACCAATGGCACCATTTTAGTGAAAGGACCAGACCAGAGCCGTATAACGTTCACAGACGAGACCAAAACGTTACGAATGGTGAGCAGGATGCATCTCGTATACCTCGTCGCACAGACCCATAGTGGATTGGCGATGCGACACAAGCACCACCGCTTCGCCCGCATATTGCTCGCGAAGCGACTTCAGGATGATGGCCTCGTTCAAAGAGTCGAGATTGCTTGTAGGCTCGTCGAGCAACAGCAGCGGAGCATTATGCAAAAACGCACGCGCCAAGCCGATGCGCTGGGCTTCACCGCCCGACATGTTGTCGCCCATCTCGCCCACGTTCGTATCGTACCCATGCGGAAGCGTTTGCACGAATTCGTGCAGAGACGCCTTCTTGGCGGCTTCAACCACCTCTTCACGGGTAGCGCCAGGCTTGCCCACCGCAATATTGTTGGCAATGGTGTCGCGGAATAGCCACGTTTGCTGCGTAACGCACGATTCGAACGAACGAAGATCGGACGTATTAAGCTCGCGCACATCGCGCCCCGATACGCTCACCTTGCCCGCGTCTGTATCCCAGAAGCGCATGAGCAACTTCAAAATGGTGCTCTTGCCCGAACCGCTGGGACCATGAATGCCCACAACGCGACCACGGGGCATGCGCAGCGAATAGTCTTCGAGTACGCGCTCACCCTCATACGAGAAGGAAACGTTTTCCAATGCCGCTGCTTCTTCAAATGAAGCTCGCCCTTCCTCGCTCAGGGGCAAAGCATTGCGCACCTCACGCACTTCGGGTTCTTCGTCAAGCAGATCAAGCACGCGCTGGCCAGCGGCAAGCGTGGCATTCAGCGTACTCGAAAGGTTCGAAAGGGCCGTCACTGGACCAAACGAACTCATCATGGCCACTGTAGCCACGAGAACCTGAGCAAACGTTGCCTGACCATTCGCAAAAGCGGCCAGCATCACGAAGAGCATCGTCCAGGAGAACAATTGGATGAACAGGCTCGTCACCGAAAGCTGCCCCGCGACAACACGGTTCATCTCCCCGCTCATGCCCGCAATTTCCCTTGAACGCTCTTCCATACGACGTGCGCGAACCTCGCCCCCGCCATATTGGATTGTCTCGTCGAGTCCGTAGAGCGAATCGAGCACGAAGCTATTCAGGTCGCCCAGCGCATTGCGCATACGATAGCTGCGCTGCGCACCACGACGCCCATTCCATAGCGGAATGCCCAGGCCAACGGCAAGATAGGCCACCAATGCGACCACGGCGGCAAGCGGATGCACCCATGCCATGAAGCCCACCATACCAAGCGACGTGAGCACGGCAATGGCGATGGGCGAAATGGTATGCGCGTAGAAGACCTCGAGCAGTTCGATATCGCTGGTGATGATCGAAACCAAGTTGCCCTTGTCACGCCCCTCCAGCTTTGCCGGAGCGAGCAAGCGCAGGCGTGCGAACACCTTGTGACGTATGAGCGCGAGCATCTTGAAGGCAATAAAGTGATTGCAATACTGCTCGCCGTAATGCAGGAATCCCCTGGCCACGGCGATAGCGACAATGACGGCAAACAGTCGGCCGGCATCTGCGACAAACGGCCCGCCCAAGGAGGGTTGCCCCAACGCCTGCGCGGCCACATCGCCAATGCCCAACGCCGCCAGAATCGTAAGGAAGATGGCGCACAGGAAACCCAGCACGCCCAACACGATGGCAAGCACCATTATGGGCATGAGAGGCGCAACGAGGCCGATAAGACGGCCCATGATGCTTATGCCGGAAGAACGCTTGGAAGACACTTCTTGCATGCTCATGCAAGCACCCCCTCCTCTTCCACGACCGTGCGTGCGGTGGAAACCGTCGCATACTCCTCGAGCTCTCGTTGTGCGTTGAAAAGATGCGCATATGCACCGTCGAACTGCATCAGTTGGGTATGGGTACCCTGTTCGAGAATCCGACCATCGCGCAGCAAATAGACGACGTCGGAATCAACCACATTCGCCAGGCGATGAGAAATGAGCAGGACCGTCTTGGTCTTTGCCAGCTCGTGGATGACGCTCATGATGTCCTCTTCGCTCTCCACGTCGATGCTGCTAGTAGCTTCGTCGAACACGTACACGGGAGCATCGTGAAGCAGTGCGCGAGCCAAGGCCAAACGCTGGCGTTGGCCGCCAGAAAAGTTGCTGCCACCTTCTGACACGGGCGTAGCAAGACCCTGCTGCTCTTCCAGGAATTCCAGCAAGTTCACCGAAGCAAGCGCCTCATTCATGAGTTCATCAGTTGCCTGGGGGTTCCCCAGCATAAGGTTCGAGCGAACGGTGCCCTTGAATAGATGGGCATCACAGCTGACCAGGGTAATGTTCTCATGGAGACTCGTTTCATCTACCTGCGAGAGCTCTACGCCATTCACGCGAATGCTGCCGGAATACCCACGGTTGCGCCCCGCCAGCAAGCCCGCAATGGTGCTCTTGCCACACCCCGACGTACCCACCAGCGACACAAACGAACCCGCGGGAAGGTCCAGCGAGACGCCGCGCAGAATGGGGCGTTCGCTTACGTAGGAAAACGAAACATCGCGGAATTCGAAGGACACGGGGCCTTGAGGTACCTGCACCCCCTTCGATTCAGGTTCGGGCAGGTCGAGCAAGGCGAAAATATCATCGCTCGCCGTCATGCCGTTCATGGCAACGTGGAAGTAGCTCCCCAGGCGGCGCATGGGCAGGAAGAACTCAGCAGCCAAAAGCACAATGGCCGTGGCACTAGCCACGGAAATGCTCCCAGCGAACAGCTGCGACAACGCAACCACCATGCCCAGAGCAGCGCCGCCGTAGGCACCAATATCCATAACCGACGTGGAGTTGAGCTGCATCGTAAGCACGCGCATCGTTGCCTTGCGAAAATCCTCGGCCTCTTCGTCCATACGCTGGGCGGCAGCTTCGTCGGCCTGGTAAATCTTCAACGTGGTAAGGCCCTGCAGGTTATCCAGAAAGCCATCGCCCAACTGGGTGTAGCTCCCCCAATAGCGCTTGAACAAGCGGCCCGCAATCTTTTGCACCAGCACGATGGAAAGCGGAATGAACGGCACACACACCAGCAGCACGCCTGCGGCCATGGGGCTTACGAAGAAGAGCACCGCAAACAGCGTAAGCGGCGCAAGCAGGGCGTAAAACAACTGAGAAAGATAGAGCCCGTAGTACGTCTCCAACTGTTCGACGCCCTCTACCGCCAGCTGCACTACCTTCGATGTGGACACATCGGCTCGATAGGAAGCACCCAGACGCAGCAGCTTTCGATAGATCTTGTCACGCAGCACGCGCTTCACGTCGACGCTGGCCAGGTACGACGCACGGGTTTCCGCGCGTCCCGCGAAGATGCGCACGGCCACGCCCACAACAACCACCAGCGCGCATAGCGCAACCGCCTGCACGGAAAGTGCGCCATCGAGCGCCGCCTGCAACAACGCAGCCACCTGAAAAACGATGACGATTTGCGCAATAAGCGAAATCCACTTCCAAATTACCTGGTAAACGATCTACTTCTTCGAATCTGCCAGCAATTTGAGCAGCCGGGTCTTAATCATTTCGTATCCGCCTTCGCACAACCGCGCACGCAGGTCGCGGCCCTATTTACCCACATTCAAAACGAATGGCTTGCCGTTCACGGAAACCACGTCCAGATCGACGCCATACACTTCGCGCAACAGCTCGCCCGTGACGATTTCCTCGGGCGCACCTTGAGCGGCAATGCGCCCATGCGCCAGGGCGATGACCTCGTCACTGTAATGCAGCGCCTGGTTCATGTCGTGCAGCACCATGATGATGGTCATGCCGTATTCGCGATTCAGCGTACGCACCAGTTCCAAGATGTCCAGCTGATAGCGAATATCCAGGTATGTCGTAGGCTCATCGAGCAAGAGCACGCTGGAACCCTGGGCCAGGCTCATGGCGATCCACACGCGCTGACGCTGGCCACCCGAAAGGGCAGAAACAGCGCGCTTGCGCACATCCTGCAGGTTGGTCACGTCGAGAGCCCAGTTCACGCAGCGCTCGTCTTCTTCGATGGCTTCGGCGCGATGCGCTCCGCACGTACCATGACGATGCGGGAAGCGACCAAACGAAACCAGATCCTCGACGGTGAGGTCGGAAGGAGCGGTATTCGTCTGATGCACAATGGCCACAAGCTTGGCGAAATCGAACAAGCGCAGGTCGGCTACGTTGCCGCCACGCAGAAAGATCTGGCCGGACATGGGCGAGAGGTTCTTCGTAAGCAAATTGAACAACGTCGACTTACCCGAGCCATTCGCGCCGATGAGCGTGGTGATGCATCCCTCGCGAATGGTGAGCGACAAATCCTCAAACAGCAGGTTGTCGCGCGTGTAGCCAAACGTGAGGTCCTGCACGGTGAAAACGTTATGCGCCATAGGTATCACGCGCCCTCCGCAGCAGGAAGATGAACACGGGGCCGCCGACGATCGACATGATCACGGCAGCGGAAATTTCATACGGGGCAACGATGGTGCGTCCCAGCGTATCGGCAAGCAGCAAGCAAAACGCACCCAAGAGCATGGAGTACGGAATGAGCACCTTGTGGCTCGTGCCCACCAGCAGGCGCGCACAATGAGGCACGATAAGGCCCAGAAAGCTAATGGGGCCAATGATGGCCGTGGTAATAGAGGCCAGGAGCACCGCGATAGTCGAAATGGCCAAGCGGTTGAGATTAACGTTCACGCCCAGAGAACGCGCCGTCTTGTCTTCCAGGGAAAGCAGGTCGCAGCGCTTGAATACAAGCAGGGAAATCACCAAGCCAACAACCGCGTACCCCGCCAACGTGGCAAAATCATCCCACGTCTTCATGGTGATGCTCGACTCGACGATGCTCGTAACGCTCGAAGAAACGCCACCGGTGGAGCCGCTTAGGCAAGCAGCAATGCCGGTGAACATGGCACTCACGGCAACGCCCACCAGAATGATGCGCAAGGGAGAGATACGCCCCGCATGCCACGAAAGCGTATACACCATGCCGAATGCCAGAAGACCACCGCAAAACGCCAAAATGGGCGTGAAGTAGAACAACATGGGGAAAAACGCCGTTATAAGCACGGCGCAACATTCCGCACCTGCGGAAATGCCGATGATTCCTGGATCGGCCAGCGGGTTGCGGATAACCGCCTGCAACAGCACGCCGCTGCACGCCAATGCAGCACCGCCCACCAGCGCAATGAAAATACGCGGGAAGCGCAGATCGTAGATCGTGGCTACGCTATCGTCGTACGACACGAACAGACCGTTGATAAGCTGCTCGGGCGACACCTTCAAGCTACCCGTGTTCACTGCCACGAAAAACAGCACGATGAGCGCCACCGCCGTTACGACAAACGCCGTAACGCGCCGCGCCATGCTGGGCACCTCGGCGCGTGGGCGCCTCTTCTTCGCTAGATGATGCATGCTACCTTCCGGTTTCCGCGCCTAGGCGCTTTCATAGAGATACGTGCGCAATTCGTTGAGCGCATCGGGGTACGAGAACGTGGCGCTCATGCCAAAGTTCGAATACGTAAGGTCGTACACCCTACCCTCTTGCACGGCCCTGAAGTGCTTCCAGATATCGTTCGTCTCGAATTCCTGGGCGAACATCTGGCGCACATCGTCAGGCAGAGCATGGGCGGTACGCAGGATGATGTCGGGATCGCGCGACAGCATGTCCTCGGTATTGGCATCGAGGAATTCCTCGGTAGTACCGGCGTACACGTTTTCGGCGCCCGCCATCTGCACCAAGCTGCCCGCATAGCAGTTTTCCGTGGCAACCATGTACGAGCCGGGAACGCCCATGAGCACCAGCACACGCGGTGCGGTGCGGTCGCTGATGGTGGCATTGTACGCACGCATGAACTGCTCATATTCCGCGCGCTGCGCTGCCGCCTGTTCTTCGCGGTCGAATTTACGACCCAGGTAATCGATGGAATCGTACAAACCGGCAACGCTGGTTAGATCGAGGAATATGCACCCTACGTGAATACCCGCGTACTTCGGCTGCAGATCGGACTGCAACGTATTCGGCGAGATAACGCACGTGGGATGCATACTGGCAAGAAGCTCTAGGTCGGGAGCCATAGCCGTACCCACTTGGGTAACGTTCGCATAGCGTTCGGGGATATCGGACGTCGTGGTGGGAATGCCAATGAGATCGAGCTCGAGCTTATCGGCGATATGCAAGCCCGCAGGACTCGTCATAACGAGCTTGGGACTACCGCCCTCTTCGAGTTCCGGATGCTGGTTCACGCACCCACACAACGACGCCGGCAAGGCGGCCGCGGCACATGCCGCAGCCGCCCAGCCAACGAACTTCCTGCGAGAAATGCACAGCAAGATTAGTCCTGATCGCCCTGATGGGGGCCACGAGCTGCCGCGGCAGCAGCAGCTGCGGCAGCATCCTGCTTGACGCGATTCGGCTTCAGCACCGCAACGTACACAATAACGCCCGCAACGACCACCACAGCCAGGATAATGCCAATGATGAGCGGGTAATTCAGGCTGTCGGCTCCATTGTCGGCAGCGCCGTCCTTAACCTGGTTGCCATCGGCGTTGTACTCGGACACGCCCTTAACAGAATCGCCCGAAGTGGAAACGCTGCCCTCCGAAGAGGCGTTAGATTCGGAACCAGTGGAAGCGCTGGAGGAGCCCGCGGAGGCCGCATTCAGCGCGTCTACATCGATGGTCTGGGCAAAGCCAGCGGTGTTGCCCTCGGCCAAGTCGGAAATCGTCACGAAGAACGTAACCGAACGGCCCATGGGCGTAACGTACATCTCAAAGCGCAGCGTAGGCGTGGTGTTAACTGCCGTAAGCTGCAGGTCAACCATATTGGTCTCGGCATTGGTGGAAAGCTTTTCCGCCTGCTGCGACGCACCATACGAAGAGCCATCAGCGCTAGCGGCAACGGTAACATCGCCAATCTGATCCGCCTCGTAGAAACGCACGGATACGAGCACCTCGCCGTTGCCCTGATCCTGCACGAACGCCTCGGGCTGCACAATGCCCGTTACCATGGTTGCGCCCAGGGTCTGGCCGCTTTCGCCGCTGCTATCCTCCACGGCGCCCGTAACAGGGTTGGTGTAGCTGGGCGTGGCAGTAGCGGTGTAAACCGCAGCGTTTGCCCAAGCGGCACGGGGGCACACAACGGCAAACGCAACCAAGGCGCATGCGAAGGCGCACGCCGCAAGAGAAGTGAGTTTCACTCGGTGAGTCATAGCTTGATTCCTTTGCAACTATCTAGCAAAAAAACGAGCACGTGCTTACTGCTCGTTCATCTTCCTGCGCGCAGCAACGGCAACGGCGCCAGCGCCAACCGCAAGAACGGCCGCAGCAGGAACAGCACCCGCGGGCAGCTCGTCACCCGTATTGGGAAGAACGCTACCGCTGGTGGACACGCCAGAGTCCTTGGCGGACGTTGCGATCTGGCCCGTGTCGCCACCCTTGTCAACAGCCTGCGAATAGTAAATGTGCATATCGGCGGAAACAGGACCGCCACCCAGTTCCTTCATGGGAACGATGGTCATGGTCACGCCATACACGGCGTCGCTTTCCGTGGCGGGCACCGTCATGGTGTACTGACGGCTGCTGGAACCTTCATTCGTGATGGAAACCTTGCCTGCGCTGCTGGAAAGGCCCTCGATGTAATCGGGACGGTTGGTGGAGAAGCTCACCGTATACGTGCCATCGCTCTGCGGACGAACAAGCGCCACGTCACCGAAATACTGATTCGCCATAGACGTCTGCGACGTACCCTCCTTGGCGAACATGATGGGCACTGCATACACATGGCCTACCTGAAAGCCCTCATCATTGGTTTCCGACTGAGCGGAAAGACCATTGCCATCGCCATTGTTGTTCTGGCTGGCATCGGTAGAGGTAGCAGCCTCGTTCGAGGGATCCTCAGAGGACTCGTCTTCACCCAGAGCCGCCTGCAGCTTGGAAAGCGCAGCATCCACCTGATCCTGCGTAGCGCTGGCATCTTCCAGCACGGCAGCCGCTTCGCTCATGGCAGCGGTAAGCTCGTCGGACGCCTTACCGGCATCCACAAGAGCCTGACCCTTTTCCACGGCCGCTTCCAGAGCGGACGTATCCACGACGGCAGGGTCATCGATGGAAACGACCTGCAGGCTTTCCCAGTCGATAAACAGCGCGGCATCGGCGTAGTTCTCTTTCATGGGGCTATCGCTGCTCTGCAGGGCAATAAGAGCGTAATCGCTCTCGGGCTTCACCAGGGGAATATCGGCCTGGCTTCCGCTCACGGAAAGGGAAACGGGATTGCTGCCTGTCATGCGAGAGCCCGACACGTTGAAGCTCTTGTAGTACTTCAAGCCGGTTACGCTGCCCGTGGCGCCCATGGCGGATACGGTACCGAGCTTCTGCGTAAGCACGTACGAGCCGTTCTTCACCGTGAGCGTTTGCGTGCCATTGAATGCCGACTTCGCCATAGAGTCGCTCGTGATATCGGTGGCACTCTTCAGGGAAACGTCGACCGTATACGTGCCATTCGGCAGATTAGCGGTATCGAGCGTGCCGTACGTGCTATCGGAAACCGTAGCGGCTGAAGCAACGCTTACCGGAGCAACGCCCGCCGTACCGGCAACCAACGTCGCAGCCAAAACAGCGGAAAAGGCAACGCGGCCGCCGCGCATAACCATCGACTCGTTATTCATTCGTTCATACCCTGCTTTCTATTGCACAACGGAGCGCGAACCCCGCTCTTATACACATATGGCTATAGTTAGCCCAGCCTTACTAAATGGGTAATTCTACCCCAATCGGTCACGCTGTCTAGCCCGATTGGACGAACACCCCAACATCACACGCATGCTCCCCATCAAGGAAAACCGCACCCGAAAAGGAGCACCGCGCACGTACGCTATTTCACGCCATACCAGCCAACGCCCTCCTTCTGCCAACCCAGGCTCGCCAGGTAGTCACGTTCCTCGGCGCTCGTGGTGTAGTGATGGGAACCCGTAGCAGCGTTGGGATTGTACAGGCGATACAGTGCCTGGCCATCGCGGCTTGCCGAATACCAGCCAATTCCTTCGTACTTCCAGCCGAGCCCTCGCAGCCAATCGCGCTCCTCGACGCTGGAAGTGTAATGATGGTCGCCGCCGTTGGGGTTGTACAGTCGGTACACGGGCGCGTCGCTCGTAGCGGGCGCCGTCCAGCCGATGCCCTCGTACTTCCAACCAAGGGTGCTCAGCCAATCGCGCTCCTCGGCGCTCGCCGTATAGAAGTGCTCGCCACCGTTGGGGTTGTACATACGGTACATAGCCTGCGTTGCCGCGGGCTCTTCGCCCGGCTCGTCGGTAGGATCGCTGGGAGCATCGTACGTTGCCATGGCGGAAGCAGAATAATAGGAAGCATCGCGCACCTGCGCGGAAAGCGTAGAGCCCGAAGCTACCTTCCACGAACACGTGGCTGCGCTACCCCAGTCTTGCACCACCGTTTCGCTTCCATCAGAGGAAACCTGCACGAATCGGTAATCCTTCGCGCCATCCACGCCGCCCGTAGCAGTAGCCGTAACGGTTACCGTCGCACCAGCGGTGAATGCCGCATCAGAAGTGGCAGAAACGGAAAGCGGCGTATACGCTACCAACTGAGTTGTCGGATCGGCACCAATCTTCCTCAATGCCGTCTCGGCCGCGTTCCAGCCAGTCGTCCCTTCAGGAGCGTACACCACAAGCGAGCTCACGTCATACGAAAGCCCGCTCGAAGATGCCCGCAGGCTCAAGCTCGTCATCGTGGAAGGCACCACGATCAATTCGGGCGGGGCCATGCGGTTCGCGCTGAAATTAGCTGATACCATGCCCTCGCCAAAATAGGCGGTATCGATGGGCTGATTATCCTGCGCTAGGCCATTCTGAAGAGAGTTGGCATACGTACCGTTCTGGCCACCCCGCACGACCAGGTGCGTTGGATTGTTGCCAGAAAAGGCGTTCTTGTTGATTTCGACAATGTGAGTGCCGAAGTCGGCTATGGAAATACTCGTCCCCTGAAAGCCGTTCACGAATTTCAGGCTATCGGGGAAATCGACCGATGCCAAATTCGAGCACCCGTTAAAAGCACCGCTCTCGATGGTCAGCAGTCCCTCGGGAAGCGACACGTGCTCAAGCAAAACGTTGTCCTTGAAGGCACCGCTATTGATCCGCACGGTCCCCGCAGCCACGGAATAACTCGTATACGTATTCGTAGGTAGAGAACGCACCAGATACAGCCCGTCAGACGCGCGTGCGTACAACACGTTTTGCTCGGCGTAATAGCTCGCGCTCTCCTCTGCAACATCAATCTGCGCTATGTTCGCGCACCCTCCGAAAACGCTTTCGTAGCTGGAGGAAAAGCCCGCTCCCAAAGTCACCGACGTAAGCGCCGCATTGTTAGCAAACGCCGCTGCGCCCACCGAAACGGTTTCATCGGGAAGCTGAACGCTCGTAAGCGGGGTGGAAGGATTGAACGCGCTGTCGCCAATGGTCTGCACGTGCCCGAAATCAACCTGCGTAAGCTGCGCGCACGACGCGAATGCACCGTCGCTAACGACCTGCACGCCACCCATATCCACCGACGTCACGCCGCATCCGGCAAACGCATGGTCGCCCACCGTCTGCAGGCTGGCGGGGAGCGCCAGCGCACCTTCGAGACTGCTGGAGGCAAATGCATACGCCCCCACCGATTCCAAACGCGACGAGAACGCAACACTCGTCATGGCGGCATCTTGGCACGCGTAATCGGCAACCGCCACCACGCTATCGGGCATGGCATAGGCGCCGTAGCGAGCAGGCGGATACGCGATTAGCTGGCTTCCATCCCGAGAATACAGCACGCCATCAACGGCAGCACACGCCTCGGAGGAAGCCGCCACAGTGAAAGTCTGTATGGCAGTCGACCCGGCAAACACACCCACCAAGGCGTCAGCGGAAAGCGCCGCGCCCACATGCACGGACGTCATATGGGAAGCATCGGCTAGGGCCCCAGAACCCAACGACGTCACACTATCGGGCAGGCTCAGTTCCCCTATGGCCGATCCCGCAAATGCGCGCGAACCCACGGACGAAAGCCCATCGTTAAGCGTCAGCTGCACGAGCCCGCTCGTGCCGCCAAACGCCCCATCGCCCAGCGATGTCACACTAGAAGGAAGGCCCTCGCTCGCGCTCGTGCGAACCGCCGTCAGATCTTCGCAGTTCGCAAAGGCGTTGTCGCCAATAGTCACCAATCCATCAGGAAGGACGACCTCGCTCGCGCTCGATGCCTCGAAGGCACTTGCCGGCAAGGCCGTCACGCCCGCGGGAACGGAAAACGACTTCAGCTTCGACTGGGCGAACGCGCGCTCACCCAAAGACGTCACGCTATCGGGCAGCAGGACTGAAAAGCCCGACGCGCCCGCGCCAGCGAACGCCTCGGCGCCCACCGATACGAGCTGGCTAGGCTCATCGGCAGAATCCTCCACCGTTACCTGCTTCAACGACGTGACATTGGCAAATGCCCGCGCATCGATACTCTTCACGCTCGCGGGAATGATCACCGTCTCCACCGAGGAATTCCGGAAGGCTCCATCGGCAATAGCCGTCACGGTATCGGGAATCTCCACGAGCAAACTCGTGCCCGTATATCCCTTCAGCACGCCATCGACAATCTGGAAGCCCTGGTCATCGGAAGGCGTTTCCGCTGTCGTCGTGTAATTCAAGCCATAATCCCATGCGTATACGGGAATATCCGACAACGAGGGAAACGCAGAGGAAGAAAGCCCGGCGGCAACCCAGGCATCCTGCAGCGTATCCAAGCTCACCGTAGCCTCATACACGCCATCCACAGCCGTCATGTCAGCTGGCAGCAAGCGATAGAAATACGCACCCGTCGAAGGGTCGTGGAAATCGACGCCCGCAACGTACGTGCCATCCGAAACGGAAAGAGCAATTTCATCATCAGTAGCGGTCGTAGAAAGCGCAGGGGGAGTCGTATCGTACGCAAATGAATAGGAAAGCACTTGCGCCGTAGCCCCCTCGCAGGCGGGATTCGCAGAAATCTGCAGGCTAATCGTTCCCCCCTGCATCTTCAGGCCCGCATCGGACGTACCGGAGAATACGGGACTCGTCGACAATCCCGACTCGACCGGCTTAACCGTGCCGCTGGCGCTCGTCTTCGTCACGTACCCGTAAGAGTAGGTCTTTGCCGCACCCGAAGCATCGGTATACGCATATGACAGAGATTGGGCGTTACGCAGCAGCCCCGTCTGGGGCAGCGCTCCCGAAGGGGCTCCCGTGGCCTTGGCATTGGAAACGACCATCTTGGACGCATCGCCTCCATCGCTGCCATCCAGGGGATTGGCACCCAACGCACCGCTCGTTGCGGCGTTCACGAGCGTAGAATCGTACACGTTTGCCACGCTCGACGCCCCTCCGTCGTCGATTGCCCCATCAAATGCGGGCACCGCTGCCCAATCGCCTAGAAAACCTAAGAACGGCACCGACAGATCTACGCCAGAGTCGACGCTCGAAAGGAACGCGAAGCCATCGACGTAGGTGCCATTTTCAGCGGAAACCGCAGCTCTGAAAGCATCATCGCAGGCAATGGAAACGGTATAGCTTGCCGTTCCACCTGCGGGAACCGTCACTTGCCCCGTCACTGCATCGTAAGCCGATCCGCTAAAGGAAACGGCAATGCCGTTGTTGGTGTAATTCACCGACGACAACGCAAAGGACCCATCATCCACGGCATCGGAAAGCGCCACGGCCGAAGCGGCAAACGTACGGCTCTGGCTTCCCGTGTTATGCAGCGTCACCTCGAACGACCATGCGCCCGTCGCGCTCGACCCCAACTCGGCCTTGGGGCGACCATCTTCGGCGCCCGTCACGCTCAGGTACACATCGGTGCTCAGCGCGGCCTGGACATCGGCAATGCCCGCGCCCTGCTTGCGCGGCGAATAATAGCCATCCTCGCGCACATCGTCCTTCAGCGGACGGGCTGTACTCATGAGGAGGGCCGTGATGCGATTGGCGCGATCAGCCGTTGCAACCCCCTGCTCGTCCAAGCGTTCGTCCATCAAGGCCGCCAGGCCCGCAACATGGGGCGCTGCCATCGACGTGCCCGACTTGTAATCGTACTCGCCACCGGTCACCGCAGAGTAGATATCCCCGCCCGGTGCGGATATCTCGGGCTTCAACTCCAACTCGGGCGTGGGCCCCCAGCTGGAAAATCCGCTCATCTCGTAATCCTGCGAAACTTCGAGCGTCGCTCCCTGAACGACCGTGAGCGTCTTCGTCGCGGCGTCGCGAAGCGCCAGACCATCGGCGCGCGAAATGCCCACAACGGGCGTTTGCGTAGTGTTGCGGTTCACCGTGGGACTGGAAAGCGAGCTATCGTCATAGCCATACATCACGATGGCAAGCGGACGCAGCGCATTGAGCGTTTCAGCACGCGATGCCGTCTGCATCATGCCATCCTCCACCAGCAGAATCTTATTCGCATACCCTTCCGTGCCACTGCCGTACGCATCCATCAACGCAGATAGGTCGTCGCTGCTCGCTTCCCCGCAATCGACGTACTCGTACGTGCCATCCGCGATATCGCTGAATTGGGCGACCGCCCCCCATGAACACTGCGCCTGGGCATAGGCCACCTTCAGCCCATCGGCCGACGTGACATAAGAACTACCCACGGCGTTATCCACGCTGGCAACGGCAAACGAAGAGGCTAGCGCAGCGGGGTCGGAAACCACGCCGTAATCGGGGTCGGACGAAGGAGGATTCGCTTCACCGTCCGTAGAGTTACCGCCATACTGCGTATAGTCATTGCCAGCGGAAACCGTAACCGTGCAGCCCTCCCCCTCCAATGTGGCAATGGCGTCGGCATACGTAGAAGATGCGTCATCGGAAAAGCCCGAGCTAGAACCGATGGACATGTTCACGACGTCAGGCGCGAGCACGGCAACGTCATCAAGGGCGGCGATGAGATTCGATTCGTAGATGCTATCCGAAAGGCCCGAAGAAACCTTCATGACGATGAGTTGGGCATCGGGAGCAACGCCGAGCGTCTGGCCAGCATTGGCAGCCGCGATAGCTGCCACATGAGTACCATGGCTTGATCGCGGCGTCACATCGGCATCTTGGTCTCCGTAGTCGTAGGCAAAGGGAATTTTCTCGCTCACGTACGTAGCGTCACGGCCACCCTGGGAAAGGACTGAACGCGCCTGCGCCGCATCGCTCGTGCTCAAAGCAACGCTAGACGAGTCGATGCCGCCGGAAAACGCTTCGTGCGTCACCTCAACACCCGAGTCGAGCACCGCGATAACCTGGCCCGCGCCTGTTTCGCTTACGTCATCGGCATGGGTCATGGTAAGCGAGCTAGCATTCTTGATAGCCGAACCCGCAGTTGCGCTCTCAGTGGATTCAGCCTCGTCGAACTGGAATTCCTGCTCGATGAAGGCATTCTTCACGCTATCGAGCGCGCGGATGTCCTCAAGCGCCGAAGCGGGCGCCTTGATGGCGAAACCATCGATAACGTTGTAGTAATCGTACAGTTCCACAAACGAGTCGCTTGCGCCATCGTCCGACTGCGCGGAAAGGAAACCGAACAGCCCCGTTCCCGCCGAGTCGGACGAGCCGACCAACGAGCGAATCTGGTCCTTCACGGTCACGTGGCGATCTTCATCGCTCTGGGCGAACAAGGAGAAGAACCCCAGCGACGCATCCTGGCTTTCGGCGGGATAAAGCTGCACGATAATCGTGACCAGCTCCTCTTCGGCCTCCTGTTGATCGGATGCATCATCTTCGAGCGCTTGCCCCGCATCTTCCCCGCCCGCATATGCAAGTAGCGCGTCGGGGTCGTTCCACACATTGGCCGAAGCCTCGGCATACGCTGCACCCGCGGGCAATATCAAAGCGGCGGCGAGCACGCCCGCAACCGAAAACCGAGCTGTCGCACGCATCCATCCGCTTGCCTCTTGCATCATGTCGCACCATCCTCGTCTTACCGTATCGAAATTTCGCATTGGCATGCGGCGCGGTCCCTCCAGGTACACGCGAAGGACCGCGCCGCAGGTCAATCTCACAACGCATAAAGGCCCCGGCACGCAGTTCAAACGCGCCGGGGCCGCAGATTATAACTGTTTACAGGCCATACCAGGCCGTGCCTTCATCATGCCAGCCCAATGAAACGAGGTGGTTCTTCTCGTCGAGGCTGGTCGTGTAATGATGGGAGCCCGATACGGCGTTCGGATTATACGCGCGATAGAGCACCGTTGTCTGGTTGTCGTCCGAATACCAGCCAATGCCTTCGTACTTCCAGCCAAGGCCCCGCAGCCAATCGCGCTCTTCCGCGCTCATGGTGTAGTGGTGGTCGCCGCCATTGGGGTTGTACAGCCTGTACACGGGCGCGTCGCTCGTAGCGGGCGCCGTCCAGCCGATGCCCTCGTACTTCCAGCCAAGGGTACTCAGCCAATCGCGCTCTTCCACGCTCGCCGTATAGAAGTGCTCGCCACCATTGGGGTTGTACATACGGAACATGGAAACGGAAGCAATCGGTTCGGGCTTTTCCGAAACCGTGGGATCGGCCAACGCCAACAGCACGGCATCGGAGCTTCCGATGGAAAGATTCGCCATATCGCCATCACTCGAGCTGGAATCGAGGAGGAGGGCAAAGTTATCGGAACCGGGAATCTTCGCGATGCTCGTCGCCGTGTCAGTCTGCGAACCGCCAAACACGCTCAATCCCGAACGTACGCCTTCGGGGGTGTAGATGGCCAGAAATGCATCGTCGTTGCCCTTGTCCAGGTTCGCGAACACGCCCGTGGAAGCACTCGTGGTGCCCACCACCGCGTAGCCGTTTTCGGCCTGCGCGATGCATGCGGCAGAGGTATCTCCATCAAGCGTATACAGGGCATCAATCCAGTCCGCATCACCCGAAGCGTTGCATTTGATTACGAACGCGGTCTGCTCGCCACCGGTCTTCCCAGCAAAGATGCTGCCCCCATCGTCAGTGGCGCATTCCGTATAGCCCACGAACGCGAAGCCGCCGTCTTCGGTGGCCAGGAGGTCGGATGCGGCATCATTGGCCGAAGAACCGAACGTCTTGGCCCACTGCAGCTCGCCCGAGGAAGAAAGCACGGCAACATAGGCATCGAACGTGCCTCCGCTGAAGGCAGCGCCATCGAAGATCGCACCGCTTCCGCACGAGGCCACCGTTGTCTGACCGGCAAGGGCGAAGGAACCATCGGAAAGCTCGTCTACGCCATACGTCGCGATAAGGGCGCCAGCCTGGGCAATCGTCTTATGCCACTGCTCAGAGCCCTGCGCATCGTACTTGACGACGAGCGTATTGCCCAAGCCCACCAACTCGTCGGCATAATCGCCTTCGAGGGTTTGCCCACTCGTGGCCAGCATGGCCGTTCCCAACACAATGCAGCCGCCATCGCTCGTCGCCCTCACCGTATTCAGCTGCATCGAACCATTGCTGTTCACACCAGACGTCCAGACCAGCGTGCCATCGGAAGCGTACTTCTGGACGAAGCCGTTACGACCGCCATAGGCCTCGGGGTCGACGGAAGCCAAATCACCCGTAGTGGCCACGCCGTCTTCATTCTGCGCATAGCCGCTCACGAAGAAGTAATCGCCATCATCCTGCGCCGAAACACTCGTTGCGCACACGTACTTGGCACCATCAATGAGCTTCGTGGCCAAGGCGCCACCCTCATCGTCGAACGTCTTCACGAAACCCGAGCGCGAGGAAGCCGAACCCGAACGCACAGAGAAATCATGATCGGAAGAAGCGGTGTCGCCCACCGTAACGATGACGCCACCCTCGAGAACGTCCATGCCGTTCGCCGACTCGGTGCCGCTACCGCCAAAGACCGTCTTCCACGCACTGTCAAACGCGGGAGCGTCGATTTCAACCTCATCAAACTCGATGGGATTCTCATCTACGGCCGTAAGGGAATTCATGTCAAAGGAAAGGCGAATCTTGCCGCCGCCCATCATGCCCTCGATGCCAAAGAGCACCGGTTGGGATATGACGTCCGGCGAAAGCGTCATGGTCACCCTCTTCACCTGCGTTGCCTCATCGTAGACATCGGAATCGGCCGCAATCATGGTAACGCCATCGCCGTTCTGGTTGTACGTTGCGGCGCCCAGCGATTCGGCGTAAACCGAGCTCGACATGATGGTGGCGTTAGTGAAGTAGACCGTAACCGTATACGTGCCATCGGTGGGATTCTGCTCGGCATACGCCGTATCGTACAGAAGAGGCGCCATCATCGAAGTCTGATCGGCCGTGGCATGTAGGGCAGAAACGGAAAGCGTATAGCCCTGAGCCTGTTCAGCAGGCAGTAGGCTATCCACATCCTGGGCAAGCACAAATGCATCGCCGCTCTTCGACGCAGTGGACGCGCAAGCGTTGCCATAGAACGAGCTACTCTTTTCGTAACCGTACAGATACGCCACATCGCCCGCGGCATTCGTCGTCAGGCCATAGGGGGAATCATCGGCATCGCCGCCGTAGGTAGTTACCTTCTGCACGGCGCATGCGGCATCGAGCGATGCAATGAACCCGTCAAACTGCCCCGCCAACGTTGCGTCAGCGAACGCACCCGCCGCCGTGTTCGCCTTGCCGGCGACAAGGTAGCCGTCTTCAATGGCCACGATGCCATAGGCCTCGCTCTTGCCCTCGCCTGCAGCCAGCGTGGTTGCAGATGTTTGAGTTCCCTGAGCATTCAGGTGCAGCACGAGCGCGCTATTCGTACCCGAACCGCCAGCCGAAGCGAATGCGCCGTCGGTGGAAGCCGTGTAGCCAACGGCCACGAAACCGCCGTTGCCATCGGAAACCACGTCAAACAGCTCATCACGTGCAGTGCCACCATACGTATGCAGCCACTGCTGCGTGCCATCGGCGGAAAACTTAGCGGCCACAGCGTCGGCCGAGCCAGCGTTCAGCCCCTCGAAGTCGCCATCGACCGAGCCGATGTACCCCACGCACACATAGCCATCAGTGGTTTCAACTACCTTGGTGAACTCCTCGTAAGTATATCCGCCATCGCCGCTATCGCCGCCAATGACCCTCGTCCACAGCACGTTGAAGTTCGCATCGAACTTCACGGCTAGCAAGTTGCGATGAGAATTCGACTCCTTCAGGCCAGACAGATCGCCATCAGTGGATTGCGTGTAGCCCACGGCCAGATAGCCGCCATCGCTCGTGGCAATGATGTCGTCGAAGCCATCGGCGGTGCTGGTTTCATCGTTGCCGCCACCGTACAAGAGGGTCTTCTGCACGACACCACTCGTGTCAAACACGCACAGCAGAGCATCCTGATCGGACGTCTTGGCCTTCGTGGAGTGATTTGCCACTCCGTTCACCTCGGACGAACGCGTCACGCCCACGGCTACATAGCCATCTCCGCTATGGAGTGCCGCAACGCCGCTGAAATAATCGTCCGCATTGCCAGTCACGGCCGTCTGGGACGTAATCGCGCCCGACGCACTCGCAAACGCCAGCCAGGCACCCACATTCGAACCAAGCTCGACTCCCTCGGGAGCAACGGTTGCGCTCTTCCCGTCGATACCGCCTACGAGAACCATCGAGCCATCGGCCTGCACAAGAGCGTCGGCTACCGCGTTGCCTCGCTTGGCCACCTCGGTGAGCCCCGCTGCCGTCTTTCCGCCCGTACCCTGCGTGAGAGTCCAATTCGGCGTCGTAGTCGACGTCACCTCAGCGGCAACGGCCGGCGTAGGAGCAACGCCCACAACCAACGACACCGCCATTGCGCAGACGGCCACCACTACAGCAGCCGCAAAGCGCGCACTTCCATTTCGCACAGCTTGCATACGCACATCAACCTTCCTTGCAACTTCACAACGCCCCCGCGACACAAAAGCGCACGGTCGCGGGGGCGTTGCAAAGTCGTCCTAGACACACACAAGCTCGGTACTATAGCGAAGCTCGCGGTCATTAGGAAGCACTAACTTTTAGTGGTGAGGTATCTGACTAGCTGTACACACGATAAGCTTTGTGGCCATTTCGTAAAGAATAATTCGTTTTCCCAGGTAGAAAGCGAGTTTCTAAAATCGCGTGAATTAAGACTCCAAAATGAAGAATAGGTGAATGAAATAGCCCAAAGAGACGCCCTGGGAGGGTCTGTTTTCATGCCTGCGATCACTAGCAAGCATGACCTGGGAAAACGCATAAGGTCCCGCTCCATGGCATGGGGCGGGGCCTCGACAGCAAGGAGAGGCAACAGGCTATGCAAGCGGCAATTCGACCGTGAACGTCGTGCCTTCCGCAGCGCTACTGGCTACGCGAATAGTACCGCCATGGTCTTCAGCAATGCTCTTTGCAATGGAAAGACCCAGGCCGTATCCGCCCTTGCCCGACGTGCGCGCCTTGTCGGCACGATAGAACCGGTCGAACAGATGCGGTAGGTCGTCGGGGGCAATGGGTGCACCGCTGTTATGCACCGAAAGACGGCATACCTGCGAGCGCTTCTCGAGCGTAACGCGCACCGAACCATTCGATTCCGTGTACTTGCACGCGTTATCGACCAGCGTAGCAACCATGCGCATCAGGCGCATCTGGTCGCCCTCGACCTCCATGTTGGGGACGATGTCGCTTTCAATGAGCACGCCGCGCTCGAACGCCACGCTCTCAAACTGCAGAGCGACATTTTGCACCACGTCGCTGAAGTCCAAGCGACTGAGCACGTGCTCGCGCTCGCCATCTTCCATCTGAGCCAGATAGAGCATGTCGTTTACCAAGCCCTGCATAAGACGCGCTTCAGTTTCCGTGCTTTCGATCCACTGCATCTGAGACGCAACCGTGGCATCGGGTTGGGAGGCAAGAATGGAATCGTTGGCGATGATCACGGTAAGCGGGGTCTTTAGCTCGTGACTGGCATCGGCGATGAACTGCTGCTGCTGGCGCCACGCACGCTCCACGGGACGCACCGCCCAATTGGAAAGCAGCACGCTCACGACAAAGAACGCAGCTAAGGCACCCAAGCCCGCAAGCAGGAAGGGACCCAGCAGTGACAGCGTTCCCTGACTTACGTACGTATCGGACGCAAAGGCAAGCATGTACCCCGATTCGGTCTTTTCGATGCGGTAGTAGTACCCCAGACCATCAGCATGCCCCTGGACCATGGACTCGCCCGACGCAGCAATGGCGTCTTGCGCAACGGAAGCAGCCGAGGCAAGCACGTCGGAATCCATGCCAAGCGTATCGGAGAGAACGGTTATTTCGCCACTATCGGCGTCAACGGAAAACGACGACGTTGCCACCATCTGGCTGCCCATGCCGTCGCGACCCATCTGGTTGCCGTCAACGAATTCCGCGCCCGACGGCTGCTGGGACGCATCACCTTCCGCAGCATTGGGTGCTTGTTCGCTCTGGCCCGATCCCGCTTCGGAGGAATTTGCAGCATTCGCTTCAGAAGGGGTACCCTCCCCCGCATTTCCTGCGGAAATAGATTCATCCGACCCAGAAAGTGGAGTAGTGGACGCAGGGGGTACACTCCCCCAATTCACTTCGTCGCCACCCGCGTTCGAAGCCTTCGATTGCACTACATCCATGCCCACGCGATGCTGCAGAGAATCGTACACTTCACTTACGCGCTGCGAATAATTGGCCACGCCCACGGCAGAAAGCACCGCCACCAAAACGACGAGCACGAACGCCATGTTCGTAACGACGAACTTTCGGCGAAAGCCCTCGAACGCCGTGTTCCCCTTGCGTTTCTTATGCGTCTTCACCATTGTCGTCCCTTAGGCGATAGCCAAGCTTGCGAAGCGTTTCGATATGCACGGACGAACCCACGAAATCGAGCTTCTTGCGCAGAAAGGAAATGTACGCTTCCACATTGTTGTCTTCCGCAGAGGAATCGTAGCCCCATACCTTGGTTATGAGCGTTTCCTTCGAAGTTACGCGCGAGGGGTTTGCCAGCAGGATTTTCATGATGGCGAATTCCTTCTGCGACAGGCGAATGCTCTTCGCGCCACACGAAAGCTCGCACGTATCCAGGTCGAGCTTCACGTTGCCGAACTCCAGCGACTCAAACACCACATCACCCCGCCTGCGCGTAAGCGAACGAATGCGCGCAAGGAGCTCTACGGGGGCAAAGGGCTTGGTCATGTAATCATCGGCGCCGCTGTCCAGGCCACCTACCTTGTCGGCGATGGCGCTGCGGGCGGTGAGCATGAGAATGGGCACGGGATTCTTCTCGCGGCGCAGCTGCTGCGAGATCTCGAAC
>JAILNP010000025.1:0-14332 GCA_024691475.1 Eggerthellaceae bacterium
CTTCGAGAACGTCATCGGCCGCGACTTCGCCGCCGGCGGCCCGTGGGAGAAGATGGGCACCGACGTCACCGAGTTCAAGCAGCCCTGGGGCAAGGCCTACTTCGCGCCGGTCTACGACTTCGGCAGCAAGGAGATCGTCGCCTGGTCGACGTCGCTGCATACCAACATGGCCCAGCAAATCGAGCTGCTCGACCAGCTGCTTTCCAAGAAGCCGGAGGGCTCTGCCCCAATCCTGCATTCCGACATGGGCTGGCAATACCAGCAGGCCGGATGGTGCAGCAGGCTGAGGGAGGCGGCGTCGTGCAGAGCATGTCCAGGAGGGGCAACTGCATCGACAACGGCGCGACGGAGCAGGTGTTCGGCCACCTGAAGGACGAGTTCTTCCGTGACCAAGTATGGCCGAGCTTCGATGCGTCCAAGAGGGATCTCGACGCCTACATCGTCCACTGGAATACGAGGAGGCGTCAGGTTAAACTGAAGGGACTGACCCCGGAGGAGTTCCGGAATCAGTCCCTGCATGCGGCCTAGGCCGCTTTATTTGCCCGTCCAAGAACTGGGGTGCAATTCAGACTGTCAGCAGGGCTTTCCTATTTCACCATACGTCCGTCGTTGCTCTTCCACCTCATTTTAGAGGAGTCTCTGCGTAACGCAGGAATCGGAGAACAGCATCTGAAGTCCGCTTCCGTATGCTCGGGATGGCTGTACCGGCTACCGCTCAGGCGCTCCAGTAGCTCCTCTGCAGCCTCCTCCTCCCTCACGTCTGCCCAAAAGAGGGCATGTTTCAACTCGGCCGCGGAATATCTAATTGCCTGCCCCGGATTCGCAAGTCTGCCGTACTTGTCTATTCCGTACGTAACGCCATCCGCTTCTAGCTGCCTGATTGTCTCGGCGCGTATCTCCGTGACGCCAGCATCCCATTTGCGCTGCCAATTTCTAGCTCGGCGTCGACTGTTCGCTTCCTTTATGGGGTCGATGCTAAGGTAGATGATGACGGACGCAATTATCAGGATGAAGTCTATGACTCCGAAGAACAGCATCATCACGCATCACCCCCGCCCAGGTCGCCTTCCAACGCTCGTATGACGAACTCGTTCACGCTCTCCAACGCGTTCGGGTTCGCCTCGGCACGGTGCTTGAAGGCTTCGAACAGCTCCTCCTCGGAGTAGTCCGTAATCCCGGAGAGGTACGACATCACGGCTTCCACCCAGGCGACCATGCCACGGCGCCGGGCTTCCCTCAGAATTTCATCGTATGCGGGGGTCAGCACGAACTCCCCGCTTTCCGTCATTGTCCATGCTCCCGTCATGGGCTGCTCCCGTCCCTAGACCTATACATGTGATTTTACCAATACCGTTGATGCTCTTTGTCTATTCGAAGTATTCGAACATTTTGACTTCTTCGTCAGTTGGTTCGTATAAGTGCTTACCCTGCTGTTTTGCGTATTCGAGGCAAGCTCGCATGCGGAATTTTGGGCGGTTTGGGTCGGGGAGTGCAGTTAGGATTCCGCCAGGGTCCGGGTCGTAGCCCAATTCACATTCTTCCCGCCCGTTTTCTTTATCTGGTTCCATCTTTTCATCTCGCTTTCGCCGGCGACCCTTATCTTCGAGCCTATTCGCTTTCTTTCGCGAACTCGGGCATTTCCCTGCCTATTACGAAGAAGAGGTCTTCGAGAGCTTGTTCTGCCGTTTTGCCTTCTTTCGCAAAGAGCTCCAACAAGTTTGCGATGACCTCTTCGGGGATTTCCTTTTCCTCTTCCATTGCGTTGGCGTCCTTTCTTCTACCTCATGCTGCAATATTGCTTCCTGTGCTTCGCGTATGTATTTCAGGGTATTAGGAGTAGCTTCTTGGGGTGTACCGTAATGTGGACATGACTTGCCGTGCACTGATGAGGAGCTGTGATTTGTGTCATATTGGGGTCATTGGGCGGGCTAATTTTGCCCAAAAGCCATTTTTAGCCCCTATACGCTCCAAACGCGCTTGTGTCCGTAGGGTGACAGGCATTGCCCCAGGTGCCCCGTTTTCAATCGAGCGCGTATAATTAGCTCAAAACACAACATAGCCCGTGTCTGCGGGGAAGGGCCTCCAGCTACTGTGGTTGCATCCTCCTCGGGAAGGATAGGAATGGAAATCACCGTCAATTTCGATTACGGCAAAGAAGACGTCGAAAGCCTGCCCATTGCGCAGCTCGCCGAATTCGTCGTCACGCACGAGGGCAAGCCGGCCAACACCGAAATGTCCATCAGCTTCGTCGACGACGAGGAAATGACCCGCCTGAACGAAGGCTATCGCGGAAAGCAGGGTCCCACCGACGTCCTGAGCTTCGAATGCGACAACCTCGATGACGAGTTCGATGCCGACGCTCCCGAAGACGCTCCATACGAGCTGGGCGATATCGTAATCGCGGTCGACGTCTGTAAGCGTCAGACGCAGGAATACGGCACCACCTTCCAGGAGGAGCTCGAGCTGCTCATCACGCACGGTTGCCTGCATCTGTGCGGCTACGATCACATCGTCGACGAAGAGGCAGAGGTCATGGAGGCCCGCGAGCGCGAGCTTCTGGCTGCCTGGCGAGGCCGGTCGTGAAGCCCGGCGCGGGCAAGACCCCGTTCCTAAAGTCGTTCAAATACGCCATTCAAGGCGTTTTCGAAGCGTACCGTACGGGGTTCAATATCCGCGTCCAAACGGCTGGTGCCGTTCTCGTCATCGTGCTTGGGTTCGCGTTTTCGCTTGCCCCGTGGGAATGGTGCGCCGTGCTCGTTTGCTGCGGCTTGGTCATTGGTGGCGAGTGCTTCAATTCCGCTATTGAAGATGCCGTCGACCTTGCTAGCCCAGAGCTTCATCCCGTCGCCAAGGCGGCAAAGGACATGGCGGCAGGCGCCGTATACATTTTTGCTTTTACTTCCGCCATTGTGGGGTGCATCGTGTTCATCCCGCATGTGCTTCCTCTTCTAGGATGGTAACCATGGAATTCTCCGAAGACTTCCGCTCGGGGTTCGTCACGCTCATCGGGCGCCCCAACGCGGGTAAATCTACGCTCATCAATGCCATCATGGGCAAGAAAGTCGCCATTACCAGCGACACCGCGCAAACCACGCGTCACCGCTTCCGTGCGGTCGTCACGCGCGACGACTACCAGTTGGTGCTGGTGGACACGCCTGGCCTGCACAAGCCGCACGACGTGCTGGGCGAAGAGCTCAACGAGTCGGCCATTCAGGCGCTCGATGGCATCGACGCCGTGGCCTTCCTGCTCGACGCTTCCAAGCCCGCTGGTCGTGGCGATGAATGGGTCGTTCGCCAGATCTCGGCGGTGAAGGCAAGGAAAATCCTGGTCATTACCAAGACCGACCTGGTCGACGCCGAAACCATCGCCAAGCAGCGCGAAGCCGCGCAGGCGCTGGCCGAATGGGATGCCGTGCTCGAGGTTTCCTCGGTCACCGGCGATGGCGTGGAGGCCTTCATGGAGACGGCCGCCAACCTGCTTCCGCCGGGTCCGCAATGGTTCCCCTCTGACATGGAAACCGACCAGCCCACGGAAGTGCTCATCGCCGAATTCATCCGCGAGAAGATCCTTCGCTCGTTTCACGATGAAGTGCCCCACGCCATTGGCGTCGTCGTCGAGGAAATGGAGTACGACAAGCGTAAGAACCTCGAGCGCATCTATGCGCTTATCTATGTGGAGCGCGATAGCCAAAAGGGCATCATCATCGGCAAGGGCGGTCGCGCGCTGAAGGCCATTGGCAGCGAAGCTCGCACCGATCTGGAGCAGATGCTTGGCTCGCGCGTCTTCCTGGATCTGCGCGTGAAGGTGCGCAAGAACTGGCGTCGCGACCTGAATCAGATCAGGCGCTTCGGCTACGGAGAAGGCATGTAGTGGCCACGCCCACGAAATCTTGCCGCGTACTGGTCGTTCGAAAGACCAAGCTTCGGGAAACTGACCTCATCATCACCTTTTTGCACGAAGATGGCTCGCTGGGGCAAGCTGTTGCCCGTGGCGCGCGCAAGCCGGGTAACACGTTCGCTTCGCGTCTGGAGTACTTTTGCCTGGCCGACGTGCTCATTGCAAAGGGGAGGGGCCTTCCCATCGTTACCGAGGCGCGGTGCGTGAACGCCCATGCGCGCCTTCGCGAAGACGTGCTGTTCAACGCCGCGTCTTCGCCCATTCTCGACGCGCTTGCCAAGTGCGGCCAACCCGACCTTCCCGTGCCGCGCCTGTTCGACATGGCCTGTACGGCACTCGACGAGCTCTGCGCCTGTCAGGATGACGACGCGCCCGCCATTTGCGCGGCGTTCCTGGTGAAGCTCTTCGCTATGCTGGGCTTTCGCCCGCGCGTGTCCACGTGCGTATCGTGTGGGGCGCAGGTGCCGCTCGAACATGGCGCATGGCGTGATTTCTCGTTCGTCGAAGGGGGAGCGGTGTGCGTCGATTGCCGTTCGCACGTGCAGACGCAGCGCATCGAGGCTACCACGTTGCTGTGGGTGCAAACGCTGCTGGGCCAGCCGTTTGCCCACGTGCGCGATTCGCATGTTCCCCTGCAGGCGTCATTTGCCGTGCTCCATTTCGCGCACCAGTGGTTCCGCGAGCACATGGGGCTCAACCTCAAGTCCCTGAACTTCCTGCTCACGAGTGGGTTGTTCTAATCGTGCGCTCTATTTTGCGCATCCGGTGGCACATCTGCCTTCCCGTTGGTGCTTCCCAGCGCGCCCCATATGTGCAGACCATGATGCTTCGTATACCGCGTAGCTGCCAATTCCCAGGATGTGTATAATGGACAGGCTGCATTAGCAGGGCTTTCCCCTTAGCACGCACGCGCCACCTTGCATGCGTCCTCGGAGGAAAGATCAATACACGTTGCCCCGTTGGGGCGGAATGAAAGGTGGAAGCATGGCTGATAAGCTGAGCATTTCCAAAGAGCGCGTAGCCGAGCTCATGAAGGAATACGGCAAGAACGAGAACGATTCCGGTTCTGCTGAAGTGCAGGTCGCTATCCTCTCCGAGCGTATTCGCAACCTCACCGAGCACCTGAAGACCCACAAGAAGGATAACCATTCCCGTCGTGGCCTCATGATGCTCATCGGTAAGCGCCGCGGTCTTCTGAAGTACATCAAGAACCGCGACATCACCGAGTACCGTGAGCTCATCAAGAAGCTTGGCATTCGCGACAACGTGTAAATGCATAAAGCCCGCTTCGTGCGGGCTTTTGCTTTTCGAAGCCGCATAGCGGTTTCGGCTCGAACCGAACGGATGAGGTTCGCGTGTGGTGCGGTCGGCCGCGGAAGGATCCGCAGCTGCTCGCGGCGGGGGTAGGCCCCGTCGAAGAAGCTTCGCCTCATAGGGAGGCGAGGGAAGAGAAAGTGAAATATGGAAAAAATCGTAGAAGAGTTCGAGCTGTACGGTAAGAAGTATCGCTTCGAAACCGGCGAGCTTGCCAAGCAGGCCACGGGTGCCGTTTTGGTTACCCAGGGCGATACCACCTGCCTGGTTACCGCTGTGGTGAGCAAGGAAGAGAAGGATTACGACTTCTTCCCCCTCACGGTGGACTTCATGGAGAAGATGTACGCCGTGGGCCGCATCCCCGGTGGCTATCTGAAGCGCGAGGGCAAGGCCAGCGACAAGGGCACCCTCACGGCTCGTCTCATCGACCGCCCCATTCGCCCGGGTTTCCCCGATGGCTTCAAGAACGAAGTGCATATCGTTGCAACCACGCTGGTTGTCGATGGCGATAACGCTCCCGATTGCATCTGCGTGAATGGTGCTTCGGCAGCTCTGCTGGTGGGCGGCGCCCCGTTCGACGGCCCTGCTGCCTGCGTGCGCGTTGGCCGCAACCCCGAAACGGGCGACTTCATTTGCAACCCCTCCTACGATGAGCTGGAAGAGAGCGATCTCAACCTCACCATCGCAGGTACCGCCGATTACATCTCCATGGTGGAAGCTGGCGCCAAGGAAATCAGCGAGGAAGACATGCTCGCTGCCATGAACTTCGGCCAGAAGGCCATCGCGGAATTCTGCGCCGCTCAGCAGCGCTTCCTCGACAAGGTGAACCCCCAGCCGCTGGAGTACAAGGTTCATCAGGCCGATCCTTCCATCGCCGAGCGCGTCGACGCCCACTTCGACGAGATGAGCGCCGCGCTGCACGATGCCGACAAGCTTTCCCGCATCGGCAAGGTGGAAGAGCTGAAGGCCTCCATCAAGGCTAACGACTTCTCCGAAGAGGAGCAGGCTGCCTGGGGCTCCGATATTGCCGCCGCCTGCAAGGCCCTGGAAAAGCGCGCCATGCGCCGCATGGTCATCGAGACCGGCGAGCGTGCCGATGGCCGTACCGCCAAGGAAATCCGTCCGCTGTACATCCGTCCTGGGTATCTGCCCCGCGTGCACGGTTCGGGTCTGTTCCAGCGTGGCCAGACGCAGGCTCTTTCGGTGTGCACCCTTGGTACGCTGCGTGAAGGCCAGCGCCTCGACACCATCGACCCCGCCGAGGGCAAGCGCTACATGCACCAGTACAACTTCCCGCCGTACTGCACGGGCGAAGTTGGCCGTATGGGCGCTCCCAAGCGTCGCGAAGTTGGCCATGGCGCCCTGGCGGAACGCGCTCTGCTGCCCGTTCTGCCCGACGAGGACACCTTCCCCTACGCCATTCGCGTAGTCAGCGAGGTCCTGGAATCCAACGGTAGCTCCTCCATGGCTTCTACCTGCGGTTCCACCCTGGCCCTCATGGATGCTGGCGTGCCCATCAGCGCTCCCGTTTCCGGTATCGCCATGGGTCTTATCAAGGAAGGCGACGACGTCGTCATCCTGTCCGACATCCAGGGTCTGGAAGACTTCCTGGGCGACATGGACTTCAAGGTAACGGGTACCGAAAACGGCATCACCGCACTTCAGATGGACAACAAGGCCCGTGGCCTCTCCACGGAAATCCTGGGTCGCGCCCTGGCGCAGGCCAAGGAAGGCCGTGCGTTCATCCTGGAAGCCATGCTGAAGGAAATCCCCGCGCCTCGTTCCGAGCTCTCCGAGTTCGCTCCGCGCATCGAGACCATCAAGATTCCGGTCGACAAGATTCGCGACGTCATCGGCACTGGTGGCAAGGTCATTCGTGGCCTGCAGGACGAAACGGGTGCTACCATCGAGGTTGAGGAAGACGGTACCGTGCATATTGCCGCCGTGGAAGGCCCCGCAGGCGAAGCCGCCAAGCAGGCCATCCTCGACATCGTGAAGGAACCCGAAGTCGGCGAGATCTTCGAAGGCGAAATCGTGGGCATCAAGGATTTCGGCGCATTCGTGAAGCTTACCGCCAGCAAGGACGGTCTGCTGCACATCAGCCGCATGGCCAATGGCCGCGTGGGTCGCGTTGAAGACGTGCTCAACCTGGGCGACAAAGTAAAGGTCCAGGTCATCGAAGTGGGCGAGAACGGCAAGATCAGCCTCGATCGCCTGGAGAAGCCCGACGCGCCCGAAGGCTCCGCGCGTCCCCGTCGCGAAGATCGCGGCGAGCGCTCCGAGCATGGCGATCGTCCCCGTCGTCGTCCCGGCGACCGTGGTGGCGACCGCGGCGGTAGGGGAGGCCATGGTCGTGACGACCATCGCAAGCCCCGCTCGCGCAATCGCGACTAGCACATCGCACTAGCTCGTGCTTCGGAAGGCGGCCTTCGGGCCGCCTTCTTTTTTGTGTTACGTACCCGTTGGGGTATCATTTCCCCTGTACGCGGAAAGGGGTAACGTGGACAACGACGCAAAGCATCACATTGTTGCTGCGTATCAGCAGTTGGTCGAGGAAGGTGGCTCTCAGGTCATTTCCGTGACTCAGGTGGCGTGCAGGGCTGGGGTTTCCCGCGCCACGTTCTACTATCACTTCAAGGACATCTACGATCTGGTCGAGTTTCGCGAACGCGAATACGTCGACGCGGTCTTTTGCAACCTGCCCGAAGGCAGCAATGCCTGGTCGAGCATGGTGGATGTGATTATCGACCTATACGAAACCGATACGCTTCACGTATTCGGCGACTACGCCCATCTCGATCGAGACATCCTGCGCAAGATGAACTCGCACTTCATCTATGACATCCTGAAGCGATGCTTCGAACACGATCTCGGCGTGTGCGATGGGCAAGACGAGGAAGTTGAATTCTTCCTGGTTACGCTCACGTATGCTCTCATTGGCATCGTGGAGTCGGTTCTCGACCACGCTATCGATGCGCAGCCACGCGAATACTTCAAGAAGCTCGACAAGTACATGGTCGTGCCCTTTCGTGAGCGCATGGCCGCACGCTTTTCACCCGTCGCATAAAAGCGCCCCGCATGCAGCCGAGAAGGCGGGCATGCGGGGCGCGTGGCGTATGCAGGTGCGCTGCTATTTCACGAGCAGTGCGGGGTTGTGTTCCTTGCTGGCCCAGAGCCTATCGGCGCGTGGGGCCCATTCCGCGGCTACTTCTACGCAGCGGTCGGAATATACGTGCACGTCTTCTGGCTGCAGAATCTCGGTGGAGTGTGCATCCGTTTCCTCCACGATCTTCGTGAGCCTGCCCGGATTGTCGAGCACGGGGCAGGGGCGCAGCATGTTCTCGTTGAACGGCTGATTGTTGTGGTACGCCATGAAGAGCGGCCGTTTCAAGCCCTCGAGCAGCGAGTAGTCGCGGATGTTCGTGTCGCTGTAGTGCATGAACACGCAGGGGTCCATGTCGCCATTCGCGTTGATGTGCAGATAGCGGCGCCCGCCGGCGATGCAGCCGCCCACGTATTCGCCGTCATTAAAGAAATCGAGCGTGAACAGCGGCTTCGTGGTCCTGAAGCCGCGTACGACGTCGTACATGTGCTCGCGCTGTTCGGGTTGCGTAATCAGGCTCTTGTCGGCGCCAGCCCCCACGGGCATGTAGCTAAAGAACCAGCAGAACTTCGCACCCTTCTCGATCATCCAATCGAAGTATTCCTCGCTGCCGATGACGTCGACGTTCTTTGCGGTGTAGCAGCAGCTAATGCCAAAGCCCAGGCGGTTCTTCCGCATGATGTCCATGGCGTCGCTTACCTTCTTGTACACGCCTTCGCCGCGCCTGAAGTCGGTGGCATCTTCGAATCCCTCTACCGACACGATGGGAATGAAATTGCCCACGCGCAGTACCTCTTCGCAGAATGCCTGGTCGATGAGGGTGCCGTTCGTGAAGCAGAGGAATGCGCAGTCGTTGTGCTTGTTGCACAGGGCGATGAGGTCCTTCTTGCGCATGAGCGGTTCGCCGCCCGTGTAGATGTAGATGTAAACACCCAGCTCCTTGCCTTGTTCGATGATGTTGTCAATCTCGTCGAAGGAAAGGTTCAGTCGGTTGCCGTATTCGGCGGCCCAACAGCCCGTGCAATGCAGGTTGCAGGCGCTGGTGGGGTCGAGCAGGATGGCCCACGGAATGTTGCAGCCATGTTCCTTGCGCATCTTCTGCTGTTGTTCCCAGCCAGTGATGCTGCCGTTGATGATGAAGTTCTGGAACGCCTTCTTCAGGATGAACGGGTCGATGTCATCCCACAGGCTCATGATCATCTTGTTCCAGTTGTTATCGGGGTCGGCTAGTACCCTGCGAAACGCCGCACGTTGCGTTTTCATCATGTCACCTGGGGTTATCTTGTCCACAAGCTCCATGATCTTGGGAAGGTTCGCACGAGGATCCTTGTCGAGATAGTCATACACCCTGTTGAAGCCAAACCGTTTTGCCGAATCTGCAATACTCATTTTGCCTCCTAACCTTGTTTGACTATTATGCATCAGACGTGTGGATTGTGTGAATTAACAAGATGGTGGAAGTGTAAGGAGCGTTGTACGTGATTGAGCGGTGAAATATGCTAGTTCGAAAGAAGAAGCCAATAGAAAGGTGCCTACATGATTAAGGTTGCTGTTGCCGGTTGCATGGGTCGCATGGGGCAGGCCGTCGTCAAGGCGGTTCAGTCGGCCGACGACATGGAGCTCGTCTGCGGAATCGATCTGCTCCAGGCCGATGTTCCGTTTCCCCTGTATGGCGGGGTGGCTCAGGCCATCGAAGGCGAACAGATAGATGTACTGGTCGATTTTACGCAGCCTTCTGTCGTTGCCGGCAATGTGCGCGTGGCTCTCTCTGCTGGCGTGAACTGCGTGGTGGGTACTACGGGCCTTTCCAACGACGTGCTTCAGGAGCTGGCCGCATGCGCCACGAACGACGCGTGCCTGTTCTATGCTCCCAACTTCACCACGGGTGCCGTGCTCATGATGCAGTTTGCCAAGGCTGCGGCTCCCTATTTCCCCGAAGCTGAAGTTATCGAGTTCCATCATTGCCGCAAGAAGGACGCTCCTAGCGGCACGGCCATGCGCACGGCTCAGATGATCGCCGAAGCACGCGACTTCACGAGCACCGCTCCCGGTTCCGAAACCGAGCTCGAAGGTGCCGAAGGCGCACGTGGCGCCCTTATCGATGGCGTGCCCGTTCATTCCGTGCGTTCCATGGGCTACGTTGCCACCCAGCAGGTTATCTTCGGCTCCATGGGCCAGACGCTTACCATCACGCATGATTCCTGGGATCGCGAAAGCTACATGCCGGGCGTGCTCTTGGGCATTCGCAATGTCGGCGAGCAGAAGGGCCTTGTGGTGGGCCTGGAAAACTTCATGTAGGCCAAAATCCTTCCATAGCTCAAGTTCGTACCGTTCGTCTGCATTGATTTCTTGAATGCAGGCGAACGTCTATTTTGCTGTGCAATAATGAGGAAACTCATACACGCACAAGGAGGAACCATGTCCAGCACACCAGTTTTTGGCCGTCTCATTCCGGCGATGGTCACCGCTTTTGATGAAAACCTGCAGGTTGACGTCGAGCAGAACTGCAAGCTGGCCAAGCGTTTGCTCGATGGCGGGTGCGATTCCATTCTGCTGTTCGGCACCACGGGCGAAGGTCCCACGATCCACGTGGAAAAGAAGCTCGAGGTCATCAAGGCCGTAGTCGATATGGTTGCCGGTCGCGCTCCTGTTATTGCGAATGTGGGCACGAACTGCACCGAAGACAGCATCGAAATGGCGAAGAAGGCCGCTGCCTGCGGCGTCGATGGCCTCATGGCCGTTGTGCCGTTCTACAACAAGCCCCCGCAAGAGGGCCTGTATCGTCACTTCCGCGCTATTGCCGAAGCAGTCGACCTGCCCATCATTCTCTACAACATTCCCGGTCGTTGCGGTATCAACATGACGGCCGAAACCACGCTGCGCCTGGCGCGCGATTGTGCGAACATCGTGGCTGTGAAAGAGGCATCGGGTAATCTCGATCAGATTGCCGAAATCTGCGATGCCGCTCCCGAGGGCTTTGTCGTGTATTCCGGCGACGACGCCCTCACGTATGAAGTAATGAAGCGGGGAGGCGTAGGGGTCATCTCCACTACGGCCAATTGCGCTCCCGCCGCTATGAAGAAGATCGTCGATAACGCCGCCCAGGGCAATTGGGAAGCCGCAGCCTCGGCACATGAGGCCATTCTTCCGCTGATGAAGGGCCTTTTCCTCACGGCCAATCCCATCCTGGTCAAGAAGGCGCTCAACCTCCAGGGGTTCAATGTGGGCAGCCTTCGCCTGCCGCTTGTCGACGCAACACCCGAGCAGGCCGCGCAGCTTGCCGAGACCATGCGCGTGTGCGGAGTGCTCGACTAGCAGTAAGGAAAGGTTTTGGAACAACAGAATAACCAGCCCGAACAGGGCACTGGTAAGCGTGGGCAGTCGCGTTCTTACAAGCACGTAGACATTCAGCGCGAACGCCCCAAGCTGTCGAAGGAAGACGGCGAAGCTCCCAAGCGCCGTCGTCGCACGAGCAAGAAGAAGCAGCAGGCGCCCCAGGTCATGGCCGCGAAGAAGGATCCGAAGGCGAAGCTCAAGGTTATTCCTCTGGGTGGCCTGGATGCCATCGGCAAGAACATGACGGCTTTCGAGTGCAATGGCGACATGGTGCTCGATGACGCCGGACTCATGTTCCCCGACGACGACCATCCCGGTGTCGACCTCATTCTTCCCGACTACACCTACGTGCTGGAAAACGCCGACAAGCTCCGTGGCATCGTGATCACCCATGGCCACGAAGACCATACCGGTTCGCTGCCGTACCTGCTGAAGGACCTGGATCGCCAGGTTCCCATCTACGGTACGAAGCTTACGCTTGGCCTTATCGAGGGCAAGTTCGCCGAGCATCGCATCAAGAATGCCAAGCTGATCGAGATCAAGCCCGGCCAGCGCATCCAGATGGGTTGCATCACCTGCGATTTCTTCGCGGTGAACCATTCCATTCCGGGTGCTGTGGGCATCTTCTTCCAGACGCCGGCAGGCACGGTGCTGCATACGGGCGACTTCAAGCTCGACCAGACGCCCATCGACGGCGTTACCACCGACTTCGGCGCGCTGGCTCGCTTCGGCAAGATGGGCGTCGACCTCATGATGAGCGACTCCACGAACGCCACCGTTCCCACGTTCACGCCTTCCGAGGCAACCGTGGGCGTTACGCTGCGCAAGATCATCGCCCAGGCGAAGGGTCGCGTTATCATCGCCAGCTTTGCAAGCCACATTCACCGCTTGCAGCAGATTTGCGATGCGGCGGTTGCCGAGGGTCGCAAGGTGGTCGTCACGGGCCGCTCCATGGTGCAGAATACCGATATTGCCCGCAAGCTGGGGTATCTGAACGTGTCCGACGCCGACATCATCGACGCGTACGATCTGAAGGGCATTCCGCCCGAGAAGGTCGTGGTCATGTGCACCGGTTCGCAGGGCGAGCCCCTCTCCGCACTGGCGCGCATTGCCGCAGGCGAGCATAAGACCATCGAAATCGACCCGGGCGATACGGTCATCATTAGCGCCACGCCCGTGCCTGGCAACGAGAAGGCAGTTACGCGCGTCATCAACCTCCTTTCCAAGGTCGGCGCCGATGTGTTCGACAAGAGCCGCGCCCAGGTGCACGTTTCCGGTCACGCGGGCCAGGAAGAGCTGAAGCTCGTGCTGTCCATCGTGAAGCCTAAGTGCTTCATGCCCGTGCATGGCGAAGCCACGCATTTGCGTGCGCATGCCAAGCTGGCGGCTGCCACCGGCGTGAACGAGGACAACATCTTCATCCTGGAAAATGGCGATACGCTCGAGCTTTCCGCCAAGGGAGTGCGTCGTGGCGAGCCTGTGGAAAGCGGCATCGTGTTTGTCGACGGCCTTTCCGTGGGTGACACCAGCCAGGACGTTCTGAACGAACGCAGTGCCATGGTCGAGCAGGGCATCGCCTCCGTTGCGTGTGCCATCTCTTCCAAGACGGGCAAGATCACGGGTGATGTGGCTGTTCAGATGCGTGGTATTTCCGGTGGCGACGACGAGTACCTGCTGGAAGACGCTGCCTCCGCCGTGCGTCACGGCCTGGAGAAGGCTCTTTCCAAGGGTGGCAAGAAGCGCGACCTGGAAAAGGCTTGCCGTCAGTCGCTACAGTCCGTTTTGTGGGACCGCATCAAGCAGCGCCCCTTGGTCATCGTGAACTTGCTCGATATTTAGGCTGGCCTCGAAGTAGGTTATACTTCAACAAACGATTCTTAAACGCAGCAAAAGGAGTGTGACGTGCCGCGCACAGGTAAGGGCACCTCATCTAAACAGGGAAGAAGCGCGCGTTCTAAGGCGCCTGTCGCCAGGCAAGCCGCGCGCTCGAATCAGGCCGCGGGCGATCGCTTTCTCGACGATCGCTCGCGTCGCGATATCGCAGGCGTCATCTGCGCCGTTATTGCCGTAGCGCTGTTCATCGTGTCCCTCATGCCGGGCTCGGGTATCATCACGCAATGGCTTTCTTCGGTTCTGCATATTGGCCTGGGCTTGGGCACCTATATCCTGCCCTTTGTCCTGGTGCTCATTGCCGTAAGCCTCATTTGGCGTAACGGCGAAACCCAGAACCGCATGTCGGCGCGCGTATCCGTGGGCCTTATCATTCTGTTTTTCGCCCTACTCGTTATTTTGGCCGCGTATACGCCTGGCCTTTCGAATGGCAACTTGCAGGTGCTGTTCAATCACGAGAATCTGGTGAACCAAGGTGGCTATGTGGGCGCCCTGGTGGCCTATCTGTTCTTGCTGCTGTTTGGGCAGTTGGTAACTACCATCATCATGATTGGCGTCATTGCCGTGGCCCTCATCATCATCGGGTTCTCGCTTTCCGATGTGGTTGACAAGATTCGCGCGCACGCTGCCGAGCTGCGCAATCCCGAATCCGAACAGGACCCGAATGATGTCATGCCCGCTCCGGCGTACAAGCCCCTAGAAGTGGGGAAGAGGCGTCGCTCTTCGCGCGATGGCGCTCAGCGTGACCCCGTCATGAAGCGTGGCTCGAATGGCCGCGGTGCTTCTGCGGG
>JAILNP010000145.1:0-3759 GCA_024691475.1 Eggerthellaceae bacterium
CTCGACGATGCACGTCGCTCGTATTTCATGAATTTCATTGCGGGCGACATGCAAGCGTTCATCACCACCACGCATACCGACTATTTCACGGATGACATGCTCGCCCGAGCCGATATCATTACATTGGATGGATCCGAGGCGTTTGTGGGAGGTGCCCGTGAAGATTAATTCTGGCAGCAGGGGTTCCGCTCCCTATCGAGGTGGAATGTCGGGGTTCCTTTCTAACATCCCCGAATTCGACGAGGGTGAAATTCGCAAGGCCCAGCGCATCGCACAGGTGCGCGACATGTGGAAGGACCTCGTGGAGCCCATCATTCTGCAGCATACCAACAACGTGTACGTGTTCACCAAGGATGGCCGTCGCGAAATGCACGTGTATGTGGACGAAAGCATCTATGCCGCCGAGCTGAACAACCGTCGCGAATTGCTGAAGTGGCAATGCCGCGAGAAGTTTGGCGAGGAAATCGATCTCTTCGACATTCACATTTCGCGTGGGCGCAACAAACAGAACCATCCCTATGCCGAGGATGCTGACGTGCAGCGTGCCGCGAAGGCTGCTGCGCCTGTGGTGCCCCTTACGGAAGAAGAACGCCAGCGCGTAGAAGAGGCCTGCGCTTCCATTCCCGACCCCGTGCTGAAAGAGAAGTTCAGAAAGGCGATGATTTCCGATTTGGAGTGGAAGAAGTCGGAGTAACGGGATTTTTCCCAAAAAAGAGTCAAGATAGGGCTGAGACGCGCTCTGAATGCCCTTAAATAGTGCAAATCGCTCTATTCTCATCTATGTATGGTAGAATTCTACTGTTTACCGCAAGGTTGCTCCATCCAAAATCGTTGTGCAAAGGAGAAGAGCGTGGCAGATAACAAACCATCGCATTACGATGGAAAAGATATTCAGGTTCTGGAGGGTCTCGAGCCTGTTCGCAAGCGCCCTGGCATGTACATTGGCTCTACGAGCGTGCGCGGCCTTCATCACCTGGTATACGAGGTTGTCGACAACGCCGTCGACGAGGCGCTTGCCGGGTATTGTACCGATATTCAAGTCTGGATCTGCGAAGACGGCAGCGTGAAGGTTCGCGACAACGGTCGTGGCATACCCGTTGACGAGCATCCGAAGGAAAAAATCCCCACGGTTGAGGTTGTACTTACCATTCTGCATGCAGGAGGTAAGTTCGGCGGTGATGGCTACAAGGTATCCGGTGGTCTTCATGGCGTAGGCGTTTCGGTTGTAAACGCCCTTTCCACGAAGATGGTCGTGCAGGTTTGCCGCGATGGCAAGGAATACGAGATTTCGTTCAGCCGCGGCAAGACCGTCGAGAAGCTTCACGAGATTGGAACGGCCGACCATACCGGTACCACCGTGCAGTTCTGGCCTGACGCCGAGATCTTCACCGAGACCACCGTCTTCAGCTACACCACGCTTTCCGATCGCTTCCGTGAGATGGCCTTTCTGAACAAGGGCCTGAAGATCACGCTGCACGACGAACGCGAAAAGGACGCCGACGGCAACATGCTGGAGGAAACGTTCCAGTACGCCGATGGCATCAAGGATTTCGTGCGCTATCTGAACGAGGGCAAGAGCGAGATCATGAACCCGCAGCCCATCTACTTCGATGCACAGGGCCCTGCCGGCGAAGTGGAAATCGCCATGCAGTGGACGGGTTCCTATTCCGCGAACTCGGTGTTCTCGTTCGCCAACAACATCAACACCATCGAAGGCGGTACGCATCTCGATGGCTTCAAACAGGCCGTCACGCGTACGCTGAACGACTACGCTCGCGCAAAGGGCCTGCTGAAGGAAAAGGACAGCAACCTCACGGGCGATGACTGCCGCGAAGGTCTGGCTGCCGTCATTTCCGTTAAGCTGCACGAGCCCCAGTTCGAGGGTCAGACGAAGACCAAGCTCGGCAATTCCGAGATGCGCGCTCTGGTGAGCAATGCCGTCACCAAGGGTCTGGGTGAATACCTGGAGGAAAACCCGGGGCCGGGCAAGCAGATCATCAACAAGGCTTCTCAAGCTCTGAAGGCCCGTGAAGCGGCTCGCAAGGCTCGCGAGATGACGCGCCGCAAAGGCGTTCTGGAATCTTTCGCCCTGCCCGGCAAGCTGGCAGACTGTAGCAGCAAGGATGCTGCCGAGTGCGAAATGTTCATCGTGGAGGGTGATTCCGCAGGTGGTTCGGCCAAGCAGGCCCGTGACCGCAAGTACCAGGCAATCCTTCCGTTGCGCGGCAAGATCCTGAATGTGGAACGCGCCGGCCTTCACCGTGCGCTTTCCAGCGACACCATTTCCTCGCTCATTACCGCCATCGGCACGAACATTGGCGAGGAATTCGACGCTGAAAAGGCCCGTTACCATCGCATCATCATCATGACCGATGCCGACGTCGACGGTGCGCACATTCAGATCCTGCTGCTCACGTTCTTCTATCGCTACATGCCCGAACTCATCAATCGTGGCTATATCTACATTGCCATGCCTCCGCTGTATGGCATCAAGGATGGCAAGAAGAAGATTCGCTACTGCTACAACGATGACGCTCTCGCCGAGGCCATGAAGGATTACCCGGCGGATAAGAAGCCTACCGTTCAGCGTTACAAGGGTCTGGGCGAGATGGACCCCGATCAGCTGTGGGAAACCACCATGGAACCCAATCTGCGCATGCTGAAGCAGGTGAGCATCGAGGATGCTGCCGCTGCCGAACGTGCGGTCAGCGAGCTCATGGGCGATCAGGTAGAGCCCCGCAAGGAATACATCCAGCGTCACGCCAAGGACGTGCGCTTCCTGGATATCTAAGCCCCGAACGCAGCTAATCTGAAAAAGGAGTTACACGGTGGCAGACGAAACCAAAGACACCGCCTCGAACGAGGAAGAGAATAACGAAACAACTGAAACCGAGGTTGCGGAAGAAGACCGCTCCGCCGAGGAAATTGCCATGGCGGCCCAGGTTGTTCCCGCCGACCTGAGCGAGCAGATGCGCCAGTCGTTCATTGAGTATTCGATGAGCGTTATTGTGGCGCGCGCCCTGCCCGACGTGCGCGATGGCCTGAAGCCTGTTCATCGCCGTATTCTATACGCCATGAACGAAAGCGGCATCTTGCCCACGCGTCCGCATGCCAAGTCGGCTCGTACCGTTGGTGACGTTATCGGTAAGTACCACCCCCACGGCGACTCTGCCGTATATGACACCATGGTGCGCTTGGCCCAGCCGTTCTCGATGAGCGTTCCTCTGGTCGATGGCCATGGCAACTTCGGCTCCATCGACGGTGACAGCGCCGCCGCCATGCGTTATACGGAAGCCCGCCTGGCAAAGCCGGCCATGGAGCTACTGCGCGACCTCGACAAGGAAACGGTCGATTGGCAGCCCAATTACGACGAGAGCCTGCGTGAGCCGAAGGTTCTGCCCTCGCGCTTCCCCAACCTGCTGGTAAACGGCAGCCAGGGTATCGCCGTAGGCATGGCTACGAATATTCCGCCGCATAACCTGGGCGAAGTCATCGATGCAACGAACCTCATGATGGAAAACCCCGATGTCACCACCGAGGATCTCATGAAGGTCATGCCCGGCCCCGATTTCCCCACGGGTGCCGTGATCATGGGTCGCAAGGGCATTCGCGACGCGTATGAAACGGGCCGTGGCTCGCTGACGCTGCGCGCGAAGTGCGAGTTCGATGAAAAGAAGAATGGCCGCCAGATGATCATCGTGAAGGAAATTCCCTACATGGTGAACCGTGCCAAGCTTCTGCAGAAGATCGGCGAACTCA
>JAILNP010000072.1:0-3687 GCA_024691475.1 Eggerthellaceae bacterium
TGTACTCATGCGATCGCCTAGCCTGGGTGAGCGCCTCGGACCCCCTGGCCCAACGCGAGTCCATTTGCATAGACGACCTAAACGGCTACAGCGTGGGACTGGTGGGGCCTTCGTTCAAGAACTACCCGGAGTTTTCTAGGCTTTGCCAGGAAACGGGTGTGCAGCCAGCGGAAATAGAGACCTTTGCTGAAATGTCGATCCTGTACGCCTATGCGTGTAACCCCAAGCACCTATCCTTCACTGCGCCATGCGTCGTTTCGCTCTTCGATGGGTTATTCGGCAATCAGGAAGCCCCCGTCAAGGCGATTCCGTTCGTTGGCACACCTTGGCGCTTCGGCATTTCCTACAAGAAGGACCATTCGCTGAACTCCCTGGAATACGAATTCATCGAGCACTGCAAGCAGTACGCGAAAAAGCTGGTCCCGCAGAACTAGCTTGCGGTTCCAGAGGCTGGCGGTCGGTCCCCAAGAATCAGCGGGATAGCCGGATTGCAACCCAAGGTATGCAATTACCGCAGTTCCGAGCCCAACGCAGCGTCATGCGTGCCTTGTCGGCCACGATCGCATGACGCTCTGTGGCGAAAACGAACGACAAGGTAGAGAACAAGAGCGCCCAATGCCGCTCCGCAGGTATCGACCGCCCAATCGGCGGGGTCGCAAAAGCGTCCGGGCACGAAAAGCTGATGGATCTCGTCGGTGAGGCCGTAGGAACTGGCAATGGCGACGCCCGCAAGGCAGGCAGTACGCAGGCTTCGCATGTGGGCCCGCAGGGCATTAGCCAGAAGAGCGCCCAGCACCGCGTACTCGCAAAAATGGCAGAAAGGCGAAACGGGGTCCTCGTGGTAGCCGAACAGGGCATTCAGTACTGCAGCGAGCAGCTGTTTCGCCTGCTCGAAAAACCCTTCGGAAAGCTGCGTGGCATCGCGGCTCGACATGAAGAAGATGAAGATCGCCCAAAGGGCAACGACAAGCCAACGCAATACGACCCGCCCGCTCTGCAACCTCTTTTCCAACGCAAGCACTCCCTCGCATCACGCAACCGACCGCACGCATTATCTCATTTCGCGCATGCACACGAAGGGCGATTTCTATGGTTAGGTGCTTATTCCCACACTGCCGCAACGCAGCACGAAGCCATTACAACTGCAATCCGCTTGAAACGAGCACCTCTCCAGCATTCGTAATGAGCATGGCCTCCATGCCCGTAAGCGTTTCCACCAGCTCAAGCGCGCGTTTGGAACCCAGCGCGAACAAGGTGGTCGAATAGCCATCGCCATCCACGGAGCACTCGCTCACGATGGTCGCGCTTGCCAGGTCGGTTTCCACGGGGAAGCCCGTGCGCGGGTTCAGGATGTGGTGATAGACCGTGCCGTCCTGTTCGAAAAAGCGCTCATAGGGGCCGCTCGTGACCACTGAACCATGGTCGACATACAGTGCGCCAAACGTCGTATCGGGGTCAAAGGGATTACGTATCCCCACGCCCCATGGCGTGCCATCGGGCTTACCACCAAACGCAAGCACGTTGCCGCCCAAGTTCACAAACCCATTTTCCATACCCGCCGCCTGGAACAGGGCGCGCATGTCGTCGGCAATCCAACCCTTGGCCGTTCCGCCCACGTCCACCTGCGCCGCTGGGTCCCTCAGGCGCGCCCAATACGAGCCATCGCCTTCGCCCAGTTCGACGGCGCGCCAATCCACGTGCTCGAGCGCCAATTGCAGGCCCGCCGAACGCGGCACCACGCCATTGGAAAAATCCCACAACGCCAACGCGGCGCCAACCGTTATGTCAAAGGCGCCCTGGCTGGCCTCGCAATAGCCCAAGCTCGCACGCAGCACGTCGTACGTCTCGGGGGCGATCATCACGCGATTCCCGCGCGCTGCGTTCAATCGCGCAATATCGCTGTCCTGTTGGAACCGCGACAACTTACGCTCGAGGAATCGACAACGCTCCACCACCGCATCAATCGCGGCACGAACGGCTGAAGCGTTCATCTCCCCCGCATACAGCAGCACGGACAACGCGGTGTTGAAGGCGAAAAAGGAACAGGTCCACCTGCCATCAGCAGCTGGCCCTTCCACCTTCACCTGATCGGCCAGGGGTATTTCACGCATCAAAGTAGTCATGGCGGTAACGATCATGCAGCCATCAGCGCTGAACGCCAGCCCGGCCCGCGCCCAGCTCGGCATCCACCATGGTCATAAGCTCCTGCTTGCCGTGCGCACCCGTCTTGGCATAGATGCGCTTTGCATGCGTCCAAGCGGTGTTTTCGGAAATCACGAGCGTTTCCGCAATATAGCGTACCGAGCGCCCGTGGGCCAGGTATTCCAAAATCTCTCGTTCGCGATTGGTTAGGCCATAACGCTCGCCCAGAATCTGCGCCGCATCGGCAACGGAGGACACGGCGGGAACCGCAGGTTCGGCAACGCCCTCCCCTTCGCTAGCCGTGTCTTCGGCAAAGCGCCTGCCAAACGAACCGCGACCGGTGAGGAACAATGCCAGCGCCAACGGATAGATGGACACGAACGCCAGCAGCGTGAGGAGCGAAAGCCCGAAGCCGGCGCTCAACGTCTGCAAGCACAACCCAATTGCCAAGCCCACAAGCAGAAAGCCGCTGGACCCCAGCATGTACACGCACGACAGGAACACGCCGCTCAAATTCAGGCGACGCCCCTCACGCACCAGGAACAGGAAGTACACCATGCCGCAAATCTCGTAGCACGTAATGGCGATGGCGCCCGTAACCGGGCCCAGCGTATCGTCTAGGAATGGCATGACCGTGAGGACCAGAATCAGCGCTGGGAACAGCGTGCGGAATACCACGTTCGGTGCCACGTGCTGGCCCATCAGGTACACCAGAACCAGGAACACCACCAGCGCAACCACACGCGTAGCCCACATGTTCACGGTTACGATCGACTGGAACGACGAGCCCAGCACCGAAGTATGCATGATTCCAACCACGCCTACCAAGACGAAAAAGCAGATGGAGGCAACCACGCCGCTTCTGCCGTCTGCGTTGCGAGGGATGGAAACCCCCTGCCCCGCGGCATCCAGCTGGCGGCCCAGCATAACCACGCACACCGAGGAACAGCACAGCAGCAGAAGGGACACCGCCCCGCCTATGCCGCCCGGCAGAACCTCGAACAGCATGCTGGCAGCCGTGTACAGAACATAGCCCACTGCCAGCTGCCGCAGCATGCATGTCGCATCCTTCTGGCGCGTGAGCAAGTCGAGCCACACCGCGCACAGCAACATGAGCGCGATGCCGCACGCCACGGCAGACACGAACGCGCCCGCCTGCGCCGACAAGCCCAAAACCCGCCCATACGCGCCCACCAGCAGCCCAACCGCGACAATCGCCAGCGCCGGCCACTGCAGATTCCCCGCCGCGCCCAGCTTGCCTCCACGCAGCGCAATCAGCAGCACCACAGCGGTCAAGCACGCACACGCATTCATCGCGAACACGAATCTAATATCGGAAACGAAACCCGTGGCATCGAACGTGGCGCCCATGCCCGTGTTATACAAGAACGTCGCAGCCGTACGATAGAGGCTAAAGCCCAAGCCTCCCCAAACGACCGCCTTAACGTTGTTCATACCTAAAACCTCCCGCACCGGTGCGCCTATTCTACCCTGCAGCGCGCGCTCGCGCGTCGCCAAGAGCCAAGGTCACCCCAATAAAAGACG
>JAILNP010000080.1:0-3174 GCA_024691475.1 Eggerthellaceae bacterium
ATCTCGTATGGCTTTTGCGCCGGCTTAGCGGGCGCGGTGAACGCCCTGGTGCGTGCTGCAGTGCCTGCAGTCGCCCCGGGGCGTTTTGCGTCATGTGCGTGCTGGGCGGCAAGGTGATATGCTTATTGTCCTGTAATGGGCCAATTAGCTAGAATATGGGCATGCAAATCGCCGTTGTCGAAGATAATCTGTACGACATGAAGCACATGCGTTTCCTTCTGGAGCGCTATCTTTCCGTGCGCGGCGTTATAGCCTCCGTCGACACGTACCGCACCGCTGCGGAATTCCTGGAGGGCCTGGAAGCTGGCCGCCACGATGTCGTTCTCTTCGACTGCTACCTCGACGAAGCGGGCATGGTACCCGACCCCGATGCCATGACGGGGTTGGATGCATCGCGCAAGCTGCGACAGGTCGATCCCGATTGCGTCATCGTGTTTACCACTACCAGTCGTGATTTCGCGGTTGAAAGCTACGAGGTGCAAGCGCAGGGCTATCTCATCAAGCCCGTTGCGTACGAAGACCTATCGATGCTGCTCGACCGCGTCATGGCGCAGCGTGCTCCAACGCGCATGGTGACCCTGGGCGGCGAAGGGTTCGACGCGAATTCCCTCTACTGGGCTCGCTCGGCGGGTCATTACCTCGAACTGCATTTGGCCGAGCGTATGTTTTTGCGCGTGCGTTCCACGTTCGCGCAGCTGGAAGGCGCGGTGGCCGGTTTGCAGCAGTTCTACGTTCCCGCGCGCGGCTACATCGTGAACCTTGATGTCGTTGACCGCATGGATGGCAACGAATTCGTGGTGCGTGGGGGCGATAGGATTCCCGTGAGCCGGCGCAGCTTGCCTCAGGCCCGCGCCGCATGGGCCGATTGGATGTCCCAACGCAATGGCCGAGGGCTCTAGTTATGGTTAGCTTCTCGAACATCTTCTATTCGGTTTGCGAGCAGCTCATGATGGTCTCGTCGGCGTATCTTACGCTTACGCCGTTGGTTGCCGTTGAGTGGATATCGCGTCGTACGCGCATGACGTTCATGTTACTCGTTGCCGTCATGGGGGTTACCTGTGGCGTTATGTATGAGGTTCTCCCCGAAAGCAAGCTGCCGCTGTTTATCCTTACGAGCGTCGCGTCCATTGGCGTGCTCCTTGCCGTTACGCGCATTCGTCCGTACTTCTTGCTCTACCTGTTCTTTACGTCGGAGTTCTTCGTGTATTCCCTTTCGACGTTTGCGCGTGTTGCGGATGCGTTCATGTATCCCGAATCGCTGGCTGCTTCGCATTACACGTGGTTCGGGGAAATCGTGCTCTGGAGCTCGTTGGTGCTGTTTTGCGCGGCGTCGTATTCTCTGTTTCACAATCGCATTCCCTACATTTTGGAAAATGGCGTTATGGGGCAGTCGGGGCGTTCGTTCTGGCATAATGCGTGGGTGCTGCCCTTCATGTGCTATCTGGTGGACGTGCTCGCAATCGATGTTCCGTCCGACCCGTCGCTCGTGGACGGGAACGTGCTCTTCGCGCTCGTGTTCCTGCAGCTTGTCATCATGGCGCTCTATCTGTCTATTCTGGGCCTGGAATACTATCTCATGCATAGTGCAAAGGATACTCAGGAGGGTTTGAACCGCGAGCACTTGCTCGATATGCAATTGCGGCAGAATGCGGTCATGAAGGAGCGCATCGATCAAGCGCGGCGCGCGCGGCACGACTTGCGTCATTTCCGCAACACCGTTGCGATGTACCTTCGAAATGACGACCCAGATGGCCTAAAAACGTATCTTGGTCAATTAGACGAAATCACGGATGATACCCCCCTTATTTGGTGCGAGAACTCCATTGTGAACGCCATCGTGGGCCATTACGTGTCGCGAGCGCAGGCGCTGGGTGCCGAAGTGCAAGTGCATGCTCAGGTTCCGCAAGAGTGCGGCATCACCGAAGCGCAGTTTTCCGTGGTGGTTGGCAACGTGCTTGAAAACGCCGTCGCCGCCCTGGAGCACGCGAAGGAAGAGGGCGGCATTCGCCTGGCGCTCATCATAGCAATCGACGTAGGCGTTGGCCGTCAGTTCACGCTTGACGTACGCAATACATACGCAGGTGAGATACTGAAAAACGGCCAGGGCGAGTTGCTGTCCACCAAGCACGAGGGAACGGGTGTTGGCACGGCCAGCGTAACTGCCGTTGCCGAACGCATGGGCGGCTTTGCCCGCTTTGGGAACGAGGGTGGCATGTTCCGCGCGTACGTTCTCATGCCCCTGGGATAGCCTCTTCCCAATAGAAATCCCCCAAATGTCATAAACGGTATTTGTTTGGCACGAACGGCATCCCGTTTGGCACCAACTGCAATGCCTCGCTTCCTACAATGCAAATAGTAGGGATAGGTACGTCTGTGCCCATGTGCACAAGAGAGAACAGCAGGGGGTGTGCGTTATGTTCGAGCTGGAAACATGGATCGCAATCGATGCGGTTTCCGCAGCTGTGCTCGTTATTCTGTTCGTCGCTACGCACGATGGTTCTGTTCTGCGCAGTCGTCAGCGCCGCTTCTTCCGTCGTGCCCTGTGCATGATGGCTGGCCTGGCGCTGGTCGATGTGCTTGCCCATCTGCTGCAGGGCGTACCTAGCATTTCCTTCCCCCTGGTATTTCTTCAGCAGGCGCTCATTCCCGTCTGCTTGTTCCTGGGCGTTGCATACGCCGCTTCTTGCATCGAAGTTCATCGCGCAATGCCCACGTGGTGGTACGTCGCGAACGGCATCGTTTGCGCAGCCGACATCGTTTGCCTGTTCGTGATGGCAACCGCCGGCATGCTGCCCGGCCCGTTCGGCTCTCTGGTTCCGTCGGACGGATGGGTCTGGTGGGCGCAGGCGGCATTCCTCTGCATCTACCTTGTGGTCGACGCCATCTTCTTTCTGGTGCGTCAGGTACGCATCGGAACGACGACGGCCTACTCTCTCGTGCTTGCGATGGCCATTATTATCGTGGGCGTTGGGCTTCAGCTCGTCGTCTCCAACACCATGGTTCTTCCCGCCGCGTTCGCCATCGCGGCACTTTCGCGTTACGCGGTTGTGCAAGCCGAAGGCACGAGCGTCGACTTCCTCACGGGTATCTGGAACCGCCGCGCGCTCGACCGCAAGCTCGATCAGCTCGTGCGCTCGCATCGCACGTTCGGCGGTTTGCTCATCGACATCGATG
>JAILNP010000095.1:0-47665 GCA_024691475.1 Eggerthellaceae bacterium
GTGCAACGTCAGGCTTGCAAGTCGATAAGGCGGTTTCGATTCCCGTCACCCGCTCCAATTCGATTACAGCAACGCTCACCATACGGTGGGCGTTTTCGTTTCCAACTGGCGCTAGGGAATCGAACCGATGAGGTGGAAACGTTTTAAGTGGATTCCAAATTCCCTCACTCGTCAGGGCGAACAAGCGAAGCGCTGTTCGCCCACTCGCAGGTCCGTCAAAGCGGGCGAGCGAAGCGATGCCCGCCTGCCCAATCGCCAAAGGTGAACGCAGGACGGGGACGCAACCCCTCCCGCCCGCTCGCGGGGGCCCAATCGTTCGCCACAGGCGAACGGAGGCCCCAGATGAAATCCCCAAGAAAGGTTTAAAGTAGGCCTCTCAGCCGATTGAGCGCTGCGAGTGCCGTCGATTGCCGTGACCCTCCATCGTTGGCGCCCGGCCGCGTTCGCCCCTCGGGGCACTGTGAAAGCACTAAAACGCGCTGTACTCGGGGTTGCCCGCGGAGAGCGGGAGGCGAAGCCTCGCGCAAATCCGCGGGCAACCCCGAGTACAGCGCGCAGTAAAAGTATGAACCAGCGAGCGCACGAGCGGCCCCATGGGGCCCTGCCAGCGGGAACGGAGGCTCAGCCGAACGTTCCCGTCTGGGAAACCAACTGCGGGGCCGCGAGCAGCGGAGCGGGTGCCCCAAGGGGCGAACGCGGCCGGGCGCCCGGGACGGACTCACGCAGCAAGTGGCAAAACAGGGTGCTCAAGAGGATGTAGCTATGTGTTCAGGATGTGGGCGAGAGGCGCGATTCTGTGTAGACGGTGTGCGCTCAAGCGTTGCGCTTCGCAATGCGCATTTAGCTGAACTGGGGAAATGTCTCTAACTGACGGATTTGTAAGGTTTAAGGCTGGAATTGTTCCTATAATTAGCACGTTTAAGTAGAAAGCCAAAAGGAGGGTACGTGTTAGACGAGTTGTTCTCGCAGCTATCGTTCGTCGATATCTTCAACTTCTGCGTTTTTATCACGTTCACTGTTTGCTACGCCTATCAGCTGTATTACGTGCTTGTCACGCTTACGCGCAAGCCACCGGCACATGTAGCGAAGAAGAATCACAAATATGCCGTGCTCGTCTCGGCGCGCAACGAGGCCACGGTCATCGCCGACCTCATTCACAGCATTCGCGTTCAGAATTATCCGCAGGAGCTTATCGACGTGTTCGTCATTGCCGATAATTGCACCGACAACACGGCGGAAATTGCACGTACGGCGGGCGCTTACGTGTTTGAGCGCGAAAACACCGAGCAGCGTGGCAAGGGCTATGCCCTGGATTATGGCTACAAGAACATCCAGCGCTACTATGGCGACGCTGGCTATGAGGCGTATTTCGTGTTCGACGCCGACAACGTGCTGGACGTTAACTACTTCCGCGAGATGAATAACACGTTCGACTCGGGCGCCATTGCCTCCACGAGCTACCGTAACTCCAAGAACTTCGATAGCAACTGGATTTCCGCTGGCTATGGCGTGTGGTTCCTGCGCGAGGCGAAGTACCTGAACCAGAGCCGTCTGACGCTGAACACCAGCTGCGCGGTTTCCGGTACGGGCTTCTTCATTGCCGCCGAAGTGCTTGCGAAGTCCGATGGCTGGAAGTGGCACCTTCTTACCGAGGACATCGAGTTCTCCACGAGCACGATCTGCGAGGGCGGGCGCATCGCCTATTGCCCCACGGCCGTTCTCTATGACGAGCAGCCCATTACCTTCCGCGATTCCTGGCGTCAACGCGAGCGTTGGGCCAAGGGCTTCTACCAGGTGTTTGGCCACTATGGTCTCCGCCTGGTGAAGGGCATGTTCACGAACCCCCATGGTCGTAGGTTCGCATGCTACGACATGCTCATGACCATTGCTCCGGGCATGCTGCTCACGCTCGTCACCATCACGTTCAACGCCATCATCATCGGCCTTTCCGTTGCGGGCGTTATGTCTACGGGCCAGATGGTTGCTACCAGCGCGTCCTCCATCATGTTCTGCATTCTGAACTACATGCTGTTCATGTTCCTGTTTGGCGTGCTCACCACGTTTACGGAATGGGATAACATCCATACGTCCTCGAAGAACAAGGTGAAGTACATGTTTACGTTCCCCCTGTTCATGATTACGTACATTCCCATTGCGATCGCCGCTCTGTTCATGAAGCCGGAATGGAAGCCCATCAAGCACAGCATCACGGTTAACGTGAGCGAATACGCTACGGTGCAGGGCAAGGAAAGCGAGAGCGTTCTTTCCCGCTAGTTCCTGGTAAATGTCGCTTTGCGAGGCTGTTGCGTGATGATTGCGCAACAGCCTCGCTATTTTTTCGCGATCATTCTTCTGTAGCGCTGTCGCTCCGTTCTCCCATGCTCGAAGGCATGATGCGTGGGAAGGAGCGGTATGGAAACGGCTATGGCGAAGGTCGATGCGGGCGAACGCCCGGTTCCTCGGTGGCGAAGATATGCTCTTGCGGCGGCTGAGTGCCTTGCCGAGACGGTGTGGCCCACTCGATGCGTTATTTGCGAGCGGTTGGGTTCGGTGCTGTGCGAGCGATGTCGTCGCGCGCTTCCGTATATCGACCAATGGATGGCTTGTCCGCGGTGTGGCGCTCCCTATGGCATGCGGCAGTGCACCGAATGCAACCGTCTGAGCCTGCGCGATACGGGCTTCGACGATCTTCCGTTCGAAGCGTGCGTGAGCGCGGCTTTCTTCTCTTCCGCGGTGGCGCGAATCGTACGCACGCATAAGGATGGGGGAGAGCGTAGGCTTGCGCGAGATATGGCCTATGCCATGGCCTGCGCCATCCCGCCCGATTGAATGCTCGAAGGCGCATCGGTTGTTCCCATTCCCGCAACGCGCGAAGCGCAGCGATCGCGCGGGTTCGACCATGGCGCATCGCTGGCTCAGGCCGTTGCGGAGTACCTGCATGCACCCTGCGCACGTTTGCTAGAGCCGCCTTGCGCGAAGGACCAGCGAGAACTTACGCGTGGCGAGCGGTTTGCCAATATGGAAGCGGCCTTTTCCCTGCAGGGTGTCGATTGCGACTTCCGCATACGTAACGTCATCTTGGTGGATGACGTGTTTACTACGGGGGCGACCTTGTTTGCCGCTGCTGCAACATTGCGAGCCGCAGGGGTAGAGCACGTGCGTTGTGCTACCTTTGCACGTGTGTATTGATATTACGCAAACTGGTTCGCCTATACGGCCATCTGATACAATATCTGGTGCTTTTACGGGCTGTAGTTGCGGAATGCACGTTGCATTCCTATTCCATGGCAGATGCGGTCAAAAGGATCCACGTAAGCGTGTGCCGCAAGGCACCGTGAGCATGGCGCATTCTAGATGTAAGACGCACCGTCCGTTTACCTTATGCGGCATACCGTCGCGCGGACGAGAGGGTGATGGTGAACAGCTCAGCTCCAGTGCGCGAGTGTGGGGGCAAAGACTAGGTCAGCCGTAACAGCATTACGTAGAACCGAAGCGGAAGGTTATGCTATGAAACGTAGGGTCTCGGTAGGTATCGCGTGCATGCTCGTGTGCGCCCTCTGCATGGTCCTTTGCGGATGCCAGAGTCAATCTTCTTACGAGCCCACCAAAAAGAGCGCAACCGTAACGGTTCCCACCATTGGCCAGGATGGCAAGCTCCGCGTTGGCGTGAATTCTTCCAACGCTCCGTTCTCCACGCAGGTTTCGGGCAAGCTCGTTGGCATCGACGTTGACATTGCTGCTGCTCTTGCCACCGAAATGGGCCTCGAGCTCGAACTCGTCGACGTGGGCAATGATGCCGAAGGTGCCCTGGAAGATGGTTCCGTCGACATCATCATGAACCAGGAATCGGGCGATACCTCCAGCACGGCATGGCTTTCCGATGCCTATCTGCCCACGGCGGTTTCCGTGTTCTCCACGTCTTCCACCTCTTCGCTTCCTTCCGAGGATTCCAAGCCCACCATCGAAGCGCAGTCGTCTTCCATGAGCGCATGGGAAGTCGCCAATCAGTTTGGCGATACGTCCCTGTCTAGCGTGTCCGATTTGAAGACTGCCTTCTCCGATCTGTCTTCCGGCAAGACGACCTACGTTGCGGCCGATGCCGTCATCGGTTCGTACGTTGCGTATACGAGCAGCGTCGATGCGAAGATCGTAGGTGTGCTGCAGAAGGTTGGCGGTTATAGCATCGGCATCTCCACCTCCAATACCGAGCTGCAGAATGCTGTTGCCACTGCCCTGAAGACGATTTCCTCTAACGGCACCATTTCCGTGATCGAATCCAAGTGGCTGGGCACGTCGCTCGATCTGAGCAGCGTCGACCAGTCCGCCGCGGCTCGCAAGTCGTCTGGTTCCTCCAGCTCCTCTTCGACCGCTTCTTCCACCGCTACGCAGGAAGATAAGTCCGCCGGCGATTCGGTGCAGGCCGACGACCAGTCCTCTTCTCAGGAGGCAACCGACTCCGCTGCGTAATGCCCGCAATACGCATTTGTTGGCATTTCGTTACCAGATACACCACATGAAGTATTGACCCTACCTGTTTTCATGCAGGTAGGGTCAATCTTGTTTGTTTTACTTTTATCCGTCTGCAAGGGCTGTGCTATGGCGGGAAAGCCGTCTTACGGGGCTATAATCCTCGCTGTAAGGAGATGGATATGGAGGTCAAGCACGCATGAGTGATTCCCAGTACGTTGCCCGTCCGGCGTATTATCCCGTTTTCGTCGACCTAACCGACCGTCGTACGGTCGTCATTGGTGGCGGCAAGGTTGCCGAGCGAAAGGTCGAGACGCTCCTTTCGTGCGGAGCTTCCGTCCGCGTCGTTTCCCCCTGCGTCACCAGTGTCATTCAGGCGCGCGCCGATGCCGGTGAAATCGAACTTCATCTGCGTTGCTATGAAGAGGGCGATCTTGCGGGCGCTTGCATGGCGTATTGTGCCTGCGGCGTCCCCAGCGTTAATAGCCTCTGCCATGAAGAGGCCCGACGCGTAGGGTGCCTCATGAACGTGGTTGATGTTCCCTCTGAGTGCGATTTCATCGTTCCGTCCATCGTTTCGCGTGGTCCGCTTACCATTGCCGTTTCCACGTCGGGTACTGCTCCCACCGAAGCCAAGTCTATTCGCCGCTCCCTCGAGCAGCAGTTCGACGATAGCTGGGCGGACTACTTGGAGCTCATGGGGCAGGTTCGCCTGCTCGTGAAGGAGCGCATAGAGGGCTCCGATGAGACCCGTCGTCCGTATTACGAGGCCGCAAGCGCCGCCGGTTGGCGCGAGCGCATTGCCTCGGGCGAAACCATCGATCCCGAGGATGCCTATTGTCAGGCGTGCAGTATGGTGGAGGCTCGTTAATATGCAGTTGTACATGATGGGCCTCAGCTATAAGACGGCCGATGTCGATGTTCGCGAATCGGTTGCCATCAGCAGGCCCCACCTTGCGAGCGCCCTTTGCTCGCTAACCGCGTACGAAGGCGTGCGCGGCGCCGTGATTCTTTCCACGTGCAATCGCACCGAGATTTACGTCGACGCTCAGTCGCCCGATTTGGCTCGGGAGGGAATCTGCTCGTTCCTGCGTGAGTATCGTCAGGTTGATGTTGATGAGCTCGAGCCGCATCTCTATCGACGCGAGGGTTTCGAGGCGGTGCATCATCTGTTCAGCGTGGTTTCGTCGCTGGATTCCATGGTGCTGGGCGAGCAGCAGATCACCGGTCAGGTAAGGAATGCGTTTCGCCAGGCAATGCAAGCCGGAACGTGCACGATGGTGCTGGCGCGTATGTTCCGTCAGGCGCTTACCTGCGGAAAGCGCGTGCGCAGCGAAACGGGCATCAGCGAAAGCCACGTTTCGGTTTCCACGGTCGCCATCGACGTTGCCCGTGCCGAGTTCGAGTCATTCCACGACAAGACGGTACTCATCGTGGGTTCGGGCGAGATGAGCGAACTCGCTGCCCGCTACCTTCAGGAACAGGGCGTCAAGTCTTTTATCGTGTCGAGTCGTACGTATGCCCATGCGTGTACGCTTGCGCACGAACTTTGTGGTACGGCTCGCCAGTTCGACGAACTTCCCGAGTTGCTCCGTCAGGCCGATATCGTCATTTCGTCTACAGCGGCACCGCATTACATCCTGGTTCCTTCGCTTCTTGCGGGGTGCAAGGATCATGTGCTTATTCTCGACATCGCGCTGCCTCGTGACGTCGATCCTGCGTGTGGCGACATTCCGGGCGTTACGCTCTACGACCTTGATTCTCTGGGCAAAATTATTGCGGGTAACCAGGAAAAGCGCCGTCAGGCTGCAGATGAGGCGAGGGCCATCGTCGAAGGCGAAACGCGCGCGTTCGTCGCCTGGGTTGGAGAGCATGCCGTAGTGCCCACCATCAAAAAGATGCGTGATGACGCCGAAGCCATTCGCGTGCATGAGGTCGAGCATATGATCAAGTGCCTCGATTCCAATCTTTCCGAAGAGGATATGCGCGTAGTCGAATGCGCTACGCGGGCCATCGTGAACAAGATCCTTCATGAGCCTACCGTGCGCATGAAGCAGAGCGCTTCGCATAATCGGGATTTCGAATGCGTCGAGGCGGTGCGTTACCTGTTCGGTTACAGCGATGGCATGGTCGAGCATGCGCGCTCCCTTGCCGAGGACGCCGAATCAGTGGGCGCGGGTTCCGCGGCTCCCCATGCCATGCCGCCGCATCCCATTCCGCATGCTCATTTTACGTTCGGGCCGAATGGGGTTCCCCATATGTCGGAAGCCGACATGAAGGCTATGTGCGAGGGCCTGTTCGCTTCCAAGGCAGCGAACGAATAGTTTCGAAACAAGACGAGGAGGTACTTCTGTGGAGAAGCAGACGATTGTCCTGGGTAGTCGGGGCAGCAAGCTTGCTCTATGGCAGACGAATTACGTGAAGGGGCTTCTGGAGGCGGCTGCCCCCGAATACGATTATCGCGTCGAAGTCGTTCACACGAAGGGCGACAAGATTCTCGATGTTGCGCTTTCCAAGATTGGCGACAAGGGTCTCTTTACGAAGGAGCTCGAACATGCGCTGCTCGACGGGTCGGTCGATCTGTGCGTGCACTCCATGAAGGACATGCCCACCGTATTGCCCGAGGGGCTTTGCATTCAGGGCGTTCCTGTGCGCGCGAACGCCGCCGATGCGCTCGTTACGCGCGGGGCGGTCGGCTCGCTTCTCGAGCTTCCTGCGGGTGCCCGCGTTGCCACGGGTTCGCTGCGTCGAACCGCCCAGCTCAAGCGCCTGCGTCCCGATATAGAGCCGTGCGAGATTCGCGGCAATATCGACTCTCGCATCCGCCGCATCGTGGAAGGCGAATTCGATGCGGGCGTTCTTGCCTGCGCGGGCATCGAGCGTCTGGGCATCCCCAATGTGATTGCCCAGGTTATCTCTACCGCGGATATGATTCCCGCCGTGGGGCAGGGCGCCATTGCCATCGAGGTGCGTTCGGGTGACGAGCGCATTGCCGCACTGTGCGCTGCCATTACGCATGAACCCACGATGAGGGCCGTTCGTGCTGAGCGCATTGTCCTGCGCGCGCTCGAGGGTGGCTGCCAGGTTCCCATGGGCGTTCACGCCCGTGACATCGTGGATGAGTCGGGCGATGTGCGCATGGTCATGGATGGCTTCGTGAGCTCGCTTGATGGCATCCGTTTCGTGCGTGCCCATGGTGAATGCGCGCCTTCCGAATACGAGTCGATGGCCCAGGGTATGGTTGACGACCTGCTTGCCGGTGGCGCGGGCCCCATTCTAAGCGAGCTGCGATGAGCACGGCGAACGATTCCCTGGTTTATCTCATTGGTGCAGGCCCGGGCGATCCGGGGCTGCTGACGTGCAGGGCTCGCGAGGTTCTGCAGGCTGCCGATGTCGTTATCTACGACTACCTTGCAAGCGATGCCGTCATGCGCTTCGCGAATCGCCAGGCCAAGCGCATCTTTGTGGGCAAGAAGGGCTTTTCTGCTCATGTGACGCAAGAGGAAATCAACGCCTGCATCATCCAGGAAGCCCGCGTGCCCGGATTGGTCATTGCCCGTTTGAAGGGCGGCGACCCGTTCGTGTTCGGCCGTGGTGGGGAAGAGGGCCTTGCGCTGCGCGAGGCAGGTATTCCCTTCAAGGTGGTTCCCGGCGTTACCGCTGGCGTTGCGGCTCCGGCCTATGCGGGCATTCCGGTAACCCATCGCCGCGTTGCCACGTCGGTTACGCTGGTTACGGGCCACGAGACGCCCGAAAAGAACGAATCGGGCATCAATTGGGAGTTTTTGGCAAAGGGCGGCGACACCCTGTGCTTCTACATGGGTATTCGCGATTTGCCTACCATCGTGCGCAAGCTCATCGAGGGTGGCCGTGCTGCCGATACGCCCGTTGCGCTGGTTCGCTGGGGTACGACGCCACGTCAGGAAACGCTCGTCGCCACCCTGGAAACGGTGGTCGATAAGGTGCGCGAAGCCCAGTTCAAGGCTCCCGCCATCATCGTCGTCGGCGACGTGGTTTCCCTGCGCAACGACCTTTCCTGGTTCGAGGATGCCCCGTTGTTTGGGAAGACGGTCGTTGTCACTCGTTCCCGCGAACAGGCTTCGGCCCTGTCCGGTCGCCTGAACGTGCTGGGTGCCGACGTTGTGGAATTCCCCACGATTGAGATTGCCCCGCGCGCCATGGACGACGAGCTGACGTCGGCTATTGCCGAGCTTTCCGCTGGCGCATTCGATTGGGTCGTTTTCACCAGCGCGAATGGCGTTTCGTGCTTCTTCGATATGCTTTGCGCTCAGGGGTGCGACGCCCGTGCGTTTGCCGGCAGCAAGATTGCCGCCATCGGCCCTGCGACCGCCCAGGCGTTGAAGGCCCGTGGCCTGCATGCCGACCTCGTTCCTCCGCGTTTCGTAGCCGAGAGCGTTGTTGCATCGCTTTCGGAGGCTTGCGACCTGTCAGCCGCGAGCATTCTTATTCCGCGCGCTTCCGCTGCGCGCGATGTCCTGCCCGCCTCGTTGAGCGAGGCTGGTGCAACGGTGCGCGTCGTGCCCGTGTACGACACCGTTATGCCGCACGACGAGGAGGCGGGCGACTTGGTCGAACGCCTGCGCTCGGGAGAAGTGAGTGCCGTTACGTTCACGAGTTCGTCCACCGCACGCAATTTTGCGTCTATGGTGCGCGATGCGTGCGAGCCGTGCGAGTGGCCCGCTTTGCTTTCTGGCGTGCAGCTTGCCAGCATTGGCCCCATTACGAGCAACACGATGCGCAAGGAGGGGATGGAGCCTACGTGCGAGGCTCCTACCTACACCATTCCCGCATTGGCACATTTGGTAGAAGACGTTCTGTCTAACGAGAAGGAGAACAACTAGTGATCGGCATTTCCAAACTCTACTGCGGTTCCGTTGAGCCCAGCGACGTTCTGCGTTACAAGCGTCAGTCGAAGGAGCTCCCGAGCGGCTTGCTGCAGTTCTCGAAGGACAAGAAGCCCGTCGTGGTGTGGAACTGCACCCGTACGTGCAACCTGAAGTGCGAGCATTGCTACGCACAGTCCGATGGCCATCGTTACGACCAGCTTTCCACCGAAGAGGCCAAGGTCATGATCGACGATTTGGCTGCTTTCGGCGCTCCCGTCCTGCTGTTCAGCGGTGGCGAGCCCACGATGCGCCCCGACTTGCTCGAGCTCATGCACTATGCCAAGAGCAAGGGCATGCGCGTGGTCATTTCCACTAACGGCACGCTCATCACGCCCGAGCTGGCCAAGCAGTTCGCTGAGGTTGGCCTTTCCTACGTGGGCGTTTCCTTCGATGGCGACCCCGAGACCCACGACAAGTTCCGCGGCGTGCAAGGTTCGTTCGATCGCGCCCTGCAGGGCCTGAAGAACGCCCAGGCCGAGGGCATCAAGGTTGGCCTGCGCTTTACCATCAACAAGCACAACTGGCGCGAGATCAACGATATCTTCGACCTCATGCAGCGCGAGGGCATCAACCGTGCCTGCTTCTATCACCTGGTGTATTCGGGCCGCGGTAGCGAAATGATCGACGAGGACCTGAACCACGAGGAAACGCGTCAGGCCGTGCGCCTCATCATGGACCGCACGAAGCAGTGGTTCGACGAGGGTGGCACTCCCGAGATTCTCACCGTAGACAACCATGCCGACGCTCCGTTCGTATACATGGAGCTCCTGAAGGAAAATCCCGAGCGTGCCGAAAAGGTCATGCAGCTGCTTCAGTGGAACCAGGGCAACAGCTCGGGCAATGGCATTGGCTGCATTAGCTGGGATGGCGAAGTGTACGCCGACCAGTTCTGGCGCCACTACAGCTTCGGCAACGTGAAGGATCGTCCCTTCAGCGAGATCTGGAGCGACGTGAGCCGTACTGACGAGCGCAGCGAGCTCATGTTCCGCCTGAAGGACAAGCGCCCCTTCGTGAAGGGCCGTTGCGCTGACTGCCGTTGGCTCGACGTCTGCGGCGGCAACTTCCGCGTGCGTGCCGAAGCTGCCACGGGCGACCTGTGGGCTGCCGATCCGGCGTGCTACCTCACCGATGAGGAGATCGCCAAGCATCCCGACGACCCCGAGAAGCGCATCGTCGAAGCTCCCGCATACGAAGACTAGCAATTACGTTGAATGGGCGGCGCGTCGCTGTGCCGTCCTTGAAGGAAGATGGTAGACATGCAGTATGGATCGTTTCCCGCGTATCGTCCGCGTCGCATGCGTGACGGCGAGCTGGCCCGCACCATGATTCGCGAGACGGGCCTTTCCGCGGACGACTTCATCTATCCGCTGTTCGTGAAGCCCGGAACGGGCTGCAGGGACGAGATTCCCTCTATGCCTGGCGTATACCAGGTTTCCCTGGATATGCTCATGGCCGAAGTGAACGAGTTGCTTGATCTGGGCGTTCATTACGTGCTTCTCTTTGGCATTCCGGCAAGCAAGGACGAGGTTGGCTCGTCGGCCTGGGATGAGCATGGCGTGGTGCAGGAGGCGTGTCGCATCATTCGCGCTGGGGCTCCTTCCATGTACATCATCTGCGATGTCTGCATGTGCGAGTACACGAGCCACGGCCATTGCGGCAAGCTCGATGCGGATGGCTACGTGAACAACGATGCTACGCTCGAACTGCTTTCCAACGAGGCGGTGAGCATGGCTCGTGCTGGTGCGCATATGATCGCGCCGTCCGACATGATGGATGGTCGCGTGGGTGCTATCCGCGCTGCTCTCGACGAAGCCGGCTTCGAGCGAATTCCCATTCTCAGCTATTCGACGAAGTATGCCAGTGCGTTCTACGGACCCTTCCGTGATGCTGCGGATAGCTCTCCGTCGTTTGGCGACAGACGCGCGTACCAGATGGATCCCGCCAACGCGCAGGAAGGCGTTCGCGAGGCGTTCTACGACATCGCCGAGGGCGCCGATATGGTCATGGTGAAGCCTGCGCTTTCGTACCTGGACGTTCTGCGTCGCGTGAAGAGCGAAACGGGCTTTCCCACGGTTGCCTACAACGTGAGCGGCGAGTATTCGATGGTGAAGGCGGCTGCTGCGCAGGGATGGATCGATGAGAAGCGCGTGGTGCTCGAACTGCTCATGAGCATGAAGCGCGCCGGCGCCGACATGATCATTACCTATCACGCCAAAGAAGCCGCGCGTTGGCTTTCCGAGTAGGGGATTCAATGACGAACGAACAACAGATGGAACTAACGCCTCTGCAGCGCATGGCTGCCGCCGCGCGCGACGAGGCTGCAGCTGCGGGCAAGCTCACGGGGAAGGCCAAGCCCCAGGGCGGGCATCCTTCGTGGGTTCCCAAAGTGGGCAAGCGTCCCGAATGGACGAAGAAGCTTGGGGGCAAGCCCAAGGGCGCATCGCATCCCGCGAGCGTTGCGGGTCGCGGCTATCGGCCTGGTGGCGGGGAGGCTGCGAAACGGTACAAGGAGCGCACGGGTATTCAGGCTCCGCGCATCATCGCGTGGGAGATTACCCGCAGTTGCAATCTTTCGTGCGAGCATTGCAGGGCCGCGGCGGAGTTTGGCTACTATCCAGGCGAGCTGTCGCTTGAGGAGTGCAAGGCGGTCATCGACAATATCGCCAGCATAACGAACCCCATTCTCATCCTTACCGGTGGCGAGCCGTTCATGAGGCCCGACATCTGGGAGATCGTGGACTACGCGCGCGAGGCGGGCTGCATGCCCGTTATCGGCACGAATGGCACGACCATTACGCCGGAAATTGCGCAGAAGATGGCGGAGCATCACATTAGCCGCATTAGCATCTCGCTCGACTTTCCCGATGCCGAGCGCCATGATGCGTTTCGAGGGCAGCAGGGCAGCTTCGACGATGCCGTGCGTGGCATCAAGCTTGCCCAGGAACATGGCGTTGGTGTGCAGGTGAACACCACTGTTACGAAGAAGAACGCCGAATGCCTCGAGGAAATGCACGACATGGTGCGTGGGTTGGACGCGGTAGCGTTCCACCCGTTCCTGCTTGTGCCTACGGGCCGTGGCGAGAGCCTGCGCGAGGTGGAGCTTACGCCGGAGGAGTACGAGGAAGTACTTACCTGGGCGTATTACAAGCAGAAGACCTCGCCGCTGCATTTCAAGCCCACGGACGCGCCGCAGTACTATCGCATTTCGCATCAGCGCATGCGCGAGGAAGGCGACACCTCTACGGCGGAGGAATACGGCTTGAACGCTATGACGCGTGGCTGCCTGGGTGGCATTTCCTTCGTGTTCATCAGCCATGTAGGCGACGTGCAGCCGTGCGGCTACTTCGATATGCAATTGGGCAACGTGAAGGAGACGCCGTTCAGCGAGATCTGGACGAACTCTCCCGTCTTCAACGACCTGCGCGACTTCAGCAAGCTGAAGGGGAAGTGCGGTGCATGCGAATACCGTGGCGTGTGCGGCGGATGCCGTGCTCGCGCCCTTTCCGCAACGGGTGACTACATGGAAGAAGAGCCGTATTGCAGCTACGTTCCTCGTTCCCTGCGTACGGAAGGCCAAGACGACGGAACGCTCAAGATGCCGGCGTTCGCCCTGGGTGCACTGTGCCCCGACGCTGACGCCGCTTGCGAAGGAGACGGCGATGTCCGCTAGCGAAGAACTGAAGAATCGTCTGCTCGACATCATTCAGTCTGGCTTTCCCATTTGCTGCGATCCCTACGCCGAGCTCGCGCCGCAGTTGGATGCGAGTGAGGCCGACGTGCTTGCGGCCGTGCGCTACCTGTATGCAGAGGGAAGTATCAGGCGCATCGGCGCATCGTTCGATTCTCGCAAGCTTGGCTATTCGTCCACGTTGTGCGCCCTTGCGGTGCCTGGTGGGGAAGAGGAACTTGTTGCCGCAGCCGGCATCGTGAGCGCCTATTCGGGCGTTACGCACAACTACGGCCGCGCGAACAGGTATAACCTGTGGTTCACGCTTATCACGCGCTCGGTTGAGGAAAAGGAGCGCATTCTTTCCGAGATTAGGCAGAAGACGGGCTGCGGCGATTTGCTCGACATGCCCGCTTCGCGCATGTTCAAGATTCGCGTCGACTTTGGCTCGGGGCATCGCGTGCATGCGAAGCGCGCGTCCTCGGCTCAGTCCGCGGAAGGCATCGCGCCCTTTAGCGCGGAAAGCGCGTTTGACGTTGCCCTCGTACGCTGGGCGCAGGGAGACGTTGCGCGCGATGAACAGGGCGAACTGGTCGTGCGTCCCTTCGACGAATGTGCGCGCGTTATTGCGGCCCAGGTAAACGAAAGCGTTTCGGCAGAAGACGTCGTCGCGCGTATTCGCGACCTGAAGACGCTTGGCGTCATTCGCCGATTTGGCGCCATGGTGCGCCACCAGCGCATCGGATACGCATTCAACAGCATGACCGTGTGGGACATTCCCGATAACCATGTTGAGGAAGCGGGTGCGGTCTTTGCGGCGAAGTCGTTCGTGAGCCACTGCTATGCGCGTCCCCGTATGGAAACGTGGCCTGCGAATATGTATGCTATGACGCATGCGCAAAGCGAAGGCGAGATGAACGAGAACATAGCCGAGCTCTCTCGTGCGCTCGAGGAGGCTCACGTGCCGTGCAGGGCCCATTTCGCGCTTACCACCACGCATGAGTTCAAAAAGGTTTCGATGACGTATTTCGCGTAGTCATCTGCGCGTTCAAGGAGCAAGAAGCATGAAACACAGCGTTTCCGAACAGGATTTCCAGAAGGCTTGCGCCTCCATTCCAGGTGGCGTCAACTCTCCGGTGCGCGCATTCGCCAATGTCGACTGCAGCCCGGTCTTTTACGACCATGCGCAGGGGAGTCATGTCTGGGATGTCGATGGCAACGAGTATGTGGACTTCATCTGCAGCTGGGGGCCCATGATTCTTGGGCATCGTCCCGCCGCCGTTGATGCAGCCGTGCGTGCGCAGCTCGACAAGGGTGTGAGCTACGGTGCTCCGTGTGAAGCGGAAATCGAAATGGCCCAGGAGATATGCCGTATCGTTCCCTCTGCCGAGAAGGCGCGCATGGTTTCCAGTGGCACCGAAGCGACCATGAGCGCCATTCGCCTGGCGCGTGGGTTCACGGGCCGTCCCAAGTTCATCAAATTCGAGGGCAACTATCATGGCCATTCTGACGCTCTCTTGGTTTCGGCTGGCAGTGGCGTTGCCACGTTTGGCATCCCCGGTACGCCAGGCGTAACCGATGGCGCCGTAGCCGACACCATCGTGCTGCCGTACAACGACATCGAAGCCGTTGAGAAGGCATTCCAGGCGCAGCCCGATTCCATCGCCTGCGTGATCGTTGAGCCTATTGCCGGCAACATGGGCGTTGTGGCCCCCGCCGAAGGCTTCCTGGCCGGTTTGCGCGAGTTGTGCACGCGCTTTGGCGCGCTGCTCATCTTCGACGAGGTCATCAGCGGCTTTCGTGCCGCTCTGGGCGGTGCTCAGGAACGCTATGGCGTGCTTCCCGATCTGTGCACGTTTGGCAAGATCATCGGCGGCGGCTTCCCCGTGGGTTGCTTTGCGGGTCGTGCCGACGTCATGTCGGCGCTTGCCCCCGAGGGCCCCGTGTACCAGGCGGGAACGCTTTCGGGTAATCCCGTTGCCATGCAGGCGGGCCTTGCGCAGTTGCGCGAGCTCCAGAAGCCGGGCGTGTACGAGCGTCTCGAAGAGCTGGGCGCTCGTCTGGAGGCGGGCCTGAACGATGCCATTGAACGCACCTCCACACGTGCTTGCGTGAATCGCGTTGGCTCTCTGTGCACGTTGTTCTTTACCGACGGCCCCGTGCGCAATTGGAGCGATGCGGCTGCCTGCGATACCGATATGTTTGCGCGCTACTTCCGCGGCATGCTCGATAGGGGATACCTGATTGCGCCGAGCCAGTTCGAGGCGCTGTTCCTGAGCGTAGCGCATACGGAAGAGGAAATTGATGCATTTACCACAGCTGTTGTAGATGTTCTTGGCGATATTGCGCGCTAGCCATTGTTCGCTGAGCCTTACCATCTGCGCATGATAGGATAATCCGCGCTGGCAACCCAGCGATTACCTGCCCCCTTCGTCTAGCGGCCAAGGACACCGGCTTCTCAGGTCGGAAACGCAGATTCGAATTCTGCAGGGGACACCATAGAATGCACGAGGGGCGCCCGATGACTCGGGCGCCCCTTTCATGTGGCTTGCTTGCTATGTCTGAAGCGATTAGCTCAGGAAGTCGTCGAGAATCTCCTGCTCTGCTTCCTCTTCGGTAAGGCCCAGCGTCTGCAGTTTGATGATCTGGTCGCCGGCGATCTTGCCGATGGCCGCTTCGTGCATGAGGATGGCGTCTTCACAATTTGCCTCGATGGCGGGAACGGATTTCACCTTGCCATTGCCAATGAGGATGGAGTCGCATTGCACGTGACCGCGGCAGGCGGCATTGCCCACGACGAGCGGGCTAAACACCTGGCGGGATTCGTCCTTCGCCACGCTGCGGCTGACTACCTGCACGCTGCTGTCGTCGCCATTCAGCTCGAAGAGCATGTTGCTCTCCGCGAATTGCTCGTCGTGCGTCATGAGCTTTTCGGTGATGATCATCTTCGCGCCTTCGGCCAGGTCGGCTTCCGTTTCGCGCTTGGTGCTCGTAACGCCTTCGAGCTGCGAGAGGTCCATTTCGCAGAACGAGTTTTCCGCCATGTGAACCTTCGTGACGGGGTTCAGGATGCGCGTGCCATTTGCGGGGCCTTCGCCATAGTGCGCTTCCGTGTACTTCACGCGTGCGCCCTTACCGATAAAGAACTCGTGGATGCCGTCGTGCTGGCTCTGCTCGTGAGCGGCATTGTGGATGCCGCAGCCCGCAACGATGGTGACGTCGCTGCCTTCGCCTACGTAGAACGTGTTGTATACGACGTCCTTTACGCCAGCCTGCGTAACGATGACGGGGATGTATACGGTTTCGCCGCGCGTGCCGGGCTTGATCTTGATGTCGATGCCGGGAACGCCTTCCTTGGTGGCGATTTCGATGAACGCGCTGCTGTGGCGTTCTACGAGCTCGCCGTTGCGCCTAATGTTGAAGGCGCCGTTGGGCATGCCGTGCAGACCGGAAATGGTCGCAAGCAGGTTTTCGTCGATGGGGGAAAGGTCTACTGCCATGGTTGGTGCCTCCTAGCAGTTGGTGTTGATGTCGCCCGTGTTGATGTTGGTGGGCGTGGTGAACGTGCAGGCTTCATTGGGGTTGGTGCGATGCGCCAGGTTCAGATGGGGCATGACCTCTTCGAGCGTTCCGCGCTTGTCGATCTTGCCCTTCTTCAGCAGCACGACTTCATCGGCCAGCTGGATGATGCGCTCCTGGTGGCTGATGATCATGATGGTGTGGCCTTCGCGCGCTTCATGGATGTCGCGGAATGTGCCGGTAAGGCGATCGAAGCTCCACAGGTCGATGCCCGCTTCGGGTTCGTCATAGATGGCGAGCTTGGGATTGCGCGCCAGCAGCGTGGCGATTTCGATGCGCTTCACCTCGCCGCCCGAAAGGTTCTTGTCTACCTCGCGTGTGAGCCAGTCGGCGCTGCACAGGCCGACCTTCGCCAGGTACTCGTTGCATGCGAACATGGGCAGGCGCTCGCCAGCGGCGATTTCCAGTAACTTCTTTACCTTCATGCCCTTGAAGCGGGGCGGTTGCTGGAAGCCATAGCCGATTCCCAGTTTGGCGCGATCGCTGATGCTCGCGTGCGTGATGTCTTCTCCGTTGAACAGGATTTGGCCGCTCGTGGGCTGTTCGATGCCCATGATGAGCTTTGCCAGCGTGCTCTTGCCTCCGCCGTTCGGACCGGTGATGACGACGAACTTGTCGTCATCGATACGAAGGCTAAGGTCGTCGATGATACGCTTGGTCTCCCTCGACCCCTCGGATACGGGTACCTCAAATACCACGTTCTTGAGTTCTAGCATCTAACGTCCTCTCGTCTATGCTAATGCGTTTCGATTCGGTATTGTATCCGAACAGATGGTAAGCTCCAATGGATATTATCTGGACGGTTAGGGCTGCTTGGCGGCATACTTTATAATTAATTGGCTGATGGGAAAGAAGGTGGAAACCATGTCGGAAGATAAAGCGTTCAGCCTCATAACGGTTAGCAGTGACGAAGCGGACGACGTGGTCGTTCAGGCGGGTGCCGTGCCCGCGGGCCGTTCCGAAGCCACCGCAGTTTCCCAGGAGCCGGAAGCCACGCATGCTTCTCGTGCGGCTAGCGAATCTGGGGAAAGCGACGAACTCGTCGAAATGCTCCAGAATGCTTCCGAAGAGGACCGCAGGGCATATGCCCGTCACATGAAGAACAAGGCCATTCGCGAAAGCGAGGCATATATCACGTCCGAAGACGACCTGCGTGCAGCCACTCCCTTTGCGCGCATGCGCGCCATTATCATTGTCGTTGGCGTCCTTCTGGTCGTGGGTGCCGTGGCCTACTGGATGCTCACTCATTCCGCATAGCAACGCCCGTACACGCTTGAAAGGTGGATGCGCCAGATGTCCGATCAAAACACGCATGGTGCTAGCGAAAGCGAAGAGACTATCGATTCCCTCGAAGAGGAAAACCAGCAGAACGATGAAGCCGAATCCGAATCGGCCGAACAGGTAGCCGAATCCGAATCGGCCGAACAGGTAGCCGATACCGAATCGGCCGAACAGGTAGCCGATACCGAAGCCGCCACGGAGGAAGCCCAGGAAGGGGTTCCGTCCGATGGGGAAGACGCGGACTTGGAAGACGAATCGAGCGCAAGCGACTGGTCCGAAGGCTCGTTTCCCTCGAGCGAAGACGACGCTCAAGCCGAGTCTGCGTTCCCAACGCCTCACTCGTTTGGCGTAGAGGACGATCGTTCGCGTTCCAACGGCGACGATGGCGTCGATGGCCTGCCTTTCGATGCCGATCACCTGTGGGATCCCGCGGAAAACGGCGAGGAATTCCTGGGTGGCTCCGCCGATAGCATCGTCGACGATGCCCAGCGCGATTACTACGAATACGGCGATAAGATGCACACCGTGCGCGCCGATGTGGTAGACGAAGCCGCCGCTGCGCCGGCGCGTGGCAGGCATGGTCGTCATGGCAAGGCGAAGCCCACGCGCAAGGAGCGCTTGGCTGCCATGCCTGAGCATCAGCGCAAGTCGCGTCGTCAGCGTCGCGTGCTCGTCTTCGTGCTCATCGTTCTCATTGCCCTTTTGGGCGCAATGGCCTATTGGGCGTACCAGGCCGTTACCACCATTAGCGACATCAACGTGCAGCAGGGCACCAGTGCCACTACCGATGTTCTGCAGTCGTCGAATAATTCGAATGGCAAGGATGCGTCTTCTGGCAACTCCAAGGTCACCGATGTTCCCGACCTGGTGGGCGTGCTTGGTCTTTCTCAAGACGAGGCTATTGCCAAGCTGGGCCATGGCGCTACCATCACGCTTACCGCTCCCGTAAGCGAAGAGGGCAACCCCGTTACCGCCAACCTTACCGTCATGCTCACCGACGAGCCCGCCGATTCCAAATCGGGTACTCCCACGGTGTACTTGAGCGTTACCGAGGAGGGTACGGTCGTGCGCGCTGGCTATACGGCTGCTACGGCAAGCCTTGGCTATGGCGATCTGAGCTTCAGCGATGCGGTTAGCAACGAGCACGTTATCGAGAAGACGCTCAACGAGGCCGGTCTGAACGTTGCCGACGGTTCCGTTACGCTGCCCGATGCCTCGCAATACACTACGTATGCCACCGACGGCACTACGCGCGTGTTCGAAAAGTGCTCGTTCGACGGTACGTCTACCGTGGGAAGCGCTACGTACAATTGGTCGTCGGTGCTTTCGTACGATTACACGGCTGCTAACGCAAGTGGCAACCTTGCCGATACCGTTCGCCAGATTACCATCTACATTTCTGCTTCTTAGATGCGGTTTGATTTCTGGTAGAACGAAAGAGCTATAATTCATCGATTGTGCGCCCATACTAGATATGGGCGCGATACTGTAGGGCGGCACGAGGACTAGCGTTGGATTTTCTTCAGTTGGGCATTGTTTTGCTGGTGGCTTTCGTGGTCACGTATATCATGGTGCCCGTATCCAAGCGCATCGCGCTGCGCATTGGTGCCATCGACTATCCCAGCAATCGTCGTGTCAACACCACGCCCATTCCTCGCTGTGGTGGTATTGCGCTCTACGTTGGCTTCCTGGCCGGTCTTCTGGTCATGTACGTTCAGTCGTTTACCTGCGGTCATAGTTGGCTCGACATCATCATGGAGCGAAATGTGAACCCGCCGCTTCTGGTGTGCGGCATTACGTTCATGTTCGCCTTGGGCCTGGTCGATGACGTTCGCCAGATCAATGCCAAGATCAAGTTTGCTGGTCAGATTGTGGCCTGCTGCCTCATTTATGCTGCGGGCATTTCCATCGACGCCATTGGCTCTCCCATCGATGCGGAAGGTCATAGGCTCATTTTCCTACATTGGGCCGATATGCCCATTACGGTCATCTACTTGCTTGGGTTCGTGAACATTACCAATCTCATCGACGGATTGGATGGCCTTGCCGCGGGTATCGTTGCCATCGTTACCGCATGTCTTATGGTGCTTGTTGCCGCGCAGGGTTCATTCACACTTACGGGCATGTGCCTTGCGCTTATCGGCGCCTGCCTGGCGTTCCTTCGTTTCAACTTCTATCCGGCTACCGTATTCATGGGTGATTCGGGCTCTCTTTTTCTGGGCCTAATCGTTGGCATTGTGTCCATTATGGGCGTCGTGCGCATGTCCAGCTTGGTGCTTATGCTCGTTCCGCTGGTCATTGCCGGCGTTCCCGTTATAGACACGCTTTCGGCTATCGTGCGTCGTAAGGTTGCTCATAAGCATATCGATGAGGCTGATTTGGGCCATGTGCACCATCGCCTGTTAGATGCCGGATTCAGCCAGCGCAAGGCGGTTGTCATTTTGTATTGCTGCTCGGGCGTGCTTGGCGCCATTGGCATTTCCATTGGCCAATTCACTGGCTCGGAACGTTGGGTCATCCTTGGGGTCCTTGCTGCGGCACTCGCCGTTGTCATTTGGAAATTCAAGCTGTTCAAGCCCGTTTTGCGCCATTACTACGAGCATAAGGGCAAGGAAGGCCCGCGTATGCCTTCGGGCTATGGGCGTGGCGAGCAGATCCCGGAAGACCCGGAGTCTGGGGAAGAGAAGTAGCTCGCTGCTTATCCCTTGTGTAGAATGCGTGCCGCGAAACCTTCTCGCGCATATCGCAGGATGCGAAGTGGTAGGATAAGCAAGCTGTCATTCAAGAGGGCGTTGTAGCCCCACCTGTTTCGGCGCTTCGGTTGCTGATGGGTCATGCGAATATATGCTGCAAGGCGTATTTTGTTGTGTGTCCCATGGCTCGATGCCATGGGTTTTTTATTAGATAGCAACGATACCTTGAAGGGGGTGTTTGCGATAGCTGCACAGGAACCACGGCTCAATGAGTCCATCACCGCACGTGAAGTGCGTCTCATTGGCTATGACGGAGAGCAGATGGGCATTTGCGCCGTCGAGGAAGCTCAGCATGTTGCCGATAACGCTGGCCTCGACCTCGTTGAAATCGCTCCGAATGCGAATCCGCCCGTATGTCGCGTAATGGATTACGGGAAGTTCAAGTACGAACAGGCTATCAAGGCCAAGCAGGCTCGCAAGAACCAGAGCAAGATTGAAACCAAGGAAATGAAGTTTCGTCCCAAGATCGATGTGGGCGACTACACCACCAAGAAGAAGCACGTCATTCGCTTCCTCGAGGCGGGCAACAAGGTCAAGATCACGATCATGTTCCGCGGCCGCGAAATGGCTCATCCGGAACAGGGTCTGAGCATCCTGGAACGCCTGGCTGATGATTTGAAGGATATTGCGGCAATTGAAAGCCAGCCCAAGATGGAAGGCCGCAATATGCACATGGTTATTTCGCCTTTGCCTGGCACGGCCAAGAATAAGAAGGCTGCTGCTGGTAAGCGTAATAGGAAGAACGTCGAAGAAAAGGAAGGGGAGTAACATGCCCAAGATGAAGACTCATCGCGGCACCGCTAAGCGTTTCCGCGTTACCGGTTCTGGCAAGATCATGCGCTCCAAGGCTTACAAGAGCCACATTCTCACCAAGAAGAGCCAGAAGCGCAAGCGTAATTTCCGCCACGAAACCGAGATTGCCAAGGCTGACCAGAAGGTCGTCGCTCGCAATCTTGGCCGTCGATAGTAAGTAAGGGAGGATTGAAATGCCTCGTGTAAAGCGTGCCGTTAACGCTCATAAGAAGCGCCGCACCGTCCTTAATCGTGCCAAGGGTTACTATGGCGCAAAGTCTCGTTCCTATCGCGCTGCGAAGGAACAGGTTCAGCACTCGCTGCAGTACCAGTACCGCGATCGCCGCAACAAGAAGCGTGAGATTCGTCGTCTTTGGATTACGCGTATCAACGCTGCCGCTCGCATCAATGGCATGAGCTACTCCACGTTCATGAACGGCCTGAAGAAGGCTGGCGTCGAGCTCGACCGCAAGGTTCTCGCCGACATGGCCGTGAACGATGCTCCTGCGTTCGCCGCTCTTACGGAAGTTGCCAAGAAGGCTCTGTAAATCCGGCTGCATAGCATGATAAAAGGGATTGGCAAATGCCAATCCCTTTTTGTTTTGCCTCATGAAGCTTTTCTTATGCGCTGTGGCTTTGTGAGGGCGTCGTAGCGCAAGGGGCGGGCTTGCTATTCGTCGTCTTCTTGAGCCTCTTCGTTTTCCAGCTCTTCTGCCTTCTTCTGAACGTACGATTCGGCTACCTGCATGGCACGTCCGCTTGCCCCGCTAACGACTTCTATACCGCGATCCTCGAATGCCGATTTGTGTGCGGGAGCGATGGAATGGCAGATGAACGTGTCGACGTCGATGCGTTCCATGAGATTGGCGTACTCTTCCCCCGTGAGCCCCTGAGCGGGTATGTTTTGAGATTCGGCTATTTCGTAGCTCTTCGTGGTGTAGTAATTGAAATTCAGGCACTGGGGGAAGCTCTCCGCAACGTCCAGGCCGTTACTCGCAACCGCGATTCTCATAACGTGCTCCTTTTCCTCTCTCTGTGAAAACGATAGCAAAGCCCCCATGCAAGGGGGCGCGCTTTCGCTCAGCGGAACTTTTCTGCAAGTTGGTGGTAGGTGGGAAAAAGAGAGGCGGTGAAAACCGCCTCTCACGATGGCCTAATGGCTAGCGTGCGCTCTTGGAGTGCTGCTTGGCCCTGGTCCGACGCTGCGCCCTGCCGGGGCGGAAGTCGTTTTTCGAACCCTTGGCCTGGGGCTTGCCCGAGCGGAAATCGCCCTTGCCGTTTCGGCCCTTGGGGGCCGCGTTGCGGTTCTTCTTGCGTGTGGGCTCTTCGGAGCTCTTGTGGCCGTTCTTCTGGGCTGCCTGTGCGGCCTTCTGGTTCTTCTTGCCCTGCTTTTTGGCGGTGCCACGCGTCTTGCGAGGCGAGGGAGCTTCCTCGTTGCGCTTGCGTTCGCGCTTTGCCTTCGACTTCTTACGCGACTTGTCTTCCTTTGCCGCGGCAGCGAGCTCGGGGTCTTCCTTGGCTGCCTTGCGCGTGGCCTTGTCGGCGAGTGCTGCTTCGCTTGCGGAAGCGTCGAACGACTTTACTTCCATGGTGGGAATGGTGATGCCGATGAGCTTTTCCACGGCGCGCAACAGCTTCTTGGTGTCGGGTGAAATGAACGAAACGGCAAAGCCCTTCTCGCCCGCGCGGCCCGTACGGCCAATGCGGTGGACGTAGTCTTCGGCCTGCATGGGCATGTCCAGATTTACGACGTAGTACACATCGGATACGTCAATGCCGCGTGCGAGCACGTCGGTGGCGACGATGATGTCGATCTTGCCTGCGGCGAAGTCATCGAGCGCACGCTTGCGCTGGTTCTGGCTGCGGTCGGAATGAATGGGCGCGCACTTGAATCCAACACGACGGAGCTTCTTGACCGTGTTGTCCACGCGATGACGCGTACGCGCGAATACGATGATGCGCGTGCCGCCGCGTTCGTTCAGCAACGAGATAAGCAGGTCAATCTTCGCGCGCTGGTCTACGTGGATAACGTATTGCTCGATGGTGTCGGCGGTTTCGCCCTTATGGGCAATCTCGACGAAAACGGGGTCCTTCAGTAGGTTCTTCATGTTCTTCTGAATGGCCGAATCGATGGTGGCCGAGAAGAGCAGCGTCTGGCGGTCGACGGGGCACTGTTTGATGATGCGCTTCATGTCGGGCAGAAAGCCCATGTCAAGCATGCGGTCGGCTTCGTCGAGGACTACGGTTTCCACCTGGCTCAGGTCGGCTGCACCCTGGTTGATCAGGTCGACCAGGCGACCGGGCGTGGCGATGAGCACGTCGGTGCCGCGCGAGAGCGCGTCAATCTGGGGGCCATAGGAAAGGCCGCCTACGACGCAGGTGACATGATGGTGCGTCTTGGTGGCGATGGTGGTGCACACTTCGCGAATCTGCATGGCGAGCTCGCGGGTGGGGGTGATGACGAGCATGAGCGGGCCCTGGCCGTGACGGGCATGGCCGATCTTGTCCATAGAGGGCAGGCTGAATGCCGCCGTTTTGCCCGTACCGGTCTTTGCGGCAGCGATAACATCGCGTCCTTGCAGGATCGCGGGAATGGCCTGCTGCTGCACGGGCGTGGGCTCATTGTAGCCAAGAGCGTCGACGGCCGCGAGGCCCATTTCGCTCAGGCCCAATTCGTTAAATGATGTCATATGGGATTATTCCTTGAATCTATCTACTATGCGCTTTATACGCGAAACATCGGCGTGGATGAGTTCGGCATGCGAACACGATGCGATGCGTATGTACCAGCGGACTAGTATATAGGCGCGGTATGGCGTTACAGTGAACGCAGCGCTTCTCCTTCGATTCCCCGCAACGGGGAGGTGTAGAAATCCACGAAGCCCGTAAGCTTCGGGTTGAGGGCGTCTTCTTGGGGAACTGCGCCCGGATGGAAGAGCAGTTCGAGCGGCATGTTCCTTTTCCTGGCATACGCCTTGAAGGCGGGCAGAACCGCCGCGACGCGTTCAGGCGTCATGTGCCCACTGAAGTTGATGCCGCAGAAAATGGCGGATATGTCTTGGTAATTGGGAAGTTTCTTCTTGTCCATGCGCCAGAGGAAATTGAGTAGCCAGTGCTTGACCCAATTGATGGCGGGAATGCGCAGCCATACGCGGGGCGTTTTCAGGAAGGGGAGCACTGGCTCGGCGGGGATGCGTAGGAACGCGATGGTGCATCCGCGCGACTCGACGGCACGAAGCAGCGCGTCGAATACGGCGGGAATAAGGTGAAAATGCTGATGGCTATCGATGCGCAGCGCATCCTTCGCGTGGGGTAGCGTTGCCAGATGCCTGTCGAGCTGGGCGCCGATTTCCGTGGATAGCTGGTTGGTGAGTTCGGCTTTCTGGGAGCTGAACGAGAGTTTGAGCATCGAAGCGAAGCTCTGGCGGAATATGCCCTTGTCATCTACGAGAAGCGGAATGCTCTTGGGGTCCGCGCAGCAGGGGCCCTCCACCACGTTTACGTGCAGGCTCGCGAGGATGTTCTCCTGATGCTTCTGGAGCAGGGGGATGGACTCGCTGAAACTGGGTGCGTTGACCATGACCGAAACGCTGTTGAGTGCTCCCGTGCCGCCGCATGCCTTCGCGTAGGAAAGAATGAGTTCTGATTGAGCTGGGGTGATGCCGTAATCGTCGGCATGGTAGATAATGTCGGGGGCTTGCGCGTACGTCATGTGCCTAACGTATCTCCTTCTTGTTCAGGTTCTGGAGAATCTTACCATGCGCTACACTGGGTGTGTCCGATACACATCGTCTGTAAAGATTGCCCATGACTGTAGACTCTTCGCGCGTAGCGCCATTGCCCCAGGCCTTCGACTTATCCCTGGTTGTTCCCTGCCATAACGAGGAAAAGAACGTCCATGCGTTTTTCGAACGCGTGAAGGACGTATTCGATGGCTCGGGCGTATCGTACGAGGTCGTCTACGTAAACGACGGCAGCTCCGATGGCACCATGGCGCAGCTCCGGAGCCTTATCTCCGAAGACGCCGGCGCCCACGCGCTTCGTGCCATTGGGTTTTCGCGCAACTTTGGCAAGGAAAGCGCAATCTTCTGCGGCATGAAGGAATCGCAGGGCTCTTGCGTGTGCCTTATCGATGCCGACTTGCAGCAAGATCCTGCTTTGGCGTTCAGCATGTACCAGTATCTTATGGAGCACGAAGAATGCGACGTTGTGGCGGCGTATCAGGAAACGCGACGCGAGAACAAGGTTCAGGCCTGGTTGAAGCGTCGTTTCTACCGCACGTTCAACGTGGCGTCCGACGAAATCGAGATGCCCGAGAACATGAGCGACTTTCGGGTGTTCCGGCGTACCGTGGCCGACGCCCTTGTTTCCATGCCCGAGTACTACCGCTTTAGCAAGGGGCTGTTCGCCTGGGTGGGCTTCAATACGCATGCCGTTCCCTATACGCCCGACGAGCGCCTGGCGGGGGAGTCAAGCTGGTCTACGCGCAAGCTCTTCAAGTATGCCTTCTCGGGAATCATCGCCTTCACCACGTGGCCCCTGAAGGTGGCGAAGTACATAGGCTTCGTTTCCAGCTTGGTGGCTACGCTCTACTTGCTCTATGTTCTCATCGTCGATTACCTCATCATGGGCATTGCCATCCCCGGCTACCCTACGCTCGTGTGCCTCGTCCTCCTCTTTGGCGGCCTTCAGCTTTTGGTGCTGGGTGTGATGGGCGATTACCAGGCACGAAGCTATATTGAGCAGAAGCGTAGGCCCCTGTACATCGTGAAGGAGCGCTACGATACGAGGGGGTAGGGGCAAATCGTGGACATCGTGTGAACGGCGCCTTTGTCGCAAAATTGGCCCTTGCGTCGCCCGCGGTGCTTTGCCATAATAGCCTAGCTGCTTCACGGAAGCGCATGATCGTCCCCATAGTCTAGCGGTCAGGACGCGGCCCTTTCAAGGCTGAGACACGAGTTCGATTCTCGTTGGGGGCACCAAAATAACGCAGGTCGCGGCTCAGCTGCGACCTGCTTTTTTATTGGCTGATTGCAGGAGGCGTGCATGCCCAAAGTATCCATTCTCATCCCCGTCTACAATGCGATTCCCTATCTGAGGCAGTGCCTTGATAGCATCAAAGCGCAGACGCTTCAGGATATCGAGGTGCTTTGCATCAACGACGGCAGCAAGGATGATTCCCTTGCGGTTATGAACGAGTACGCTGCGGCCGATAGCCGCTTCAAAGTGCTCGACAAGCCCAATGGCGGCTATGGTCATTCGCTCAACTATGGCCTTGATCACGCTACGGGCGAATTCATCGGCATCGTTGAGCCCGACGACTTCATCGACGAGCATATGTACGAAGACCTTCTGTCGTACCAGGATTTTGGTGGCAAGCCCGCCGATATCGTCAAGGGTTCGTACGTGCAGTTCTACGATGGCCGCAATGGCTATGGCGATGCGGTAACCACCTCTGCGCTTACCGAGTTCATGCCCAAGGTTCCCACCGCGCTTACCATCGATGATCATCCGGGTCTGTCTTCGTCGCATCCTTGCATCTGGACGGCCATCTATCGCCGTTCCTTCCTGGAATCCGAGGGCATTCGCTTCATGGAGCCCAAGGGCGCCGGTTGGGCCGATAACCCGTTTATGCAGGAAACCCTGGTTGCAGCCAAGCGCATTGTTTGGGTTCCCAAGAACTACTATTACTATCGTCAGACGAACATGAGCTCTTCGAGCTTTCTGAAGGACTTCCGCATTCCGTTCGACCGTACGCGTGAGATGCGCGAGGTGCTTCGTCGTCGCAATGCTTCTGCGAAGATCTGGGAAGCTTTGTACGTGCGCGAATTCAGTTACATTAACTTCGTGCTAGGGGAGTGCGGCTTTTCCGAGACCGATCCCGAAGTGCATTCCCTCGTTCTCGAGATGCTCGAGGATATGGACAGGGACCTCGTTCTTTCCAGCAAGTGCTTCGCCGCAAGCGATATCGACTTCTACAACTCGTTCCTGGCAGCTGCGCACGCGCAGGACAACGCCGAACCGGAAGCTTCCGAAGAACAGCCCGTTGTTTCCTTCCTGGTTCCCGTGCTCGACAATCGCCGCACCATGGCTGAGTGCCTTTCTTCGCTCAATGCGCTCGAAGTTGAGCACGAGGTCATCTGCGTTGATTGCGGCTCTCACGATTCCAGCCCCATGATTTGCAAGCGCGTGTGCAATACGCACGCAAATGTGCGCATGCTCGATGGTTCGTTTGAATCGGTGCCCCAGGGCCTCAATGCCGCATTGGATGCATCCAAGGGGCGTTACAGCATGGTCATCGATCCGTCGATGAGCGTTGATGCCCGCCTTTCTTCCTTTATCGAGTTGGTTGCCGAGAGCTCGTCCGATATCGCGTTGCTCGACAACGATATGCGCTATGTCGTGGACGCACTGCGTGCGGCCAATGCACTTGATGCTGTTACCGTTCAGACCGAGGAATTCGTTGCGGCTATGCTTCCGGCGGGCGCCGAATCCATTTCCGGTTTTGCCTTCGACGTGGCGCATGCAAACGAATATGCTCGCATCTATCGCAATGACTTCATTCGCGAACAGGGCCTTTCCTTTGATTCTTGCGACGTCATGGGCGATGCTTCGTTTGGCATGCGTGCAACCATTGCTGCCGCGTCCATTGCCTACGGCGCCTTCAACTGCATGTCGAACGCCGATCGCTTCATCGAGTGGCCGCTGTTCTACCTCGAGCTCGACGAGCAGCATCAGCTTCGCAGCGAGCGCAGCGCATCGTGTCGTCGCGTTACGCCTTCCATCTTGAAGGGCATTGAAGCGGTGGGCGACGAGCGCTATGCCGTTTCGCTTTCCAACGTGCTGGCTAGCGCGTTCGCGTGGGATATCGTGCATACCGAGAACCTGGAAGAGCTTCATGCCTGCATCGACGAGGAGCTTCCCGCCGTGCGTGCGTGCCTGGAGCGCCTGGGTAACGAGTATTGCTGGCATAGGCCTCGCGAGCACCGCGTGTACGAGCTCTTGGCAAAGGGTGGCGTCGAGGAGTTCCTGGAAGATCGCATGCTGTACAAGGATTATGTGCTGCGTCTCGACGAGCAGGCTCTTGCCGACATGAAGGATTCTCCCACCATGCGATTGGGTACGAAGCTCGCGCATGCTGGTCGTATCGTTATGCCTCGCAAGGCTATCGCTGCCGTGAAGAACGCGTTCCGCAAGTAGCCATGTCCATTCTTTCTCGACTCTACAATCGACTTTTCGCGGGGGAGAGCTGGATTTCCGCGGCCGAGGTTCGCACGGGCGCTGGTACGCGCGTGGTGGGCTGCAGGCCGCTCGAAGAGGGTACGTGGATGCTCGAATCTCGCGCCCTCGTGGCGCAGGACCGCATGGATGACCTGCAATTTCAGGTGGTCTTGGACGATGGCACCGTGCTCGATTCCGCATTGCGCGGCTCGCAGCGCATTGCATCGCCGCGTGGCAGTTCGAAGGTGGCCTGGTACGAGCTTTGCTACGTTACGCTTCTCTCGAAGGAAATGGGTAACGTAACCGTGCGCTTCCAGAGCGCGTCTTCGGGAGAGGCGCTCTGCGCGTGGACCATGTCTCAGCAGCGCTGGCAGCGCGAGCTTACCGATGATTATTATGCCCTCGTGCGGAATCCCTTTGCGGATGGGTCCTACGAGGAATGGCGTGAACGTCAGTGCGTAACGGACGATCAGCTCCAAAGGCAGCGCGAATCGCATTTTCCATACGAGCCCCTGGTGAGCTTGGTGAGCCCCCTGTATCGCACGCCTCCGGCGTTCCTGCGCGTCATGATTGATTCGGTGCGTGCGCAGAGCTACCAGAAGTGGGAGCTTGTGCTGGTGAACGCCAGCCCCGACGACAAGGCCCTTGCCGAGGTTCTTGCATCGTACGATGACGAGCGCATCATCGTGGTCGACCATCCCGAAAATGATGGCATCGACGGCAATACCAATTGCGGCATCGCCGCATCGCATGGCGACTACGTTGGCTTTCTCGATCACGATGATTTTATCGAGCCCGATTTGGTTTACGAGTACGTGGCGCGCATCAACGAAACGCAAGACGTCGACCTGCTCTATTGCGATGAGGATAGCTTCGAGGAGGGGAAGGGCTATACGCTTCCCTTGTTCAAGCCCGATCGCTCTCCCGATCTTCTGTATTCGAACAACTACGTTATTCACCTGCTCATGGTGAGCAGGTGGCTGCTTGATCGCACCGAGCGCTCTGGTCCGCTCACGAATGGCGCGCAGGATTACGACCTTACGCTCAAGGCGTTCGAAGTTGGCCGCAGCATCGTGCACGTACCGCGCGTGCTCTATCACTGGCGCATGCATTCTGGGTCCACCAATGGTGGCAACTCCGATGCGAAGCCGTATTGCAACGACGCAGGCGCCTACACCATCGAGCAGCATTTCAAGCGACGTGGCATCACGGCTGATGTCGTGGATACCGATTGCATCTTCGTGTATCAGCTGAAGATTCATTCCGACATCGCGACTTCGAGCGTTTCGGCAGTTTTCGATTCGCCTGAAAGTCTAGGTTCTGGTTCATGGGATGCCGCCGTTGCAGATGGGTTGGCTACGGTTACGCCTTCGGAGTCTCTTGAATCCGAACGGGATATCCTTGCGTATCGCAATGAGTCGGCGCGCAAGGCGAGCTCCGAGTACGTGCTTTTCGCCGCTGGCGACGTTGCGCCCATTACCTCCGACGCGCTGAGCGTGCTGCTGCCGTATTTCGAGCGTTCGGAAGTGGGGCTCATCTCTCCTCGCTTGCTTACGCCGCAGGACACGCTTTGCCAGAGCGGTATCGTCGTTCGCGCTGATGGGCAGCTTACCGAGCTGGGCATTGATTTGCCGGCATGGGATAGTGGCTACATTGGGCGTTTTCACCGTCCCGCGAATTATGCCGCCGTCGCTCCCGATTGCGTCATCGTGCGCAGGAAGGACTTCCTGGAAGCGGATGGTTACGACGAGAGCTATGGCTCGCTGCTGTACGCCCAGGTCGATCTTTGCCTCAGGCTTGCACAGAAGGGCCTGCTCACGCTCTACATTCCGTTTGCGGAGCTTCGACATTCCCGTACGCGCTTCGAGGCGCTTTCGCCGCTGCATCCCAACGTGCGTGACTTGCTTGCCCATGATTCCAAACGCCTTGCCGAAGCTTGGCCCGCTATCGCTTTATCACCCGATGGCTTCTATAACGCCAATCTCGACCAGAGCAGTTCGTATTACCTTCTTGATCATACGAAATAGCCCTTCCGGATAGATCCGAAAGGGCTATTGCCTTTTTATATGGGGCAGCTGCTATGCCTGGTGTTCCTGTTCCAGTCCGCGATATGCGGCGCATACCTCTTCAACGGTGCCAATCTTGCGCAGGTGACCCTTTTCGATCCAGACGGCCTTTTCGCAGACGCGTTCGACCTGGTCGATGCTGTGGGAAACGAACAGCAGGGTAGTGTTGTGCTCGCGCACGAGCTCGTTGATCTTGCGTTCGCACTTTTCCTGGAAGAGGAAGTCGCCTACGGAAAGCGCCTCGTCAACGACCAGGATGTCGGGGATGGTAGCCGTTGCAACGGCGAAGGCCACGCGTGCGACCATGCCCGAAGAGTAGTTTTTCATGGGCATGTCCAAGAACTCGCGAACTTCGGCAAAGTCTACGATTTCGTCGAAGTGGGTGTCGATATACTTGCGGCTGTAACCCAGCAGCGCGCCGTTGAGATAGATGTTCTCGCGTGCCGTGAGTTCCATGTCGAAGCCTGCACCTAGCTCGATGAGCGGGGCGATGGACCCATTTACCGTAACGGATCCCTTTGACGGCTCGAGCACGCCGGCGATGATCTTCAGCAGGGTAGACTTACCCGAGCCGTTCGTGCCCACGATGCCATATACATCACCTTGCTCAACGGTGAAGTCGATGTCTTCCAGGGCCTTGAACTCCTTGAAGAACAGTTCGCGCTTTGCGAGCTTGATGAAGTATTCCTTTAGGCTGTTGAGCTGCTCGCTGGCGATGTTGAACACCATCGAGACATGGTCTATGCGGATAGCTGGTTCGCTCATATTCCGTCCTAGATATAGAGAATGAACTTGTGCTCGGTCTTGCGGAAGACGGTGAATCCCACCACGAAGGTCACGAGCGCCATGCCGAAGCAGATGAGGATTTCCTGAATCGAGGGGCAGGTGTTCCACATCATGATGTCGCGGAAGAACGTGAGGTAGTGGTACATCGGGTTGAACTGCATGATGGTCATCATCCAATCGGCCAGCATGTCCACGGGATAGAAGATGGGCGTGGCGTACGTCCATGCGGTAAGCAGAACGCCCCACAGGTGCATGACGTCACGGAAGAATACCGAGAGCGCGGAGATGAGCAGGCTTAGGCCGAACGAGAACATGGTGATGAAGATGATCAGCAGGGGCAGGCCCCAGATGGCATGCACGCTGGGGAGCACCTGGAAGTAAGCCATGACCAGCACGGCCGCAATCATCGAGATAGCCGTGTTCAGAAGCTCGAACATGACCTTTTCCATTGGGAAGATCATCTTCTCGATGCGAATCTTCTTGATGAGCGATTGCGCATCGATAATGGAGCTCATGGCCGAGTTAGTGGATCGATTCATGAAGTCGAACATGATCTGACCCAAGATAAGGTACAGCGGGAAGTTCTCGATGTTGAATCGGAACATGTAGCTGAATACGGCGGCGAGCACGATCATCATGAGGAGCGGGTTCAACACGCTCCATACGATGCCCAGGAAGCTGCGGCGGTACTTGAGCTTGAAGTCCTTGCTTACCAGCGATGCCAGCACGAATTTGTTGTGCTGGAATTCCGTTACTCGTTTCTTTTCTATAGCTGCGTCTGCCATTCCATTTCCTTTGAGTTGTCCAGTCGCAAGCGTTTATTATCGCGATAATGGCGATGCGTATCAATTGCACGCGCGCGAATACATGGAATTCCGTTACTTGCGCGTAGCCTGTCCGACGTGCCGATTTATGGTAATAGTCGTTGCGTTTCCTGCAAGCATGCGCTCAGGGCGTAGAATGTTTCGCATATATGTGACATGTACATGTTAAAGGAGCGCACATGAAGGGCATCATTCTTGCGGGTGGTAGCGGTACCCGTCTGTATCCGCTAACCACGGTAACCAGCAAGCAGCTTCTTCCCATTTACGACAAGCCCATGGTGTTCTACCCGCTTTCCACGCTTATGCTCGCGGGCATCAAGGACATTCTCATCATTTCCACTCCGGTTGACTTGCCTCGCTTCCGCGACCTGCTGGGCGATGGCAGCCAGTATGGCATCTCGCTTTCCTATGCAGAGCAGCCTTCGCCCGACGGCCTTGCCCAGGCATTCATTATCGGCGAGGAGTTCATCGATGGCGAAAGCTGTGCGCTCGTGCTGGGCGACAACATCTTCTACGGCAATGGTCTTTCCCGTCATCTGAAGGCCGCCGTCAATGCTGCCGAGAACAATGGCGGTGCCACGGTATTCGGCTACTACGTCGACGACCCCGAGCGCTTCGGCGTCGTGGAGTTCGACGAAGACGGCCACGCCATTTCCATCGAGGAAAAGCCCGCTAACCCCAAGAGCAACTATGCCGTTACCGGGTTGTACTTCTACGATAAGCGCGTGTGCGATTTCGCCCGCAAGGTGAAGCCCTCCGAGCGCGGCGAGCTCGAAATCACCAGCCTGAACGAGATGTACCTGAACGATGGCAGCCTCGACGTCGTCACGCTGGGCCGTGGCTACGCGTGGCTTGACACGGGTACCGTCGAATCGCTCTTCGAGGCTTCCGAATTTGTTCGCTCGGTTGAGCGCAGCCAGTCCATGCCCGTTTCCGTTCCCGAGGAAATTGCCTTCGAGAACGGATGGATTTCGCGCGAAACGCTGCTTGCGGCCGCGAAGACGTATGGCAAGAGTCCGTATGGCCAGCACCTTCAGAAGGTTGCCGACGGCCGCATTATGGATTAGGTGATTGGATGCGCATTCTTATTACTGGTGCTGCCGGTCAGCTTGGCCGCGAGCTTTCGGGTATGCTTGCCTCGGGGCAGGCGGAAATCGGCCCCATTCCCGCTAGCTATGCGGGGGCGGAAGTCGTCTGCGCCGATGCCGGCGAACTCGATATTACCGATGCCGCTGCCGTCGATGCCTTCCTGGCAAGCGGCTTCGACGTCGTCTTCAATTGCGCGGCCTATACGAACGTCGATGGTTGCGAAGCTCATGAGAGCGACGCCTTTGCCGTGAATGCCACGGGCCCCGCGAACCTTGCGCGTGCCTGCGAGCAGACGGGCGCGAAGCTCGTGCACGTTTCCACCGACTACGTGTTCCCGGGCAACCAGCCCGAGCCGCGTGTCGAATCCGACGAAGTTGCTCCTCTTTCCGCGTATGGCCGTACCAAGCTGGCGGGGGAGCAGGCGGTTGCGCAAGCGTGTCCTCGTCACTTCATCGTACGCACGGCCTGGCTTTATGGCCACGAGGGCAAGAACTTCGTGAAGACGATGATGCGCTTGGGCAATTCGCTCGACACGGTTACCGTGGTCGATGATCAGCTTGGCTGCCCCACGAACGCCAACGACGTCGCGTATCAGATGCTGCGCATTGCCGAAACGGAAAACTACGGCATTTACCACTGCGTGAACAAGGGCACCTGTTCGTGGGCCGATTTCGCGCAGGCCATCATGCAGGAAGCCGGGCTCGATTGCGTAGTCGCGCGCTGCACCTCGCAGGAATACAAGGAAGCGCACCCCGAAAGCGCGTCGCGTCCCGCCTATTCGTCGCTCGTGAACGGCCATCTGGCTGCGACGATAGGAGACACCATGCGTCCGTGGCACGATGCGCTTCGTAGCTATATGGGCAAATAGATTTCGCTTTGCGAACGCAACTATAAGGAGTTTCATGAAAACGTATTTGGTAACTGGTGGCGCCGGCTTCATCGGCAGCAACTTCGTGCTCTACATGCTCAAGAAGTACCAGGATATTCGCATCGTGAACGTTGACGTGCTCACGTATGCGGGCAACCTCGAGAACCTGAAGGACATCGAGGGCGACGAGCGTCACATCTTCAGCCAGACCGATATTCGCGACAAGGATGCCATCACGCGCCTGTTTGCTGAATACGATCCCGATTACGTGGTGAACTTTGCCGCGGAAAGCCACGTGGACCGCTCCATCGCAAACCCCGAGGTGTTCGCCGACACCAACGTCATGGGTACGGTAACGCTGCTCAATGCTGCTCGCGCGGCGTGGCAGCAAGAAGATGGCTCGTGGACCCCGGGCAAGAAGTACCTGCAGGTTTCCACCGACGAGGTGTACGGTACGCTTTCCCTCGACAAGCTCGATGAGTTCTTCCGCGAGGACACGCCGCTTTCCCCGCATTCGCCCTATTCGGCCAGCAAGGCCGCGGCCGACATGTTCGTTTCCGCCTATGGCGATACGTATGGTATGCCCATCAACATCACGCGTTGTTCGAACAATTACGGCCCGTATCAGTTCCCGGAAAAGCTCATTCCGCTCATGATCAACAATGCGCTTGCCCATAAGGAACTGCCGGTGTACGGCGATGGCCTGAACGTGCGCGATTGGCTGTACGTGGAAGACCACTGCAAGGCCATCGACATGGTTCTGGCGAAGGGCAAGCTTGGCGAAGTCTACAACGTGGGTGGCCACAACGAGCGTGCCAACATGTTTATCGTGAAGACCATCATCGCGGAAGCCTCCAAGGCCGTGAATGACCCTGCCATCACCGAGGACCTCATCCGTCACGTCACCGATCGTGCTGGCCACGACAGGCGCTATGGTATTGCCCCCGACAAGATCAAGGCCGACCTGGGCTGGTACCCCGAGACGAAGTTCGAAGATGGCATTGTCCGCACCATCGAGTGGTACCTGCAGCACAAGGAATGGATGGAGCACGTAACGAGCGGTGCATATCGTGCGTATTACGACACCATGTATTCTGCCAAGGAGGTTCTGGACTAGATGGAGTTCGGTAAGCTTACGCGGGGGGATGGGAAGATCTACATTGCGCTGCGTGCCGATGTGCCCTCTGGTGCAAGGGTCCGCGTTTCCTCGCGTGCGCAGAACGGCAACGACATGCCCGCGCTTGCCTTGCGTGGCGAGCAGGCCGATTCATATGTGGTTGTGGTGCCCGTTATCTCGGTTGCCCAGGTCGTCACCGCTCATGTGGTCGATGGGCAGGACAAGGTGCTCGACAGCGCCATGGCCACCATTGACCCGAAGAAATCCTCTTGGCAATCGAAGCGCAATACGTTGCTGAAGGATGCGGTTACATCCATGCGCAACATCGATGCTGAGCCGCGCATCGATTGCGCGAACATTCGCATCGATCGCATCGTGCTCTTCGACGACTCCGCGAACTTGCTGCACGGCTTCATCTGCGTGTACGCGCCCAACTATCGCAACGAGGCGCTGAATAACGCCAGCATTCGATTTGTTGGCATGGATGGTTCTCTACTGGAATCGTCGAAGGTCACCGTTTTCGGCGAGAGCCCCATTCCCGTTACGGCCGACTCTCCCGATGGAGCGCGTCTCATCGAATTTTCGTTCCGCCTGCCCGTACTCGATTCCGATTTCTTCATTTGGGTGTCGTTTCCCGGTGGAAGCGCGCCCGATGGCTTCGTTCGCATGGAAGCCTCTCGTATCGAGCAGCTGCGCAGGGATTTCTTCTTCATGATGTCGCATACCTCGCAGGGTGAGGCCTACGATGATTGGTTCCGCCGTATTCATCGTACGTCTCCGCTGGTCATCGAAGCGCAGAAGACGGCCCATTTCGAAATCGAACCGCTGTTCTCGATTATCGTGCCCCTGTACAAGACGCCCCTTGGCTTCTTCTGGGAAATGGTCGAATCGGTGCGCTCGCAGACGTATGCCAAGTGGGAGCTCGTGTTGGTGAATGCCTCTCCCGAAGACGCCGCGCTTTGCGAAAACGCCCAGCGTGCGGTAGCGGAAGACGAACGTATTCGGTTGGTCACGCTCGACGATAACAAGGGCATCACGCTCAATACGAACGAGGGCATTCGCGCGGCCAAGGGCGACTTCCTGTGCTTCTTCGATCATGATGATATTCTGGAACCTGACATGCTCTTCGAGTATGCGAAGGGCATCAACCGCTATCCCGACACCGACTTGCTCTACTGCGACGAGGACAAGATCGAGAACGGCCATTACTTCGATGGCTTCCTGAAGCCCGATTTCGATATGGACCTGCTCACTGCCTCGAATTACGTGTGTCACATGCTTACGGTGCGCGCGTCGCTCGTGCGCGATCTTCCCGAGCTGCCGGGCAAGGAGTTCGATGGGGCGCAGGATCACAACCTCACGTTCCTCATCGCCGAGCAGGCGCGTAACGTCTATCATGCGCGCAAGGTGCTCTACCACTGGCGCGTGCATCAGCAGTCCACCGCTGGCTCCGCCGATTCCAAGCCGTGGGCGCAGGAAGCGGGCAATCGCGCCATCGCGGCGCACTTCGAGCGCATTGGCGTACCCGTGAAGGTGGAAGATAGCACGCCCGCCTTCTACCATCGCGTGAAGTACATCATGCCCGAAGAGCAGCCCCTGGTTTCCATCGTCATTCCCACGAAGGATCATATCGACCTGCTTTCCACGTGCGTCGATTCCATTTTGGAAAAGACCACGTATCGCAATTTCGAGATCGTGCTTGTCGAGAACAACAGCACCGAAGAGCAGACGTTTGCCTACTACGACCAGATCACCTCGCGTGATTCCCGCGTAAAGGTGGTGTGCTACGAAGGGGAATTCAATTTCTCCGCCATTTGCAATTTTGGCGCGCGTTATGCCTCGGGAGATTATTACCTGTTCTTGAATAACGATACGTCGGTCATCACGCCCGAATGGATCGAACGCATGCTTGGCCCCATGCTGCATCGTTCCACTACGGCCTGTACGGGCGCTATGCTCCTGTATGCCGACGACACCATTCAGCATGCTGGCGTAATCATTCCGAAGGCGAACCCCGACCACTTGTGCCATTGCTTCCCGGCCGATTCGCTCTACCATTTTTCGCATTTGCAACGTACGCGCGAATCGTCGGCCGTTACGGGTGCGTGCATGTTGGTTCGCGCAAGCCAGTTCGATGCCGTCGACGGTTTCGACGAGCGTTTCGCCGTGGCATACAACGACATCGACCTTTGCCTTCGCTTGCGTGAGCACGGCTGGAGCGTTGTCATCGAGCCGACGGCGCGTCTCTATCATTACGAATCTGCTTCGCGTGGCTCCGACTTCATGAACCCAAACAAGTTCGCTCGCCTGCATAGCGAAGGCGGTTTGTTCCGCGAGCATTGGGGCAAGTACATCAGCGCCGGTGATCCGTTCTATGGAATGCATTGCGCGCGCGAATCAGCTAGATACGAACTCGATTGGTTGCGAGAGGATTGGGAACTATGGACGAAGGCGTAATTACGTCTGGGAACTTTACGTTTACGAAGACCTCCATCGACGGGGTAATCATCGTCGATGTGAAGGCGTATGGCGATAGCCGCGGTTACTTCATGGAAACCTACAAGCGCCCGGATTTCGTCGCGGGCGGCATCGACGTCGACTTCGTGCAGGACAATCAGAGCTCCAGCACTAAGGGCGTGCTGCGTGGCTTGCATTTCCAGATTGAGCATCCGCAGAGCAAGCTCGTGCGCGTGGTGTCGGGCAAGGTGTTCGACGTCGCCGTCGACCTGCGCGAAAGCAGCCCCACGTATGGCAAGTGGGAGGGCGTGGTGCTTTCCGCGGAAAATAAGCGCCAGTTCTTCATTCCGCGCGGTTTCGCCCATGGCTTCCTGGTGCTTTCCGATACGGCGGAGTTTTGCTATAAGTGCGACGACGTCTACCATCCCAATGACGAGGGTGGCCTGATGTGGAATGATCCCACCATTGGCATCGAGTGGCCTGCCATGGAGGGCGACGAGGCCTTCGACGCTTCGAAGATCGTTCTTTCCGACAAGGACAAGGTGCATCCCGCGTTTTCGAAGTAAGCGGGTTTTCCTGCAACGTACGTGCCGCTGGCCATTTCCGCCGGCGGCACGCTTTGGTTTATTTAGCGTAACTGGCGCTCCGAACGCATTCGTTGCGTATACTCGGTACGTCTAAGCTCTTAGAAAGGAATGATCGTGTCTCAGTACGATTATCTCATCGTTGGCGCTGGCATCTCGAGCGCCGTTTTCGCGCACGAAGCCGCCAAGGTGGGGAAGACGTGCCTCGTCATCGACCGTCGTCCGCATATCGCCGGTAACGTATACTGCGAGGACATCGAGGGCATTAACGTCCACAAGTATGGCGCCCACATCTTCCATACGTCCATTCGTCGCGTGTGGGATTACGTGAACCAGTTTGCCGAGTTCAACAACTACGTGAACAGCCCCGTCGCCGTTTACAAGGACGAGCTGTATAACCTTCCGTTCAACATGAACACCTTCAGCAAGATGTGGCCCGAGGTGCGTACGCCCGAACAGGCGAAGGCGAAGATTGCCGCCCAGGTAGCCGAGGCGGGCATTGGCGAGCCCTCCAACCTGGAAGAGCAGGCGCTTTCCTTGGTTGGCCGCGATGTGTACGAGAAGCTCATCAAGGGCTACACCGAAAAGCAGTGGGGCCGCGACTGCAAGGACCTTCCTGCTAGCATCATCAAGCGCCTTCCGTGCCGCTTCCGCTATGACAACAATTACTTCAACGATCGTTGGCAGGGCATTCCCATGGGCGGCTACACCAAGATGGTGGAAGCCATGTTTGGCGATACGCCCGTCAAGCTGAACACGGAATACCGTGAGTTCATTGCCCAGAACCCCGATGTTGCCGATCGCGTTATCTACTGCGGTCCCATCGACGAGTTCTACGATTACCAGCTTGGTCGCCTGGAGTACCGCAGCCTGCGCTTCGAAAGCGAGATCCTCGACGAGGAAAACCATCAGGGCAACGCCGTGGTGAACTACACCGAGCGCGAGGTGCCTTATACGCGCATCATCGAGCACAAGCATTTCGAGTACGGCACGCAGCCTAAGACGGTCATCACGCGCGAGTACCCGGCCGACTGGAAGCCCGGCGACGAACCGTACTATCCCATCAACGACGAGCGTAATTCGTCGCTGTATGCTCAGTACGTCGAGCTTGCCTCCAAGGAGGGCAAGGTCGTGTTCGCTGGTCGCTTGGGCGGCTACAAGTACTACGACATGGACAAGGCCATCGACGCTGCGTTCGACCTGGTCGAAGCAGAGCTTGGCGTAACTATCGCCTAGTTGCCTGGAACATCGCCATAAAGCGGAGGGCGCACGCGCGTCCTCCGCTTTTTTTGCGTTTGGGGTGCTTGTTCGCTGCGTCAAATTGGGACTTTTGTTGTGGTAATATTTCCCTGTGTGGCTGTGAAAACCACGAGGAAATGGGGCTGATATGACGGGGTATTCCTATCGTTTCCGCATGCGTTCGGCATGCGTTGCGTTCATTGCCGCTACAATCGTTACCTTCTTGCTTGCGTCGTCTCCGTCGTATGGCTTGGAGACAACCGATTTGCTTCCCACTGTCGCGCCGCAGGGCTCAGAGGCCGTTGCCGATTCATCTGGGGGCCCAACGACCAAGGCAGGCGATTCCGCGGTAGTCGATGAGGGCGATGCTCCTGCTAGTGAGCCGTCCGCCGTTTCGCAGGCTGACGATGGGGAAGGGGATCCTGCTGCCTCGCCGGCGGCCGATTCCATTTCCGCTGATGTTCCTGTCGTTGCGGTTGAGCCGCAGGCCGCATCTGCTCAAAGTTCCCTCGACACATGTTCGGACGATCCCCAGGATCCTTCCGAAACCACCCAGGAGCCCTCGTACGAAGAATCCCATGTGAACATGTATCGCCTGTATAACCCGAATTCGGGCGAACATTTCTACACGTCGAGCGAATCCGAGGCCATCTCCATTGCCAGCATCGGTTGGCAATGGGAGGGCATTGGCTGGGTGGCTCCCTCTATGTCGGATACGCCCGTGTATCGCCTGTACAACCCCAACGGCGGCGACCATTTCTTCACGACGTCGGAGTCCGAGCGCGACGGCCTGGTGAAGAAGGGCTGGAAGTACGAGGGCATCGGCTGGTACTCCGATGCCGAAGGCACGGGCCTCGTCGTGTATCGCCAGTACAACAAGAACGCCAAGACGGGCTCGCACAACTACACGACGTCCGCTTCCGAAAACGCCTCGCTCGTTAAGATGGGCTGGACGGCCGAGGGTATTGCCTGGTACGCCACGAATGGCGCGAACTTGCCGTTTACGGCGCGCTGGCTCGTTTCCCCCGCGTGGACGGGGTCTCTCGAGCGCTACTGGCTCGATTCGAATGCAAGCGTCGCCAAGTCTCGCCTTGTTACCGCTTCGGAGGGTGCGGGGTATACCGCATACGCGCGTTCCAACGGCATCATCGTGCGCGGAAAGTGGGATAACGGCGCTGGTCGCGTGTACGTTGCGAACAATGACGGCAAGCTGGCATCCACGTCCGACGGAAATACCGGATGGCTTGTGACCAAGGCCTACGATGGCGTATTGCAGCGCTATCGCTACGACGCCACGTCCCATGCCATGCTGTCGGGCTTCTTCGTGGTCAATGGCGCTCGCTATTTTGGCATGGGCAACAACGGTTACGTGCTGCGCGGCAAGACCAACTGGGGCAATCATGTTCTTCTGGCCAACAACGATGGCGTCATGCCGTCTGCCGCGGGTTGGCTTGTGACGGGAATCTACGATGGGGGCAACCTGCAGCGTTACTGGTTGCAGAAGGCCTACCAGTCGTTCGTGGGGGCGCGTACGGGCTTCTTCAATGCCGAGGGAAGCAAGTACTTTGGCGTATACAACGAAGGCTACGTGCTTCGAAACAATTTCATCAAGGATGGCTCTACCTGGTACAAGGCCGACAATGACGGCAAGCTTGTGAAGTCGGTTCCTCCTGCGCAGTACCTTATGACCGAGTATGCGCAGCGCTTCTCGAGCGCTACGCGCTGGCTCATCATGATCAATCTTGATACCGCCATGTTGGGCGTCTATACGGGTTCTCAGGGCAATTGGACGTGCGTCCAGTACTGGCTCTGCTCGCCCGGCAAGCCTTCGACTCCCACGGTTACCGGCACGTTCACTACGCTCGACCGCAAGCCGCACCTGAGCACGGCCTATTCCGCGCAGTATTGCACGCGCTTCTATGGTGGCTACTTCATTCATAGCATCCTCGGCACGGGCAACGAGCTGGGCAGCTACCGTTACCTGTCGCATGGGTGCGTGCGCGTTGAAGTGGATAATGCCAGGTGGATTTACGAAAACATACCGCTTGGCACTACGGTTCACGTGTACAACTAGGCTGTCGTTCGCGCCTCGCGCTTCTTTGACCTTGGGCGTGCTTGCTTAAAGGTTGCTGAAGGCGAGGCGCGTAGTTGAGCGGGTCGTATGTAAACTGCGCTCTGCGAGTTCGTATTCGTTTATACTTTTTAGAATATTAATGTGCCGACTGTACTGTAGGGGATATATCAGCTCATGAGCAAAGGAAAACATGCCGGTCATGGTACACCGGTTACTCGTTACGAGGACCAGTGGGGCCAGGAACAAGGCAATGCCCAGTGGATGCCCAGCGGTATGGTGCCCATCAATCCGTATTCTCGCTCCTCGTATGCCGAGGGTCTTGCGAACAAGAAGGGGAAGCGTCGTCGTCGCAAGCGCATCGGCATCACCATTGCCCTGGTGATCATTGCCATGCTCGTGTGCGCTGGCACGGCTGCGGCTTTGTATTTCTCCAATCAGCTCAAGACGATTGACGAGAACTTCTCGCAGGGCCTCGATGCCGACATCGAAGACGCTCTCGTTGAAACGAACGCGCCAAGCGATCCGTTCTACGTGCTGCTCATGGGTACCGACGAGTCTATCGAACGTTCCGAAGATAACACCTTCGGTGGCATTTATCGCACCGACACCATCATTCTTGCACGCGTCGATCCGGGCAACAAGAAGGTCACCATGATTTCGATTCCGCGTGATACGCAGGTCGACATGGGTGAATACGGTCTTCAGAAGATCAATGCCGCATATGCGTATGGCGGGGCGTCTCTTGCCGTCAAGACGGTTTCCGAGCTCTGCGACGTCGATATCGCTCACTTCGTGCTTGTTGACATGGATGGTCTTGCTGCCATCGTCGACAATCTGGGTGGCATCGAGGTCGACGTTCCCATGGAAATCGACGACGAGGATTACACGGGTCATCTCGACGCGGGTCTGCAGACGCTCGATGGCTGGCAGACGCTCATCTTTGCGCGTAGCCGCCATGCATACGATTCCGTGGGCGATGGTGACCTGCTTCGTGCCGCGAATCAGCGTACCGTTATCAGCGCTATCGTCGACAAGCTCTTCCAGAGTGACATCATCACTATGAGCACGTCCATCACGAACCTGTCTTCGTTCATTCAGACCGACCTTACGGTGAGCGAAATCGTGGAATACGCCCAGGCTCTGAAGGGCATCGACACCACCACCGATGTGTACAGCGCTACGGCGCCCGTCGAGTCGGTGTACGAGAACAACATCTGGTGGTGCAAGCTCATCACCAGCGAATGGGAAGAAATGCTCAGCCGCATGAAGCAGGGCCTTGCTCCCACTGAAGAGCAAGAGGTCGATTCTGCCACGGGCATTGTGCTCTCGTCGGTGGGCGATAGCGGCACGGCTTCCGTCACGGCCGACGCGAATGCCACTTCGACTGCTTCCGTTACCCAAGATGGTACGGTTGTCGTGAAGAACGGCTCGGGCGTATCGGGTGCCGCTTCCTCGGCAGCCAACATGCTTACCAAGGCCGGATTCAATGTTGCCGAGGTGGGTGACGCCGATTCCGATAAGTACAAGAGCACGCTCATCATCTACGCTTCCGACGAATTTGCCGACGAAGCGAAGACCATCAACGAAACCATGGGCGGCAGCAACACCGTCATGAAGAACGATGGTACGTACACCATGACGGGCGACTTGCTGGTGGTGCTCGGCTCGGCCGATGCATCGTAGCGGCAAAGCACGCAATCATAGGGCGTCGGCGTTTTTGAAGTGAACCCCGATAGTTGGACTGGGAACAAAAGTTTCCAGTCCAACTTCTTTTCGGGGAGGCGAAGTTCATTTGCCGGCGCCCTTTTTTCATTTGGAAACATCCTTGAAAAGATGAACGTGTAATATGGCAATAATAATGAGGTTACGGCTATGGGCCGATGACGCATCGCGTCTTCGCGAACACGAAGGGAAGGCTTATGACCCCCGATCAGGAATACGTTCTCAAGACGGTTAAGGCCAGGGACGTTCATTTCGTACGCTTTTGGTTCACCGACGTCATGGGGAACATGAAATCGTTCGCGGTCAATCCCAACGAGCTCGAACATGCCTTTGAAGAGGGCATGGGCTTCGATGGCAGCTGCATCAACGGCTTTTCCGATACGGCGGAAAGCGACATGCTCGCGTTCCCCGATGCCTCCACGTTCCAGATTCTTCCGTGGCGTCCTGATTCCAATGCCGTGGCGCGTATGTTCTGCAACATTCGCACGCCGGAAGGCGAACCATTCGAAGGCGATTCGCGTCTCATTCTGTCGCGCGTTGTCCAGAGCGTCCGCGAGGCTGGCTACGAAGCGAATATGGGTCCCGAGGTTGAATACTTCTACTTCCGCGATTCGAAGGGGACCGAAGTGCTCGATCGGGGAGGCTACTTCGACCTCACCGAGCTCGATTCGGGTAGTGACCTGCGTCGCGATACCGTTTTGGCCCTCGAGAACATGGGCATTCCCGTTGAGTACAGCCATCATGAGAGTGGCCCCAGCCAGCATGAAATCGATTTGCGCTATTCCGATGCATGTAGCATGGCCGACGCCGTCATGACGTACAAGATGGTCGTGAAGGAAATCGCCGCGCTTCATGGCGTGTATGCGAGCTTCATGCCCAAGCCCCTTTCCGACTGCCCGGGTAGTGGCATGCATGTGCATTTGAGCCTGTTCGATCACGATGATCGCAATGCGTTCTTCGATCCGAGCGACCCCCTGGGGCATCACCTTTCGAGCACCGCAAAGCACTTCATTGCGGGCCTCTTGCATTACGCTCCCGAATTCTGCCTGGTCACGAACCAGTACGTGAATTCCTATAAGCGCCTTACGGGCGGAAAGGAAGCCCCTGCGTACGTTAGCTGGGCGCGCAGCAATCGCTCTACGCTCGTGCGCATTCCGGGATATCGCCCATCCGAGGAAATGGCCTGTCGCGTCGAGATGCGCAATGCCGATCCGGCCTGCAATCCGTATCTGGCTTTCGCGGTGATGCTTGCTGCTGGCATGGCGGGCATACGCGAGCAGTTGCCGCTTCCGGAATCCTCCGAGGGTGTGAACCTATCTTCGCTCGATCCGTCCAAGCTTCGCGAACTGGGCGTGCAGAAGCTCCCGCTTACCCTTGGCAACGCCATCGAGCTGTTTACCGAAAGCGACCTTATGAAATCGGTGCTGGGCGAGCACATCCACGGCTATCTCGTTGATGCGAAATCGCGCGAGTGGCGTGAGTACCTGAAGCAGGTTTCCCCGTGGGAGCTCGATCGCTGGTTGGAAGTGCTGTAGCTATGGCGCGCAAGCAGGTCGCGTTCGTGGCGGACAGCCTGGATAACGCCTACACATTTCAAAATGCGCTTTCCGATATGGACGTCGACGTCGTTGCCTGGTCGAGCGCCCGCTTCGAGAAGGCTACTGCGCAGCGATTCGACTTCGACTTGCTCATCTACGAGATTTCGGGAAATGTCTCCGAGGTGCTTCACCGTCTTGAACGGGTGCTTTGTAGCGAATCGAATGCATGCGCGCTGTTCGTCGTCGATGAGGCGTCGTTGCCGGGCCTTTGCCTTCCCACGCAGGTGAAGTGCGACTTCATCCTAAGCGGAGCGTCAGGTGCGGAATGCACCGCTCGCATTAGGCAGCTTCTCTGGCCGGGCAACGAAACGAATGTCGATGACTATATCGTCGTCGATGGCATGACCATCAACTTGGCCACGTATCAGGTTGACGTAGATGGCTCTCCGCTCGACTTCACGTATCTGGAATATGCGCTGCTCGCGTTTCTTGCGTCGCATCCTGGTCGTACGTATTCGCGTGATGCGCTCCTGAGTCGCGTGTGGGGTTTCGACTACTATGGCGGCAGCCGTACCGTCGACGTGCACGTTCGTCGTATTCGCGCAAAGCTTGGTCCTGAACTTGCGCAGCATTTGGAAACCGTGCGAGGGGTAGGCTATCTCTGGAACGTGTAGGGTATACTCAACTATTCGTAAGTTGTTTTTACCGGGAAGCGTGTTCCTATGCCTAAGAAAATAGCTGTCATCGACGGAAACTCCCTGATGCATCGCGCGTATCACGCGGTGCCGCCCACCATGAACGCGCCCGACGGCACTCCTACCAATGCCGTATTCGGCTTCCTTTCCATGTTCTTCAAGTTCATTGAGGTTGCCGCACCCGACGCGGTTGTCTGCGCGTTTGACGTGGGTAAGCCGAAGTTTCGCATTGAGGCGCTCGAGCAGTACAAGGCGCAGCGTCCTCCCATGGATGACGAACTGCGCGTTCAGTTCCCGCTCGTCGAGGAAATCCTGGAGAGCATGAACATTCCCGTGGTGAAGGTTCCCGGTTGGGAAGGTGACGACATCCTGGGCACCATTTCCGCCCGCGCCGATGCCCTCGGATACGATTCTCTCTTGGTTACGGGCGATAAGGATGCGTGTCAGCTTGCCAGCGAGCATACGCACATCGTGAATACGAAGAAGGGCATTTCCGATGTCGTGATCTACGATCCGGCGGGCGTTCAGGAAAAGTACGGCGTAACCCCGGAGCAGATTCCCGATTATCTGGGATTCATGGGCGATTCCGCCGATAACATCCCTGGCGTACCTGGCATTGGCCCGAAGAGTGCCTCCAAGCTTCTGCAGCAGTTTGGCAGCATGGAGGGCGTGTACGAAAACCTCGACAAGCTGAAGGGCAAGCAGCTCGAGAACCTTACCAATAATCGCGATGCGGCCTTCCTGTCACGCGATGTTGCCATCATCAAGCGCGACCTCGACTTCGAGCTCGACCTTGATGCCGTTTCGTTCCCCTCGTATACCGCCGAATCCGTTTCGGAGGCGTTCGACAAGCTGCGTTTGAAGGCCCATCTGGGCAAGGCGCTTGCGCTTATTGGCGGCCAGGCGGTTCAGCATAGCGTCGAGATTCCCTGGCGTGATTACCTTACGGGAGACGACGCCAAGGTGTTTGCCGACGAGGTTCTCGACGACGGCGTGGCGCACGACGCAGACGATGTTGTGGGCGTTGCCTTCCTCAAGAGCGATCAGGGTTCCATCTTTGGCGACGATCTTATGCTGGCCGTTTCCACGGTGAAGGCATGTGCACTGCTAGAGGGGTCGCAGGCTCAGGCTATGTTGTCTCATGCGGTTTTGGTTTCGGGCGTCATTCCCGTTGCCGTATACGATGCCAAGGCAGTTGCGGGCGAAGTCTATCCCGCCGATACTGCCGAAGAGAAGCTCATTCATACGCACGACCTGTTCGATATGAAGCTGTTCGACGTGAGCCTTGCCGCTTACGTGCTCGATTCCTCTGCGCGCGATTACGCGCCGGCGCATCTTGCCGAGCGCTACTTGGGCGGTGCGTTGCCGCAGGGCTCTTCCGACGCTGATGAGCTGGTCATTCAGGCGGCAGCCATTCGCCTGCTTGCCAGTGAGCTGAGCAAGCGCATGGAAGAAGACGGCGTCTATGACGTATACAGCGATATCGATGCTCCGCTCGTTTCCGTGCTTGCGCATATGGAACGCGTGGGTGCTGCTATCGACGTCGATCATCTCCGCGCACTGGGTGAAAAGACCCAGGGCGATTTGGACGCACTCGTTGCGCAAATCTACGAGCTTGCAGGGGAGGAGTTCAACGTCGATTCTCCCAAGCAGGTGGGCCATATTTTGTTCGAGGTCATCGGCCTGAAGCCGAAGAAGAAGACCTCGCGTGGCTATTCCACCGACGCCAAAGTGCTTTCCGAGCTTGCAAACGAGCACGAGCTTCCGGGTCTCATCCTGAAGTACCGCGAGCTTGCGAAGATCAAGGGCACGTACATCGACGCGCTGCCGAAGATGCGTCGCGGCGACGGTCGCCTTCATACTTCGTTCAACCAGACGGTTACCACTACGGGTCGTCTGAGCTCGAGCGATCCCAACCTGCAGAACATCCCCGTGCGCA
>JAILNP010000009.1:0-12831 GCA_024691475.1 Eggerthellaceae bacterium
CATGAGTGGCTTCTCGGCGGGTAAGGCCGACAAGCTGCGTAAGGCAATGGGTAAGAAAAAGCTCGAGGTCATGAAGGCCTTGGAAGAGGACTGGAACAACGGCGCCGTGGAAAACGGCTACTCGTTGGAGGTCTCGAAGAAGATCTGGTCCGATGCCGAGAAGTTCGCACAGTACGCGTTCAACAAGTCGCACTCGGCTTGCTATGCCGTGCTGGTTATGCGCACCGCGTACCTGAAGGCGCATTACCCGAATGAATTCATGGCAGCTGTGCTTTCCAGCTACCTGGGCAGCAACGACAAGCTTATTCACTACATTGCCAGCTGCAACGGCAGTGGCATCAAGGTACTGCCGCCCGACATCAACGAGTCGAACCTGGAGTTCACCCCTGTCGACGAGGGCGTGCGCTTCGGCCTTGCCGGCGTGCGTGGCGTAGGCGAAAAGGTCGTAGAGGATATCATCGCCGAGCGCGAGAAGGGTGGCGCGTACACCAGTCTGCACGATTTCGTGCGCCGCATGGATGCGCGCAGCTACAACCGCAAGACGCTCGAAGCCCTGATCAAGGCAGGTGCGTTCGATAGTACGGGTTACACGCGTAAGCAGTGCATGCACTTCCTGGACGATACGCCGCTGCTGGAAAATGCTGCGCGTCGTCAGAAGGACCGCAATGCCGGCCAGATTTCCATGTTCGACATGTTTGCTGATGACGAGGATTCGGGTTTCCATGAGGAAGTGCCCGAGCCCGATGGCATCGAATGGGACAAGCGCACGAAGCTGAAGTTCGAAAAGGATATTTTGAAGATCTACGTAAGCGACCATCCGCTGCGTCCGTACGAGAGCAAGCTGCGTAAGCTTTCCAAGTTCCGTATTGGCGATCTGGCTGAACGTGAGCGCGACATCAAGAACTCCACGTTTGTGGGTATGATTTCCGCCGCGGCCACGAAGCTCACCAAGAAGGGTACGCGCATGGCCACGTTCACGCTGGAAGACACCACGGGCCACGTGGAATGCGTTTGCTTCAAGTACGAAGACTACGCCGATGCCATCCGCGAAGATGCCATTGTGAAGATCAAGGGCAAGTACGAAGCCGGCGATCGCAATCAGCTTATGGCGTTCGAGGTCTCTCTGCTCGATCTGGGCGAAAGCGAAGAGGATGCACCGCCGAAAACGCTGGGCATCACCATTCAGCAAAGCGATTTCTCGCAGCAGAACATGCAGTTCCTCACGCAGATTTTGAAGAAGTACCCCGGTCGCGATGGCGCTGTGCTGTTCGTGCGCCAGAACAACGGCCAGAAGTTTCGCGCGGAATTGCCGCTCACGGTCGACGCGCGCAATAGCGGTTTGTACCGCGAGCTGTATTCGCTGTTCGGCCGCGAAGTCTGGAGCGCTGCATCGTAATGGCTACCATGGCGCTGCTGCTGCAGTACAACGGCGCGGGCTACCACGGATTCGCCACGCAGAAGCCGCATAATGGCCGCGACCTTGCCACGGTGCAGGGTGAGCTCAACCGCGCACTCGAGGTGTTGTACCGTCGTCCGGTCGACACCACGTGCGCGGGCCGCACCGATGCAGGCGTGCATGCGTTGGGCCAGGTCATTAGCTACGATGTCTCGGAAGAAGAGCTTGAAACGCGCACCCCGCGCGTTCTTCTGCGTTCGCTGAATGCGCTTACGCCGGAAGATGTGGGCGTGCGCGATGTGTGGCAGGCGGCTGATGGCTTTTCGGCGCGCTTCGATGCGCAGTGGCGTGAGTATCGCTACTACCTTTCCGTGGGGCCCCTGCCCCCGCTCGTCATGGCCGATTTCTGCTGGCATTTGCGGTGCGAGCCGCTCGACATTCAGGCTATGAACGAAGCTGCGCAGTATCTTATCGGCGAGCATGATTTCAAGAGCTTCTGCCTGGCTGCCAGTGCGGTGGGGAAGCCCACGTGTCGTAACGTGCTCGACTTGAGTGTTGCTCCCGTTCAGATTGCCGGTCAGGATCTGGTTTGCATTCGCGTGGTGGGCAGTTCATTCTTGCATTCCATGGTGCGCACCATTGCTGGAACGCTCGTTGCCGTGGGGCGCGGTTTGCGCGAACCCGCATGGGTAGATAGCGTGCTCAAAGCGTGCTCGCGCGATGCCGCAGGAGAAAAAGCACCTGCTCAAGGTTTGGTCTTTTGGCAGGTGGGATATGAGGGGTACAATAGGCACCTAGGGTAGAGATATCAAAGGAACGCCTATGCTATTCCGTAAGCGTAAGAAGAAGGACGCGAAAGAGGCGTCCGAAGTCGTGGAAAGTGCCGTCGTTTCCGCGAACAGTTCAGTGGTTGTATATGGGGGAGAGGGCAACTCTGCGCCGGCGGGCGAGCAAGCCGCCGCGCAACAATCCGTAGATTCCAGTGCGCCAGAAACGGCTGCGTCTGTGTCCCAGGCGCCGGTTTCCGCTGCTCCCGTCGCTGCTGCGCCGCAGGTCCAGCCTGTTGCGGGTGCGTCCACGCAGGGGGCTCAGCCCGCTACGAGCGCGTCCACGCAGGGGGCTCAGCCTGCTACGGTTAGCGCCGAGCCTGCTCCTGCGCAGGCGGCTCAGCCAATGACGGCCACTGCCGATCCTGCGGCTGCCGCTTCCGCGCAAGCGGCCCAACCCGCGGTCGCGGCCTCGCAGGGTGGTCAACCCGTTGCGGTGAATGCTCCTCAAGCGTCGCAGCCCGCAGCCGCCAATGCTGTACAATCCACGTCGCCTGTTGTGGTTCCCATGGGCGAGAAGGTGATTCCCCTTGCTTCGCCTGGCGAAACCGTGGTGGGCAGTATTGCTTCGGCGCTTGCCGCCGAATCTTCCGCGGAGTCGGAACAACCTCAGTCCGCAGCTCCCCAGGGCGATGCGCCCGTAGATGCAGCCTCGTGGGAACGTGTGGCCTCCATTGCGCAGAAGCTCGAGCATGCTCCGGCGTCTAATGCCGAGCTGGCTGGTCTCGCCGTCGAGCTCGAGCGCATCGTTGCGCGTAATGTTCCTTCGGAAAGCACCTACGCGGTCCAGTCGAGCCGCGCGCAAGGTCGCGACACCACGTATGCGGCGCAGGCCGCAACCGCCAAGTCGCTTGGCTCTACGTATCGAGCTCAGGTGGCCCATGTGGAAGAGCCGCAGGAAGAGCCCGTCTCGGGTCAGACTGAGGTCATCAAGCCCGTTACCGCTACGGAAGAACCTGTTTCGCAGTCTGTGCCTGTCGCCGAAGAAGTAACTGAAGCGCAGAAACAGGACGCAAGCGCAGATGCTTCCGCGCAACAGCCCGCAGCCGCTCAAGCCGCTGCGGAATCCGCGGCTCCCGTTCAGGCTGTCGCGTCTGCCCAGCAGGGTGCAGAGGCAGAGGTGCCCACGCAGCAAGCCGCGGTGACGAATCAGCCCGAGGAAGTCGTAAAGCCCGCGCAGGCCGAGCCGGTGGCGCAGCAGTCCTCCGAGGGCAGTGCGCCCGCGCAGCAATCTGCGTCGCAAGAGGCGCAGTCTGCCGCGCACTCAGAGGGCGTGCTTCCCGATTGGGCTCCTTCCGACGACAAGGCCCAGGAACTGGTCGATAGTTTCTTCAATGCGCCCGTCGACGACGATGCTACGAGCCCGTTTGTCATTCCGCGTGGTCAGCATGTGCAGACGCGGGAACCGCTCGTGTTCCGCGGCGCCATGGCCGATGCGGCCTCTGGCGAACAAGCGCCTGCCGTCCAGCCGAGCGCTCCCGTTCAGGAAACTCCTGTTCCTACGACGAAGTCCGAGCAGCCCTCTGCGGCGCCCCAGGTCCCTGCGGCCGAAGCATCTGATGCTGCTCCGAAGGCCGCTGAGGCGTTGACTCCCGTGGTCGAAGCCCCCGCGGCGAGCGAGCCTGCTGCCAAGGTGCCTGTAGAAGCCGAATCGGTTGCGGCTGCTGTCGAGCAGCCTGCGGCAAGCGAACCCGCGCCCGCTGCCGAGTCCCATGCTCCGTCGGGTCGCGTGATCAAGTTCGAGTCGTTGGGCTCTGCCGAAGTTGCTTCGCTGTCTTCGGTGCTTTCCGAAAAGCCTGCGGAACCCGCTTCCGCCGAAGAGGTTGTCGAAAACGTGCCGGTGGCCGAGGTGCCCATTCCAGACCAGGTGGTTCAGGAAGTGCTGGGCGTGCCCGCTCCTACGCCCGCTGAACAGGAAACGTCCGAGCCGGAGATTTCCTTCTTGGAGGCCGAAAAGTCCATTGGCCTTTCGGTATCCGAGATGGTCGAGCTTGAATCGCTTGGCGAAGCCTTGAAGAAGCAGCTGAACGTCGCTCCTGCGGATGAACCCCAGGAAGAGCCTGTTGCTCCCCATGCCGAAAAGACGATCGCGCTCGAATCGGTGCCGGGTTTGCATTTGGAGTCCGTTGCCGAGGCGCTGGGACGTAGTGCAGGTGAACAGGCCCCGTCTGAGCCCGCTCAAACGGGGCAAGTTGTCGTATCGACGGAACAGGTAGTAAAGCCGGCTCCCGCAGAGCCCGAGCCTCGCGTTATGCCCTCGTCGCTCGCTGCAGATTCTGCGTCGACTGGGCGGGTGCAAGAAGAAGCCCAATCCACGGAAGAGCCTGTGCAGCAGGCCGATTCCGCATCGTCGTCCATTGCTGCGGCGTCTGCGGCTGCGGGCGCCTTTGCGCGAAGCATCTCTGAACCTCTTCCGCGTCTGCAGGTCAACGAAGACAATGTCGTTTCCGTTGCCCAGGACGAGCCTGCCGCTCAGGCTGCGGCTTCTGAAGCTCCGGCTGTCGAAGACGATGAGATCGTGAAGTCACTCTTTGCCGCCGAGCGCGAAGCCGAGGCGAAGAAGGAGGCCGAGCGCGCTGCTCAGCAGGCTGCTGCGGCCGTTGCTACCGAGTACGAGCCCAAGGATGGGTCGTTTGCCATTTCCGCCGATCAGGCAGCACCTGCGTTTGCGCCCGACGGAACGCTTGCAAGCGATGCCCTGGGTGAAGAGGTGTCCATCGTTTCCGAAGAGGAATCTCCCAAGCCCGAAGAGGTCGCCGAGAGCGTGGAACGCGAGCGTCGCAGGTATGCGGGTTTCCCCGAGCAGGAAGCTGCGGGCGCCCTCGACAGCACCGAGCCGCGTGCGGCAAACATGCCTTCGTTCGTCTACGTAACGGCGCCCGCATTCGAACCCGAGCAGGGCACTGAACGCCCCTCGAGTCCTTCGTACGAGCGCGATCGCCATGCTGCTGCCGATTACGAGGCAGAGCGCAAGGCCGCCGAGTTGCGCAATCGTGCGGTCGAGCGCCTCATCGCAGAGGGCTCCACCCTGGCTTATGACGCTTCGTTCCCGCCTGTTGACTATGATGCCTTCGACGAGGCGCCCAAGAAGAAAAAGAAGAAGGGCAAGAAGGACAAGGATAAGAAGGGGAAGAAGAAAAAGGGCAAGAAAGGTAAGAAGATGAAGAAGGAAAAGGACAAGAAGCGCGACAAGCAGAATCGCGACGATGATGCTCCCGCAACCTTCCGTCAGCTGTATGCGTCCCGCGATGGCAAGCTGGCCATCTACGAAGATGCCGAAGGTCATATCATCTCGGTAGATACGAATCGCCTTTCTTAGCCGTTCCCGTATAACCTCTCGCGCCCGTGCTGGCTTTTCGCCGCACGGGCGCTTTTGCGTGGAGCGGCGTGAACAAGGGACGGGCGTTCATCGTTTCTCCGCCAATTATCACGTTGTTTTCGCGTTTGATGCTGATGCCGTGCTACTTTTGCGCCCTTAGTTGCCCACCGCGCAAAAAGACGTGTTCGTTTGTAAAAAATTCGTCGTACTGAACATCTTCGACCCCGCTTTGTCGAGCTTCGAAAACGCGCACCTGGGGAAATGCGCTTCGGTGCTTCGGGGTTGGCGTGTCTGGGGCGTGTTCGCCTCGAAAAAATGTTCAGAACGACGAATTTTTGCAATTTTGGCTCGCGCTTTTGCCAAACGATTGAGGTGGAAATTCGTTGCATGAGGGCTGCTCCAAATCGCTATGGGGAATAGCCCAAATAGACGCGCCCGAAGCCATTCTTCTATGGAAACCTCGTGAAGTAGTCAGGCGATAGGCCAGGTCAAGAAAGAACAAAAAGTAAGTCTTACCTAACTTATGCTAGAAATGTTGCACTTGGTTAACAACAAAGTAACGCATAAGGAAAGGAAGCGTTTATGGAAGGTAGCGTAAAGGGCTGCCTGAGGGGCGCGTTATCAGCGGTTATGGTGTGCACGCTGATGGTCCCGCAGACGGCCGCGTTCGCCGATACGATTGCACCCGCATCGGCGAACGGAGGGGATAGCGTGCAGAATGCCTCTTGCGAGGCGAATGTTGATTCAAATGACAGTGGGTCGTCTGGTGGGGTGGACGACGCATCTGGCCTGGATGATGGTGGACTTGAGTTCAGTACCATCATCGTCGAACTGGAAGATGGTGCGGGTGAGGAAGCGCCTTCTCTGTTTAATCTTATGGGCGTCCTGTCGGATAATTCCGCTTCCTCTCGCCACGATCGCGTAAAGAGTCAAATCCAGGCTTTAGCCGATACTGCTGTTGCCGAGGCCCAAGAAGAAGCCTCCTCGGATGAGTCTGAGGGCGAAGGCGATACGGGCCTTTCGCTCATGAGCGTGCAGGAAGCCGTTGACGAAAACGGCGGTTCTATGGAAACCGTTGCCGATTACTACACGGCTATCGACGGTTTTGCCATTTCCGCGCCGTCGTCTATTGTCGACGACATCAAGAACATGGATGGCGTCGCAAATGCGTTTGTAGAGTCTGTCTACGATGTTCCCGTTTCTCAAGAGGCGGAAACTGAAGCAACGGATGCGAATGATTCGAGCCTCATGAATCAGCCTGCGCTCGATATTACGGGTGCCGATGATGCCTCCTATACGGGTGCCGGGCAGCTTATCGCCATTATCGATACGGGCATCGACACGGATCATGAAGCGTTTTCTGGTGATATCGCAGACGACACAGTTCGCTTTACGCAGAGTGCGGCGCAGCAAGCTGCTTCGACGCTCTCTTCGGGCAGCAATGGCATCTACGTAAGCGAGAAGATTGTCTTTGCGTACGATTACGCGGATGGCGATACCGACGTGAACCCGTCTATTGACGGCTTGGAGCATGGCACGCATGTTGCGGGCATTGCCGCTGCCAATGGCGGTACGACCATTCGAGGCAATGCGCCCGATGCCCAGTTGGCCATCATGAAAGTTGCAAGCGATAGCACGGGAGGCATTTCCGATAGTGCGCTTTTGGCTGCCATCGACGATGCTGCCACGCTCGGCGCCGATTCGGTGAACATCTCCATTGGCTCTGATGCGGGCTTTTCCGATGAGGGTTCGCCTACGTATGCCAACGCCATCAACGCGCTTGAGGCTACGGGTGCCACGGTGAACGTTGCCGCAGGTAATTCGTATTCTTCCGCGTATGGCAACACGTCGGGAAGCAATCTCCCTTACGCTTCCGACCCCGATGACAGCATCGTGTCCAACCCGGCAACCATCTCTGGTGCCTTTGCGGTGGCAAGTGAAGCTACCGCGGGTGTGAGTGTAGATGTATCGGAGAGCGCGGATGCTTCCGCTGGTAATACGTTTGTGACGTCGGCGGGTTCAGAGGTATTGTACTATGACGCCCTCGACCCTGATGGGCTTGCGCGCGTTACATCGTTTTCGAGTCTGGCGGGCGGCGATTGTTCGGTGGTGTACGTGGGTACGGGTGCTCGTCAGGATTTTGGCGAGGTTGATTTCGAGGCTTCTGGGGCAACCCTCAATGGCAAAGTTGCTTTGATCGTGGGGCATCAGAATCCTACGGGCTATAGCACGGTTTCGTATGCTCGTGCGATCGCGGCGGTTGCCGAAAGGGGTGCCATTGGTGCAATCATTTACGACCCCGCCCTGGAAGACTGTTCCGCCGTTCGTATTGGCAGCGCCGACGATAACGATTGGGGTGACAGCTATTACGCTGACGTTCCCGTCGATTTGCCTGTTGCCTTTGTCTCTTCTGCGGATGGCGCTGCTCTTGCTGCCATAAGCGCTTCCGACCGTTCGATTTCCGTGTCGGCTGCGGCGTCCTCAAACGATGATGCTTCAACTATTTACCCCGTGAATTCTTGGTCGAGCTGGGGCGTTACGTCCGACTTGAAGCTCAAGCCCGAAATTACGGCTCCTGGTGGAAACGTCTATTCCTCCGTTCTGAACAATCAATACGAGTACATGAGCGGAACGAGCATGGCCACTCCGCAGATTGCTGGCATTGCCGCCCAGATGCATGAGTACATCGACGGTGATTCCAAGTTTGCCGGCATGTCCGATGACGAGAAGGCGGATGTAGTAACGCAGCTGCTCATGAGCACGGCAACTCCCATGGTTGATACGAGCGATCAAAGTTCGTATTACTCTCCGCGTCATACGGGTGCGGGTCAGGTGAATACGGTGGCTGCCACTACGAGTGACGTGTATCTCACGGTGGAGGGTGCCGAGGACGCTTCGCGCCCGAAAGCCGAACTGGGCGAAAGCGGCACGGGTTCCTGGTCGTTTACCGTGACGCTGCATAATCTAGGCTCTACCGAGCATACGTATACCGCGAATGCAGCTGCCCTTTCCGAAAAGGTGCAGGATGGCCTCTTCCAGTTGAGCTCAGCCAACTGGACGAACAGTGGCATTAGCGTCACGTATGGTGGCGATGCGTATAACAACGGCACGGTCACCGTTCCCGCAAACGGCACGGCGAGCTATACCGTTACCATCACATGCGAAGAGGCTTTCACTACGTGGGCTGCGGAAAACACGCCCAATGGCACGTTCGTAGATGGTTATGCCATGTTGGAAGCATCCGATGGCGGCGTGGACCTTTCTGTTCCGTTCCTGGGCTTTTACGGTGACTGGAGCGATGCCTCCGTGTTCGACGCTACCGATGCCAATTCGGTGCATATGTATCCCAATGCACTGTGTGATGCCGTTACCGGCCGCTACCTTGGTCAGAACCCTCTGAAGGACGGCGCAAGCAACTTCGCTACGGTGGATGCGAGCAAGATGGTCATTTCCGATTCCGCATTCTATGGCGCTAATCGCGGCATTCTTACCCAAACAAGCCTGCTTCGCAATGCGGATTCCGTCACGTATAGCCTTACGGGGCCGAATGGCGAAGACGATGGGTCGTATGCGTTGAATTACGTTTCGAAGACGTACTGCGCTTCATGGGGTTATGCCTTCGTGGAAGCGGTTCGCAGCGACTACGCCCGATTCGTTCCTACTGCGGGCGAGGGCGCATATACCCTTACGGAGACGGCAAAGACGTCGGGCCCCACCAGCGAGGAGCAGTCGGCCGAGTTCACCGTATATTACGACACTACCGCGCCGACGGTGGATAGCGTTACGTACAATGCCGACGGCGACAATGGTCCTGAAATCGACGTGCAGGTAACCGATGCGACCTTTATTGCGGGCATCGACCTGTTCAAGAATGATGTCTCCGATATTACGCCGTACTCGGGCTTTTACCGTGTGTATGGTGATGATGCGGTGAGCGTGGTTGATAATGCCGATGGCACGCACACGTATACGTTTGCCGTTTCTATCGACGACGTGAAGAATTCCTGGGGCGATGTTTCTACCATTACCAACACGGTTCAGCTGCGCGCATGGGATTACGGCCTAAACTGCAGCAGTGCGCAGACGGCCGTCATTAATCCCGTTGCCGCAACCAAGATTTCGCTTTCAAGTGATGCGTATTCGGTTGCACCTGGTCAGTCGATTAGCGCAAGTGCCACGCTTGCTCCCGTTGATACGACACAGACTTCCCTTGTGTGGTCGAGCAGTGATCCTAGCGTCTGCACGGTGAATAGCGAGGGCGTTATTACTGGCGTTGCTGCAGGCGAGGCGTCGATTATCGTTTCCGTTGCCGACAATCCCAGCCTCACGGCTACCGCTTCCGTTACGGTTGCCGACGTAAGCGACGAGGCAGGAATTGCCCTGTCTGCCCAGACGGTTAATCTGGTGAAGGGCGATACTAATGCATCTAATGTCACTGCGTTGCTTTCGGGTAATCTTGCGGGAAAGACGGTCGAATGGACTCTCGAGGGTACAGATCAAGTGGCAACCGTGCAGGTTGACGCCTCCGATAGCCTCCAGGCAGCGGTGAGCGCCGATTATCAAGTTGGCGACGTGACGCTTGTAGCCACGGTGGCTGATGGCGACAAGACGTACCGAGCCACTGCCATAGTGCGCATGCGTACGTCCGACTACGAAGATTTCATCATCGACGAGAACCATACCCTTACGGGATATGTGGGCACGAATAGTTCGATTGAGATTCCCAACGACGTTACCGCCATTGCCGATAAGGCCTTCTATGGCAATACCGCTGTGGCCGACGTAATGATTCCCGCGAGCGTTCGCAGCATCGGATCGTATGCATTTACTCTGGCGGTAGAGACCTCGAATGGTAGCTGGTCACGCTCTGGTTCGTCGAAGAACTTTACGTTCGAGGACACGAGTGAGCATGCAAGCCAACTGACGACGATTGGCGATCACGCCTTTAGCGAAGCGGGCGCCAAGGGGGATATCGTTCTGCCTTCTTCTCTTACCTCGCTTGGAGAGGCTGCGTTCGAGAATTGTACGAGTTTGGGCAACGTCACCCTGCCGAGCTCTCTCACGGTAGTTCCCGCCAAAGCCTTCCGCAACTCGTCGATTGAGACGGTCACCATGAGCGATAATGTGACGTCTATTGGGGCTTCGGCATTCAGTAACTGCCTGTTCTTCTCGCATATTTACCTGACCGATACAGCTGTGGGTGCGGCTACGACTGGCATTCCGTCCCATTTGCAGACGATAGGTGATTCTGCGTTTGCGGGTACGTACCTGGAGGACGATATCGTGCTTCCCGCTAGCTTGAAGCGTTTGGAATGCAGTGCATTTGCGCTCGATCGCTTCATTCAGAACCTGGATCTTACCGAGGGTCTGGAGTCGATCGGCACGGGTGCCTTCAATCAGCTTTCGATTACGTCCATGACGTTCCCCGATAGCTTGCTCACCATCGATGACGGCATCTTTATCGACAATACGTACCTGACTGAAGTGACGTTGGGCCGCAACTTGGCTGACGGCGATTTTGCAAACAGCTTCAGCTGGTGTCCCAATGTGCAGCGTGTTAATGTGCCTGCCGATGCTCTGTACTACACCGGTATCGATGGGGTGGTGTTCAACAAGGACGCAACGTCGTTGGTGTATTACCCCGCAGGGCGTACGGGTAGCTACGAGGTACCCGAGGGCGTAGAGACAATCGAGTCGTTTGCCTTCGAGGATACGAGCCTTTCGAGTGTGACCTTGCCCGAAAGCCTGAAGTACGTGGAGAGCAATGCGTTCGCCGATTGCAATTCTGGCGGCATGTACTACAACGTTGGCGGTTTTGACGTGCTGGAGTTCGGTGACAATATCGTCGAGATCGAGCAGAACGCGTTCCGTCAGAGCTTCTATGCCGATGACAGCTCCAATGCTGGCACCACGCCGAACCACCTCATCGTTCGTGGCGGCAATAACGGCAAGTATTCTGACACGAAGGGGTCGTCGGGCCAGACTGCTTACTTCGGCTCCGGCATGACCAATCTTGACTTCTCTTTGTCGGGTGCGCCGAATACACTGGTCGTGGCCGAGGATACGGCTCGATTGAATCTTGGTTCTGCGGACGCTTCTGCAATCACGGTGTATGCTCCCGCGGGTTCCGCCGGTTACGAGACCGCCAAGGCTGCACTAGAGGCAATCGGTGCCGACCCTGCAACTCAGCTGAAGGAGTACGAGGGTCTCACTGCTTCGCTGTCCATTACTGGTGTTGTCGATGGTGGCGCCGTGGTCTCCGTTCAGGCGGAATCTGCCGGTGGCGTGGAAGGTGCCGTAAGCTATCGATTCGTGCAGGAAAATGCCGACGGTAGCGAGACGGTGCTTCAGGACTGGAGTAGCGACGATACCATCGACTGGAAGGTTCCCGCAGATGGAACCATTCTCCGCGCCGATGTCCGCGATGCAACCTATCTTGTTTCTTCTGCTGCGGTAGGCGAGCTGGAAGAGCCGGTGTTCTCCACCGATCTGAGTGCTTTGCCCGTGGAAATCGTTCAGGGTGGTGCGGATGTGACTCTGCACGTAGAGGCCGGCTCTCTTTCGGCTGCTTCTTCGAATGCCCCTCTGGTCTCCTACCAGTGGTACGAAGATGGCGTTGCCATTGCGGGTGCGAATTCTTCGAGCTATACCGTCGAAGCCGCAACGGTTGGGTCTCATGAGTACTATTGCGTGGCGACTGCCTCGCACGATGGACTTTCCGCTACGTCTAAGAGCACGGTTGCTACGGTGGACGTTCTTGCGCAGGCTTCTGCTCCGGTCATCCAGACCGATCTTCCCGCTGCGGCTGCGTATGCAGTGGGGCAGGGTGGTCTGCTTTCGGTCGCTGCAAATTCGCCCGATGGGGGCACACTCATGTATCAGTGGTACGAGGATGGCGTTGCCATCGATGGCGCTTGCTCGTCGAGCTACTCGGTTCCTGCCTCCGAAGAGGGAACGCATGAATACAGCGTGGTCGTAACGAATGTCGTGGGGCTTCTTGCCAATGCGGCTTCGATTGAATCGTCGAAATGCGAGGTTACCATTTCTTCTTCGGCTGCCACCGTGACCATGAACCGCCTGTATAACCCCAACTCCGGCGAGCACTTCTACACGGCCAGCGCCGAGGAGCGCGATGGCCTGGTAGCTCTTGGCTGGCAGTACGAGGGCTCCGGCTGGGTGGCCCCCGAGACGAGCGACACGCCGGTCTACCGCCTGTACAACCCCAACGGCGGCGACCACCACTACACCATGAGCGCCGAGGAGCGCGACTGGCTGGTCTCGCTCGGCTG
>JAILNP010000075.1:0-3823 GCA_024691475.1 Eggerthellaceae bacterium
GCTTCCGCCGCCGCCGTTCCGAACTTGCTCCGTTCGAAGCGGCGAAGAATTACTTTACGCTAACCAGTGGGGCGTGTCAAGAACTTTTTTCGAAAAAGTTTTTCGAGCTGAGCTCCCGGCTCGCCGCCGCCGGACGGGCCCCTTAAAGGCCCTCGGAAGCAACTCCCCGCTGCAAATGCAGCTTGTGCATAGTACCTCCCCCGTGGGTGCCGTTCAAGCGGATTCGGAAGGCTTCACAAACCACCCACAGACAGGGGCTCATGTTGTGTTTTCACGTGTGCAAAACACTATTTTCACGCTCTATAGCAAGAGGACCGAGCACGTATGCCCGGTCCTCCATTCTGCTATGTACGTATGCGCTATACCAGTTTCACGAAGTGGCGCTTGCCAACCTGGATGACGGAGCCCTCCAGTTTCGCCGGCTCCACGTTGTAAGCCTTTGCGGGCAGAGCCTCGCCGTTAATCTTCACGCCGCCGCCGTCGATAAGGCGACGGGCCTCGCCGGCGCTCTTCGCCAGGCCGGCATCCGCCAGCAACTTGGCCAGGTATACCAGACCTTCGTCGTTAGGCGTAAGGTCGGCAGCGAACTCGGGGATGTCCTCGGGAATGGCATGCTGCTTGAAGACGCGATCGAACTCGGCCTCGGCTGCAACCGCAGCCTCTTCGCCGTGATAAGCAGCAACGATATTGCGAGCCAATGCGCGCTTTACCTTGTTGGGGTGCAGCGAATCGGAGGCGAGGCCCGCCTCGATTTCGTCAATCTCGTCAACGCTAGCGGTGGAGGCCAAGCGGTAGTACTTCACGATCATCTCGTCGGGGATGCTCATGACCTTGCCGAACATATCGGGAGCCTCGTCGGTGAGGCCAATGTAGTTGCCATAGCTCTTCGACATCTTACGTACGCCGTCGGTGCCCTCGAGCAACGGAAGCGTAAGGCAGACCTGCGGCTCCATGCCCATCTTCTCCATGAGCTCGCGGCCGGCAAGCAAATTGAACAGCTGGTCGGTACCGCCAAGTTCAACGTCAGCCTTGATGACCACCGAGTCGTATGCCTGCATGATCGGGTACAGGAACTCGTGCACGCCAATGGACAGGTTGTTGGTGTAACGCTTGTGGAAGTCGTCGCGCTCGAGAATACGTGCAACCGTGAACTGGCCCGTTACCTTCAGAATATCCTCGAGGTTCATTTTCAGGAGCCAGTCGGCGTTGTGAACCAGGGTCGTCTTCTCGGGATCGAGAATCTTGAACGCCTGATCGATGTACGTCTGGGCATTGGCGGCCACCTGCTCGGGCGTGAGCTGCGGACGCGTGCTGTTCCTGCCAGACGGATCGCCAATGAGCGCCGTGCCGTCGCCGATGATGAGCGTAACGCGATGGCCAAGATCCTGGAACGTGCGGAGCTTACGCAACGGAACGGCATGGCCAATGTGAATGTCGGGAGCAGTCGGGTCGACGCCCAGCTTCACGTTCAGGGGCACCCCACGCTTCAGCTTTTCGAGAAGCAGCTCGGAGGGCACGATCTCGGCCACACCAGATTGAATGATTCGTAGTTGTTCTTCCGCAGGTAGCATCAAATAGCCTTTCACTTATATGTAGCGATGCATTGTAGCATAGTTAGGAAATGCCCCGGAACAGATGCCCCGAGGTGGTATCGGACGTCTTCCCCACCGCATTGCCGCTCTTCAAGGCGATATCACGAGCGCGCACGGCACGAGCCGTCGCCTTGGTGGTCTCTTCAACGTTCATCATCGTGGCATCGACCATGAAGGAGCTGACGCCAGCTGCAATGAGGTCGGGAGCAACGTGCAGGATGTCAAGGGGCACCGCATTATACAGATGGCTGCGTCCCGTGCAGTCGGTGACAACGGGCATCTCGTAGCCCTTGCGATCCTTCAGGTAATGCGGGCTCTTGCGACGCGGGCATACCGAGCAGTCGCGATTGCAGGGGCCCTGGCTCATGAGCATGCAGTGCTCGGTAACCATGAGCTCGGTTGCTCCGCTTACGAACAAACCCAGCTCAACATCGGTTTCATCGCCAATCTGCTGAATCTGCCCCAGTGTGAGCTCGGGAGAGAGCCACACGCGTTCGGCGCCCATCTGCGCAAGCGCCATGGCCGACAGCGGGTTGGACACGGGAACGTGGGGACCAACCTCGACATGCGCACCCATTTCATGAGCGCGCACAAGCTGACTGAGGTTCTCGACAAACACCGGCTTGTCGGCCTTTACGTATTTCCAAGCATCGAAGCCCAAGCGTTCTTCACGCGTGCCGGGAAGCGGATCGTGGTCGACCACCGGCATCGCGATAATGGCCTGCTTGGGATAGCCCGTCTGTGCAACAGTGCCCGAAATCTGGCCAGCCACCAGGGATTCTCCGCGCTTATAGTTAAGCGCGGGCACGTAGATGGCATCGGCGCCAGCACGCTTTGCAGCGCGGGCGCACGCAGCATTCGTGGCCCACACGGCCACTTGGCAGGAATTGCGACGCGGACGACGCGGAACCGGAGGCTTCGCGGGAGCACGATGAAGCGTGCGAGCGCGATAGTCGGCGAGCAGAGCTCCCTCAAGCTGCTCTGCAGCGGCGGCACGCAGCTTGTGAATCTGCGAGAAGCCCATGCCCACGCCCTCGTCGAGCTGGATTTCCAAACCCTGAAGTTCGAAAGGCGTATTGCCAAAACGGTCGATATGGTCGCGCACATCCTCTTCGAGCAGGGCCTTCGTGCGAGCGGGCTCCGCAACGGGACCTTGTGCGCGCACCGATGCACCCGACGGCGCGGTAAGCGTAAGCGAAATGGGCTGGCCAAGGCGAATGACCACCGAACCCGAAACGGCAACCTTCGGCTCGAAGGGCACGTCTACGAACTGGGCTTCCGCGCTGCGCACGCGAAAGACGCGATCGCCCTTGCCAACGCGACGGTCGAGCGCGAAACGCACGCCGCCACGCACCGCTTCGATGCCGGAAACGGTGTGCGCGAAATGACCGCGATTGGTCCAGAATTCGAGCACGTCGCCCTCATGCAGGGTTTCCTCGGGATCGACGGCAACCCAGCCATCTCCCACGGAGGACACACGGCCAATGAACACGCCACGATTGTTGGGGCGGCCATAGCTCATCATCTCGTTATCATCTTCGCCCATGAGGTAGCCCTCGGTGAAGCCACGGCTGAACGCTTCCTCCAACACGCGCATCTCTTCGGGCGTAGCGCGCAATTCGCCGGGGATGACGTCATCATCGCTAGTGGCCTGGCCGCTTTCGACCCAGGCAAGCACGCGGTCGAGCACGGAGCGATACACACCCACCACGGCGGAAACGTATTCGGGCGACTTCATGCGACCCTCGATCTTCAAGGAGGAAACGCCGCAAAGCGCCAGTTCCGGAAGGCGATTCACCAGGCAAAGGTCCTTCGGGGAAAGCAGATGCTCGCCCGGGGAAGGAAGGTCCTTGCGAACCGCGCGATTATGCAGCTCGTACGGCAGACGACATGCCTGAGCGCACATGCCGCGATTGGCCGAACGTCCGCCAATCATAGAGGACATGAGACACTGCCCCGAATAGCACACGCAAAGCGCGCCATGCGCGAAAAACTCGACCTCGAGGTTGCGCGCTGCGGCTTCGGCGCAGATGTTAACCACCTCGGAAAGGGCCATTTCGCGTGCGAGCGTCACGCGAGACGCGCCCAACGAAACGGCGGCGTCGAGGCCGGCAACGTTGTGCGTGTTCATCTGGGTAGAAATGTGAATCTCGGCTTCGGGGAGCGTGCGATGGACCTCGGCGGCCAAGCCCACGTCCTGCATGATGAAGCCGTCGACGCCACGACGATAC
>JAILNP010000081.1:0-6796 GCA_024691475.1 Eggerthellaceae bacterium
TGGGTCTATCGGGCTGCGCTAGCCCAAAAGGCTCTAGCGAGGCGCCCGCCAAGGCAGGCGCCACCAGCAACGTAAGCCCGCAAGAGGCTATCTCGCAGCTGAATCCGCAAGACTGGGATTACCGCAGCAATTCGGTAAAGGATTGGAACCAGACGAGCCTATTCACGTCGTGGAAGTTCGGCAACCTGACGCTAAACAACCGCATGGTGAAATCTGCCGCTGGTTCGGCGTATCTGCCCTGGTGGACCACCGAAATGACCATCGCGGAATACACTCATTGGGCCAAGGGCGGCGTAGAGCTCATGTTCGTGGAGGACTATGCGAGCCTGCTGCCCCACTACCCCGCCGCGTATAAGATGCGCACGCGCGAAAACGCGGAGCTGGACAAGGTAGCCGCTGCCATCCACGAAGCGGGCGCGTACTGCGGATATCAGCTCTCGCTCATGGGCGCATCTTTTTCTGGGTTCGACGCCACGACCGCACCGCAATTCGCCTGCGCAGAGGCAGACGATCTCACGCTCGAAGAAGTGCACACGGTGCAAAGCGACTTCATCGACGCCGCAAAGTTCCTGAAGGAACAGGGCTTTGACGCCGTGGAGATCAACGCAGCTGGCAACAACATCGGCCAGGCGTTTCTCTCGCGCAACCGCAACAAACGCTCCGACGAGTACGGCCCGCAGAGCTTCGAAAATCGCGCGCGCTTCGTGGTCGAAATGATCGAGGGCATCAAACGCGAATGCGGAGCCGATTTCCCCGTGCAGGTACTCATCAACGTCATCGAAGAAAACGACTACGACCTAGGCAACAACTCGACGCTTACCACGCTCGAGGAAAACATCGAGATGTGCAAGCTGTTCGAGAAAGCGGGCGCCAACAGCCTGCACCTGCGCTTGGGTCCCTTCAACAATCATCCCGCCGAATTCGCTTCGGACATGTACTTTACGGGCTATGGCATCGACGGCGTAACGGGCTACGGCAACATGTTCGACTTCTCGCGTCACTTCCAGGGCAAACTCATCGCCAACCACTCCGGTTGCGGCATGCTGTTGGACGTAGCTGCCGAAATGCGCAAGGCGGTATCGATTCCCGTAGGCTGCGTTACCTTCATGGACCCCGCCCATGCACCCGACATGTTCGTAGGCGCCCTGGACGAAGGTAAGGCCGACTTCTACATGATGAACCGCCCGTTCATGGTGGACCCCGAATACATCAACAAGCTGAAGGAGAATCGAGGGAACGAAATTCGCCCCTGCAACCGATGCCTGCATTGCCATTTCGACCTGGACGAAGACGGCGTTTTCTATGAACACTGCCGCATGAATGCCGCCCACATGCGCGCCTTCACCGAGGTCATGCCCGAAGGACCCGACATTCCCGCGGGGAACGGCAACAAGAACGTAATGGTCGTAGGTGGCGGCCCCGCCGGCATGGAGGCTGCTCGCGTCGCGGCACTGCGCGGATACACGGTCACGCTCTACGAGAAGAAGAGCGACATCGGCGGCCTGCTCGATTTCGCCGAAGCAGTAAAGGGCCAGCATGAGAACATTGGCCGCGACAAGGAGTACTTCAAGCGCCAGATGGAAGTCTGCGGCGTGAAGGTGGTCACCGGGCAGGAAGTTGACGCCGCATTCGTGAAGCAGCAGAATCCCGATGCCGTTATCGTGGCAACGGGCGGCCTGCGTGACACGCTGGGGCTTTCCGCCAGCGGCAAAACGAACATCGTGAGCATCGAAGACTTCCTGACCAGCGACATCGGGCAAAACGTATGCGTCATGGGAACGGGAGCGCAAGCGGTAGACACCACGCTGCGCCTGCTCTCACAAGGCAAGGAAGTGATATTCGTCTCGCCCGACCCCATCGAAAAGCTCGACCGCGGACAAAGCGATCACATCAAGGGCTTCGTAATTCCCATGCTCTATACGCGCGGCGTGCGCGTATGGCCCAATGCCCAGGTGAAGAGCGTAGGCGATGGCAGCGTGACGATTAGCTGCGATACGGGCGTAGATATGACGTTCGAATGTGACACGGTAATCGAAGCCATGGACATGCTGCCCGACACAAGCCTAGCCGACGCCCTTAGCGGCCTGAACGTTCAGGCCGTGGGCGACTGCAAGAAGCCGTTCAACATCGCCGAGGCCATCGCAGCCGGCAATTTGGCAGCACGCGCAATCTAACTGGCGCTACGCCAACCAGGACAAGAAAACTCCGAGATATTCCCTCCCAGCGAAAGATAGCCCAAGGGCTGCCTTTCGTGGTTGAGCGCCGTTGAACGGCGCTTGCCTGGAAATCTGGACCCAAGCAAAGAAAACAGCCCCACATCGCATGAATGGACGCGGGGCTGTGACGCTCAGACAAAACGCGAACGCGCGCTAACCGAACCTTACAGGTACGTCTGAGGCAGGTCCTGCAGCGCGATGACGCGCGGGGCCTGGGCGCGGGCGCTTTCCATGGCGCTCACCATGGCCTGCGCAGCGGGCAGGTTCGTGAGGTTCATGACGCCGTGGCGCACGGCCTCCAAGCGCAGGTAGTAGCTATCGTCGCGCGTGTCGTGACCGAAGGGCGTGTTCACGATAAGGGCCACTTCCCCATTCGACACCATATCGCCGATGTTGGGCGACGGTTGGCTTACGCGACGCACCACTTTCACCGGCACGCCCGACGCTTCGAGCACCTGCGCAGTGCCTTCGGTGGACAGCAGCGTAAAGCCCAGGCGCACGAAGTCGCGCGCCAGCGAGATGATGCTGCGCTTGTCGCGGTCGTTCACCGAGATGAAGACCTTGCCCTCTTCGGGCAGGCGATACGAAATGGCCGTCTGCGTCTTCGCGTATGCCGCGGGGAACGTGCGGGCCACACCCATGACCTCGCCCGTCGACTTCATTTCGGGCCCCAGCACCGTATCGGCACCCGGGAAGCGACCGAAGGGCATAACGGCTTCCTTCACGCTGAAGTGATCGAGCTTGCGGTCGTCGGCCGGCAGGTTCATCTGAGCGATGGTCTCGCCCGCCATGATGCGTGCCGCGCACTTGGCCAGCGGCACGCCAGTTGCCTTGCTGATGAAGGGCACGGTACGGCTGGCGCGCGGGTTCGCCTCGATGACGTACACCACAGCGTCCTTGATGGCGCACTGCACGTTCATGAGACCGCGCACGCCCAGGCGCAGGGCCAGCCTACGCGCGATGTCGCGCAGCTTTTCCTGGATGGCGGCGCTAAAGGTAAACGGCGGAATGCAGCACGCAGAGTCGCCAGAGTGAATGCCAGCCATCTCGATGTGCTCCAGGATGCCGCCAATGTAGACCTGCTCGCCGTCGCACAGCACGTCAACGTCGCATTCCACGGCATCTTCCAGGAAGCGGTCGAGGTACACGGGATGGTCGGGCGAAATGCGTGCAGCCTGCTCCATGTAGGTTTCCAGCTGCTCGCGGTCGTACACGATGGCCATGCCGCGGCCGCCCAGCACGTAGCTGGGACGAACCAGCAGGGGGAAGCCGATGTCGCGCGCTACCAGGCAGGCCTGCTCGTAGGTAGAGGCCATGCCAGCACGGGGGTAGGTAATGCCCAGCTCATCGAGGATAGCACTGAAGCGATCGCGGTCTTCGGCCAGGTCGATGGCGTCGGGCTTCGTGCCCATGACGTTCACGCCAGCGGCTTCCAACGCGCGGGCCAACTTCAGGGGCGTCTGGCCGCCCAACGTGACGACCACGCCGTCGGGCTGCTCGACATCGATGATGTCCAGGACGTCCTCGTACGTGAGCGGCTCGAAGTACAGCTTGTCGGACGTGTCGTAGTCGGTGGAGACCGTTTCGGGGTTGCAGTTCACCATGATGGTCTCGTAGCCGGCGTCGTGCAGCGCATAGCTGGCGTGCACGCAGCAGTAGTCGAACTCGATGCCCTGGCCAATGCGGTTCGGGCCCGCGCCCAGAATCATCGCGCGCTTGCGCGTCTTGGGCGCAACTTCGCTTTCGCAGCTATCGTACGTCTTGTAGTGGTACGCCGTGTCGCTGTGGAATTCCGCGGCGCAGGTGTCGACCTTCTTGAAGCTAGGAACCACGCCCAGGCCACGACGGAACGCGCGCACGGTGATTTCCTGCGTGTTCGTGAGGTGCGCAATCTGCGCGTCGGAAATACCCGAGCGCTTCAGCAGGCGCATGGCGTCGGCATCGAGATCATACAGACTCATGCCGCGCAGGTTCTCCTGGATGCGCACCATATCGGCCATGCGATCCACTAAGAAGCGGTCGATGCGCGTGGCTTCGCAGACTTCTTCCACGCTCCAGCCTCGACGCAGCGCCTCGGCCATGTAGAAGATGCGGTCGGCCGTGGGACGCGTAACCAGGTCGCGGAAATTCTCCTCGTCGAAGGAAACGCCGTCGGCGCCCAGGCCCGCATGCGAGTTCTCCAGGGAACGCAGGGCCTTGCCCAGGGACTCCTCGAACGTGCGTCCAATGGCCATGACCTCGCCCACGGCCTTCATGCGCGTGGACAGAGTGTCGTCGGTGCCCTTGAACTTCTCGAATGCGAAGCGCGGCACCTTCACGACGCAGTAGTCGATGGAAGGCTCGAAGCAAGCGGGCGTAACCTTCGTGATGTCGTTGGTGATTTCGCTGAGCGTGTAGCCCACAGCCAGCTGAGCTGCGGCCTTGGCGATAGGGAAACCCGTAGCCTTGGAGGCAAGCGCCGAAGAGCGCGATACGCGGGGGTTCATCTCAATGACAATGAGGCGGCCGTTTTCGGGATTCAGCGCGAACTGCACGTTGCTGCCGCCCGTTTCCACGCCGATTTCCTCGAGGATGGCCAGGCTTGCCACGCGCATGCGCTGGTATTCGGTGTCGGTAAGCGTCTGAGCGGGGGCAACGGTAATGCTATCGCCCGTATGAACGCCCATGGCGTCGAAGTTCTCGATGGAACACACGATGATGCCATTGCCATCGCTATCGCGCATGACCTCCATCTCGAACTCTTTCCAGCCCTCGATGCTCTCCTCCACGAGCACCTCGCCCGCAGGGGAAAGCTCCAAGCCCTGGCGCACAATGAGGCGCAGCTCGTCTTCGGTGTGTGCGATGCCGCCGCCGGCACCACCCAGCGTGAACGAAGGGCGCAGTACCAGCGGATAGCCAATTTCCGCTGCAAGGCCCAGGGCGTCTTCCACCGAGTAGGCATAGCCGCTGCGCGCCGTTTCGATGCCCAGCTTCTCCATGCACTCGTTGAACTGCTTGCGGTCTTCGCCGCGCTCGATGGCCTGCAGGTCGCAGCCAATCATTTCCACGCCATACTGGTCGAGAATGCCGGCCTTTGCCAGGTCGACGGCCGTGTTCAGGCCCGTCTGGCCACCCAGCGTGGGCAGCAGCGCGTCGGGGCGCTCCTTTTCGATGACCTGCGAGATGGCTTCCACCGTGATGGGTTCCACATACGTGCGCACGGCAAGCTGCGGGTCGGTCATGATGGTAGCGGGATTGCTGTTGACCAGGATGACCTCGTAGCCATCTTCGGCAAGCACCTTGCACGCCTGCGTACCCGAGTAGTCGAACTCGCACGCCTGGCCAATGACGATGGGGCCGCTGCCGATAACGAGAATGCGCTTGATGTCGGTGCGCTTAGGCATGCTGGGCCTCCTTCTGCTCCGCGAACGTCCAACCGGCCAGACGATCCTGAGCGATGTCGATATCCAGGTAATCGCTGCGACCGTCCATAAGGCGCACGAACGCGGCGAACAGGTAGTGAGCGTCGGTGGGGCCACACTGGGCCTCGGGATGGTACTGCACCGAGAACGCGGGAATATCCAGGCATGCAATGCCCTCGGGCGTGCCATCGTTCAAGTTGATATGCGTGAGCTGCACGCGACCCACCTTTTCGTTGCGCACGACGGGAGCAACATGGGCTTCCGCATAGGCGCGCAGGTCTTCGGCGTGCTGTGCAATGCCACCCGATTCTTCGGGAACGAGTTCGCCCAGGCTGCTATACACGATGCCGAAGCCATGGTTCTGCGAGGTGATTTCCACGCGGCCCGTGCGCAAGTTCATGACAGGCTGATTGCCGCCGCGATGACCGAACTTCAGCTTTTCGATCGTGCAGCCGCAGGCCTTCGAAAGCATCTGGTGACCCAGACAAATGCCGAACAGCGGCACCTTGCCCAGCAGCTTTTCCACCTGGGAATACGTACCCTCCACGGCGTCGGGGTCGCCCGGGCCATTCGAAAGGAACACGCCGTTGGGATGCATGGCGAGCACCTGTTCGGCGGGCGTATTCCACGGCACCACCGTTACACGGCAGCCCACGCGCACCAGGTTTTCCAGAATGCCATCCTTCATGCCGCAGTCATAGGCGACCACGTGGTACTTCGCCTCGGGCACCTTGCCGTAGGCAAACTGATGGCCAGCAGGGACGTTTTCATCCGTGTACTCATGCGGTTCGTCGCACGATTCCTGTTCCACGTAGTTGGTACCCACGAACGCAGGGGCAGCGGCCAGCTTGGCAAGCAGCTGCGTATCATCGAGGGTTTCCGTGGAAAGGACAGCCATCTGGGCACCCGCATTGCGGATATGGCGCACCAGGGCACGCGTGTCGACGCCCTCGATGCCCACCACGCCATTGCGCGCAAGGAACGCGGGGAAAGACTCAGCGGATCGCCAGTTGCTGGGCGTGTAGCACATGTCGCGCACCACCATGCCGCGCAGGGCCGTATGGTCACGCTGCACGTCGTCGGGGCAGACGCCGTAATTGCCAATCTGGGGATACGTCATGGTGACGATCTGGCCGGCGTAGCTGGGATCGGTGGCCACTTCCAAGTACCCCGTCATGG
>JAILNP010000097.1:0-21287 GCA_024691475.1 Eggerthellaceae bacterium
TATTCCGCCGCCTGTCGCTGGGCAACATCACTGCCGTAACCGACATTCAGGCCGCCAGCGCTTGGGGCCAGCTGCCCGTCGGCAATGCCGTCGAAAAGGGCGATCCGCTGTTCCCGCGCCTGGCCCTCGACGAGATCGATCTCAATCTGGAGTAGTCTATGACCGAAGCCGACCCCGTTTTCTACGACACGCTCTTCAGGAAGAAGCGCAAGAACGGTACGTACAAGATCGTGCCGGCTCCCCAGCTGGAAGGTGCTGTAGCCGATACGCACTGCCATCTGGGCATGGTGAGCCACTGCGACCTTTCCCTGGCGCGTGCGGCGGTATATGGGGTCGACTTTCTGTGCAACGTGACTGACATCGTGGAAGATGCCGGCTCCACGTATGCAGGGCTCGATGGCTGGAAGATGGGCGCTTCCGCCTGGCTTACCGAAATCGCCCCCGATCGCTTCGTTTCGCTGCCGAAGATTCGCCTGGCATGTGGCTGTCATCCGCATAACGCGAAGGACTACACGGGCTTCACCGACGAGAAGCTCCAGGCGAAGCTGCGCGACCCCCGTACCAGCTGCCTGGGCGAGGTGGGTCTCGACTACCATTACGACCTTTCCCCGCGCGACGTGCAGCGTCGCGTGTTCCGCCGTCAGATCCAGCTAGCGCACGAATCGGGCCTGCCCCTGGCTCTGCACATTCGCGAAGCGCACGACGATGCGCTCGCCATCATGCAGGAAGAGGGCTTTCCCGCTGCGGGCACCATCCTGCATTGCTGCAGCCTGCCTGCCAGTGAGCTCGAGCCCTGGATCGAAGCGGGTTGCTACATCGCGTATGGTGGCGCCATTACGTTCGCCTCGTCCGACGATGCGCGTGAGGCCGCAAAGCTCGTGCCCGAAGACAGGCTGCTTACGGAAACCGATTGCCCGTACATGACTCCCGTGCCGCTGCGTGGCGAGGAAAACGGCCCCGAATACATCATCTTCACCGCCGAGCGTCTTGCCGAAGTGCGTGGCATCGAGCCCGGCGAAGAGCGCCGGAAGTTCTTGAAGACCCTGCACGACAACGCCTTGGGCCTTTTGGATAGGAAGCCGACGGAATGGCAGAACGCACGATAATATGCGCTTCGCCTCGCTTAGCGGGGCGATCTGCGAGCGCCGTGGCGCTGGCAGAAGGGCTGCTAGCCCAGCGATTCGGTCAAGACACGCTTACGCGCATCGATTTGGCTCGCCTCTCCATTGCCCCTTGCGTGGGTTGCGATGCATGCCGAACGGCAGGTTCGTGCTTCCAGCATGACGACATGGGCGGCCTACTTGCTACGCTTGCGCGTACGGATGAGCTGTTCATCGCAAGTCCCGTGTACTTCGCTGGCCCGCCTGCGGGGTACAAGGCGTTTCTCGATCGTCTGCAGCCTTTGTACTGGGGCGATGCACGTCATGGCAGGCGTAGGCCCGCGCACTTGCTTGCGGTGGGCGAAGGCGGCGATCCCTATGGCTGGGAGCCCCTTGCCGTCTGTACGCGTTCGGCGCTTCATGTGGCAGGCTTCAGCCTGCAGCGCAGCGTTGGATGCATTGGCGCTCATGCGCCGCTCGAAGAGTACGTTCACGAATGGCTCGGCATGCGTGATGGGGAAGGGCCCCTTCCGTCCGACGCCGCCTCCGCGAAAGGAAACGAACATGGCCGATAAGCTTTCACCCCTGGCGAGCGTTTCCGCTACGCGTGACGTGCTCGATGCTCACGGCCTTGCCACCAAGAAGGCCCTTGGCCAGCATTTTCTCATCAATGATGGCGTGGTTTCCAAAATCTGCGAGCTTGCCGAGCTCGGGTCGAACGATGTGGTGCTGGAAGTGGGCCCGGGCATTGGCACGCTCACCATCGCGCTGCTTCGCAAGGCCGGCACGGTCATTTCCGTCGAACGTGATACCGACCTGCCCGCCGTGCTCGCCCGCACGTGCGCTCCCTATGCATCCGCAATGACGTTTTACCTGGGCGATGAGGCCGAGGAGCGTCCTGTGCAGGGGGAGGGTGCCGTCTTCTCGCTTATTAGCAAGGATGCATTGGAGCTGCAACCCGACCAGCTGCCCGCTCAGCCGAATAAGCTCGTGGCGAACCTGCCCTACGCGGTTGCCGCCACGCTCGTGCTCGATGCGTTCCAGCGGTACGCCTCCCTTGCCAGTGCCACGGTCATGGTCCAGGCGGAAGTCGCCGACCGCATGGCTGCGAATCTTGGCACGAAGAACTATGGCGGCTTCACCGTGAAGCTGGGTCTGTACGCCCGTCCCGCTGGCCGCTTTTCCGTGTCCCCGGGTAATTTCTTCCCGCCGCCGCGTGTGGATAGCAGCGTGATTCGCCTCGATCGCGTTTCCCTGGACGAGCTGGGCATTACCGAAGAGGAATGTCGCGCTACGGCCGTCATGGCAGACGCCGCCTTCGCCACGCGCCGCAAGACCATCCTCAACTCGTCGCGCACGTACTTCTCGGGTCGTGCTGCGGCGTCGGGGGAGGGCGTTACGCCCGACGATCTGCGTGAGGTATTTGCCCGGGCGGGCATCGATGCTTCGCGTCGTGGCGAGTCCCTTTCGCTTCAGGAATTCATCCAGCTTGGTCGCGTTGCGCACGAACGTGGCATAGCGTAATCGCGTAGGGGTAACACCTGTCGCCAATTGTGAAACATCGGTTAAGATTACCTGCTGGGTATCATTCATCTGCGCTTTGATTGACGCGCGTGATAGAATGTCGCTTGCCGTCTTTTATACGATATGACGCAAGGAAGTACGAATGGAACTAGAACAGCAGGTTAAAGTAGTCGATTCCATCCACCAGAAGCTCGATGAGTTCGTTGGTCAGCGCCTTTCGGTTCGCGCAAACATGGGTCGTTCGAAAATCGTTGAATCTGAAGGCGTGCTGGTGCAGGTTCACCCGCAGCTCTTCATTATGGAAGTCGATCGCAAGCGCGGTCGCACGTCTCGCCAGTCTTACCAGTACGTTGACGTCCTTACGGGCACTGTCGAGCTTAGCCAGAATGGCGAATCTCTGTTTGGATCGCTTATCGAATCTATCGCTGGCGACAACGAGGAATCCCCGCTTCCCATAATGGAATCCGCTCAGGTGGAGAACTAATTCATAAGTCTCTTTTCGCTTGACATGCAGCAGGACAATGGGCAAAATACCATCTTGCTGAACCAATGGGGATGTAGCTCAGTTGGGAGAGCGCAGCGTTCGCAACGCTGAGGCCGAGGGTTCGATCCCCTTCATCTCCACCATTGATCATGTAGGCCGCCCGCGTTATCGCGGGTGGCCTTTTTCGTATTCGCGACAGGGAAATCGAGGACGAGCCGTGGTACATCAGATTACCGACCCAACCGATGAGCGCGTGAGGCCCTTCGCGGGTATGCGCGATGCGCAGCTTCGAGGCGACGAGGGCGTAGGCCCCGGACTGTTTATTGGCGAGTCGGCAAATGTTATCAATCGAGCTCTCGATTCGGGCGTAAAGCCCCATTCCCTGTTTATGGAGCAGAAGTGGGTTGCGAAATCGCAGGACCTCATCGAGCGCTTCGAAAACCTGGGCGCGCCCGTGCTCGTTGCTGACCCGGTGGTGTTCAAGGCCATTACGGGATATGACGTCACGCGTGGTGCGGTGGCGTGTCTGTATCGCCCCCAGCTTCCCTCCGTGGACGAGGTGCTTGCCGGGGCAACGCGCATTGCCGTGCTCGAGGACGTTATGAACGCCACGAACATTGGGGCTGCATTCCGCTCTGCGGCCGCGCTGGGCATTGATGCCGTCTTGCTTACGCCTTCGTGTCATGATCCGTTCTATCGTCGTGCTGCGCGCGTATCCATGGGCACGATCTTCCAGGTGCCGTGGACGCGCATTGGGCGCAAGCACGAGCAATGGGCTGCCGAGGGCATCCCTCTTCTGGAAAGCTATGGCTTTCAGACCGCCGCCATGGCGCTTTCCGATGACAGCATCTCCCTGGGCGACGACCGTCTGAACCAGTGCCCGAAGCTCGCCATCATCATGGGCACGGAAGGGGAGGGCCTGAACCCCGAAACCATCGCTCGAGCCACCTTCACGGTGAAGATTCCCATGGCTCATGGGGTCGACAGCCTCAATGTTGCCGCCGCAAGCGCCGTGGCTTTTTGGGAGCTTCGCAAACGCTATTAGTGGTACCCCATTTTGCGGGTGATACAAAATATGCATTGCCCTAAAAAGCAACCATTTTGGCTCGACGGGGAAAATAATGCGACAAACAGGCAAACTAAACGTTGTGTCTTAACCCACGTTTTTGTATGATTACGCGGTCAGGTCAAGAATCCCCCTTAATGGGTGATGCCTTGACGAGGGGTTTTACCTTACAGTGCGGAGGCGTGGAAGCGTGCACTTGCAGCTGCACCTTCCAACTGGAGGTAAACAGAGAAGCATTTGGAAGGAGGTTAGGAATGAGCGAGGAGACTAAGGGATCCACCACGGCCGCGACTCAGCAGGCAGCTGCAGAGCCTGCTAACAAAAAGAAGAAGTGGCCTATCGTGGTGGGAATCATCGTCGTTGTGATCGCTGTCGCGGGCATTGGCTTCTGGAACTGGCATAACCAGCCGAGCTTCTGCAACGCAGTGTGCCACACGTCGATGGATGCCTATGTTGCCACGTACGACCAGGAGGCTAACACCACCGGCGTCGACAAGTACGGCAACGAGGTATCGAACACCAATGCGATGCTGGTTGTGTCGCACAAGGAGCAGGGCGTAAACTGCCTGGGCTGCCATGTGCCCACCCTGTCGCAGCAGCTCACCGAGGTCGGCGAAACCATCACGGGCGATTACTATTACCCGCTGGAGGAAGTCGGCACCGAAGAGCTGATGGTGAACTCGGGCCACGCAGAGGGCACGGGTGATGAGTTCTGCCTGAAGAGCGGTTGTCACGACATTACGCGTGAGGACCTGACGGAGCTGACGTCCGACATGGACTTCAATCCGCATCGTTGGCAGCACGGCGAGATCGCTTGCAGCGAGTGCCACAAGTCGCACCGCGCGTCGGTATTCTACTGCACGCAGTGCCACTCTGAGGCTGCTGCTAGCATGCCCGACGGCTGGCTGACGTACTCTGATGGTCAGAAGGCGCTTGCTACGGCTGAAACGCTGTCGTAACGTCTGCCTAAGAGGCACAAACGTTATTCGCTAGAGGGGTTTAGCGAATAACGAGCAATACGAAGGGACTTACCGGTTCGCCGGTAGGTCCCTCGTTGCGCTTTTGGGGGTATTGTCACTTCTGGATTGTCAGGAGTACCGCTCTGGTACCATTTGGTAGTCTGGGTGACTGTTTTGAAACAGGTGGGAAGGTAGTTCATTGAACGCTAAAACGAAGAAGCGCATGATCGTCGTCACGGGCGTTATCGTCATGGTGCTCATCCTCATTCTTGCTATCGTGGGCGGCAGCACGGCCGCCAAGACCATTGGCGTCGCCGACGCGGCGAGCGGCCAATACGTTGACCAGCGTGTGCAGGTAACCGGCAATGTCGTTGAAAATTCGTACACGACTACCGGCAACGTGCTCACGTTTTCTATCTACGATCCCGATAGCGAAGACGGCGTTACGCTCAACGTGAGCTACGACGGCGCCGCCGCTTCCACGTTCGGCAACGACGTGACTGCCATTTGCACGGGCAAGATTGGCGACGATGGCGTGCTGTACGCCAGCGAGATGGTCACCAAGTGCCCCTCCAAGTACGAGAGCGGCACCGAGGCCCTTACCGTCGATCGCATGATGGGCTATGGCTCCGACATCACCGGCACCACCGTTCGCGTGACGGGCAAGATTCAGGCAGGTAGCCAGAACGCTGCCGGTCAGGGCGATCGCTTCGTGCTCGAAGATGCCGATACGGGCGCAACTGTTTCCGTGCTCTTCGACGGTGCCGTTTCCGAAGAGACGCTTGCTGATGGCGCTTCCGTTGTCCTTACGGGCAATCTCACTGAAGACGGCAAGTTTTCCGCAACGAACGTGGCCCTGGCCGAATAGCCACGTCCGGTAAGAAAGGTTCTATCTATGGCATTCATTGGTTTGATGGGGCTGCTGGTTGGCTTTGCGGGCATCATCGTGTCCGTCATCTGCCTAATCGCCGGCGTTGCCCTTCGCTCCCGCAGCCCGCAGGGTGCGGGCGAGACGCTGGTATGGGGCGGTCACGTTGCCGTCATCGTCACGTTCCTGGCACTCACGTTCTGCTGTGGCCTGCTCGTGTACTGCTTCCTCACGGGTGATACGAGCATTGAATACGTCGTGAGCGCGCAGAGCAAGCAGACGGGCATTCTGGGAACGCTCTATCGCATTTCCGGCCTGTGGGAGGGTCGTGAGGGCTCGCTGCTGTTCTGGGCATGGCTCATCTCGCTGTTCGCCTCCGTTATGTCGCTCCGCAACATGAAGCGCACCGAAAAGCTCGATAGCGTGGCGCTGGTCGTCATCCAGCTGGTGCTGGCTGGCTTCGTGGGCATTCTGCTCTTCTCCGAGGATAACTGCCCGTTCGTTGCCATGGCGGAAAGCTACTTCGATGCCGATGGCAACCTTACGGGCGCTGCTGCGCTGTGGGGCATGAACACGCTCCTGGAGCACTGGGCTATGGCCATTCATCCGCCCGCGCTGTTTATTGGCTATTCGGGCCTTACCGTTCCGTTTGCCTATGCCGTGGCCACGCTGGTCATTGGCGATAGCAGCGATGCCTGGGTGCGTCGTTCGCAGCGCTACACCATGGTTGCCTGGTGGATGCTGGGCATTGGCATTGGCCTGGGTTCCGTGTGGGCCTACGTCGTGCTTGGATGGGGTGGCTACTGGGGCTGGGACGCCGTGGAAAACGCCAGCCTCCTTCCGTGGCTCGTGGGCGTTGCGCTCATCCACAGCCTTACCATCTACCGTCAGCGCGGCGCGTTCAAGCGCTGGTCCATCATGTGCGCGTGCATTACGTTCGCGTTCGTTATCACGGGCACGTTCATTTCCCGTTCCGGCCTGATCGAGTCGGTGCATGCCTTCGAGGGCGACCCGGTTTCCCTGGCGCTGTTCGGCTCGCTTATCGTGCTTTCGCTCCTGGCTGGCATCGTGGGCCTGGCGCTGCGCTGGAAGCGCTTCGCCCCCAAGAGCGCTGCCGACGAAGCGGTGGATTCGCTCGTTTCCCGCGAGGCTGCCTACTACTTCAATAACGTACTCATGCTCGTCTTCGCCATCCTGGTGTGCTATCTCACCGTGGCAAGCGCGCTGCCCAGCTGGATGCCCTTCGGCGGCACCAGCGTGAGCACGGGCACGTTCAATGCCGTGGCGCGTCCGCTTGGCGTGTTCTACCTGGCCGTTCTGGCCGTATGCCCGCTGCTGGGCTGGACGGTCACGCAGCGTAGCGCCTTCCTGGCGAAGGCCAAGGTGCCCGCCATCTGCGCTCTGGTGCTCTTCGTGGTCCTGGTGGTCTATTCGTTCACGTACCTGTTCCCCAGCTACGATGCCATCATCGATGGGGGCGGTAGCGCGGGCATGGGCCTGGCTGCCGAGGGCCCGGGTTGGTACTACAAGGGCCTTACCATCGTGGGCTTCCTGGTTGCCAGCATCCTGTTCTTCAACACGCTGTTCCTCATTGGCCGTACGTGCAGTGCCTACGCCAAGGCGCACGGCACGAACCCCGTGGCATCGTTCTTCAAGATGATTGGCGGCAATGCCTCGCGCATTGGCGGCTACACCGCCCATCTGGGCATGGCCGTCATCCTCATTGGCCTCATCTGCTCTTCCATGTACGTCACGGAAGAGACGGGCTACATTGCCTATGACGAGGAATCCGACACCGCCGAAGAGTTCACCATCCAGGACTTCACGCTGAAGTATACGGGCAACGAGATCTTCGAGGGCGATAGCGGCAACGACATCTTCTACGTGGTCGAATTCGACGTGTATCGCAATGGCGAGTATATTGGCCATGTTGCCCCGAGCATGCAGCTGGTGGAAAGCACCCAGCAGACCAAGTCGAATGCCGCGGTGATTAGCTTCGCCGAGGAAGACCTGTTCGTGGTGTACAAGGGCGTGAACAATGCGGGCGACTACAGCCTGGATGTTCGCGTGAACCCGCAGATTAGCTTGGTATGGGTTGGCTTCGGCATGCTCATGCTGGGCGCTGCCATAGCTGCTCTTGGCCGTCGTACGCGCAAGCAGAAGGCGGATGAGGCACAGCCGGTTTCCCTGCCCAACAAGGAGGATTAGGGTGGAAGACGCCCCTCAAGCCGCAATTGAACTTTCCCATGTCAGCAAGGTATTTGGTCAGCGAAAGGCCGTCGATGATCTTTCGCTGACCGTTCCCGCCGGGGCGTTTCTTTCCATCTTCGGACCGAACGGAGCGGGGAAGACCACGCTTCTGCGCATGCTTGCCACGCTCTCGCGTCCTACGCGTGGTCGGGCGAGCCTTTCCGGCATCGACCTGAAGGACGATCCGGATGCCGCGCGTGAGCATATTGGTCTCATCTCGCATAACTCCATGCTCTATGGCGACCTTACGGCCGAGGAGAATCTGCTCTTGGCTGCGCGCCTGTATGGCATCGTGAATGCTCAGGAACGCGTAGACGAAATGCTCGAGGCCGTGGAGCTTTCGCATCGTCGCCTCGATACCGTGCGCACGTTTTCCCGCGGCATGACGCAGCGCCTGTGCATTGCGCGCGCCTTGCTGCATGATCCCGACGTTGTGCTGCTCGACGAGCCGTACTCTGGCCTCGACCCGCATGCCATGGAAATCTTCGACGACCTTATCGAGCAGGTGCGCAGTGGCCGTACGTTCGTCATGGTCAGCCACGACCTGCGCAAGGGCTTTGGCGTGTGCACGCATGCCCTGGTTATGGCGAAAGGTCGCAAGGTTGCCTATGCACCCAAGGAGGATATCGATTTCCAGGCGTTCGAAGAGCTGTACAAGAAGACGGTAGGGATGGGGGTTTCCTAATGGCCGTTTCGATCCGTAAGCCGTCTACGTTCCAGCAGTACCTGAACCTGCTGGGGAAGGACCTGCGCCGTGAATTCCGCACGCGCGAGATGCTCACCGCTATGGGCATCTACGCATTTCTGGTGCTGGTGGTGTATGGTGCCGCCTTGGCTCAGACGGCAAACACGTTCGATATCCTGCAGATGAGCGCGGGCCTGCTGTGGGCCCTCATCGTGTTCACTTCGCTGCTGGGCTTGAACCGCAGCTTCGCGCATGAGCAGGAGAATGGCTGCCTCGAGGGCATCTTGCTGGTGCCGCTTGATCGTAGCGTAGTGTTCCTGGCGAAGGCCACGAGCAACCTGCTCTTTCTGCTGGCAGTGGAAATCATCGTCCTGCCGCTGTTCTATTTCTTCTTCCTCACCACCACCACGCCAGCCGATACCTGGCCCCTGCTGTTTCTGCCGTTGCTGGTGGGCACCATCGGCATTGCCGGCATTGGCACGCTGCTTGCCACTATTACGGTGAACACGCGTGGCAAGGACGTCCTGCTGGCCGTGTTGTTCATTCCGCTGATCTATCCACTGCTCTACGCCTGCGTCTCAGCAACCACGGTTGTCATCGCCGGTGGCGACGTGGAGTCCATGTTCGTGCCCGCGCTTGCCCTGGCAGGCGGCTACGACGTGGTCATGGTTCTGCTTTCTTGGGTGCTGTACGATTTCGTGATCAGCGCCTAGGGTGATTGTTGTAACGCTACGCGTTTAGAACTACGACAAAAGGAAAGGTATGACTAGTAAAACTACGAAAAGCCCCCGCGTGGGTGGATGGTGGGATGGCATTGCCCCCGCTATCACGCTCGTTGGTGCGCTGCTGACTACCGTGGGTTTCGTGCTGTCGTTTACACTGGCCGGGCCCGTCAACGGTGCTGCCATCGATGGCGTCGAGGTCATTGGTGGCCAGATGGTTGCCAACCAGCTGCTCTTCTCGCAGAAGATCTTCTTCTTCCACGTACCTACTGCCATTGCCAGCTTCGTGGCCCTGGCGGTTACCGCGTACTATTGCGTGCGCTTCCTCATGACGCGTGACGCTGGCTACGACCTGCGTGCCAAGGTTGCCACGGAAGTCGCGCTCGTCTTCGTCATCGCCGTTATGGCCACGGGCGAGATGTGGACGCGCTTCGAGTGGGGCGTCTGGTGGACGTGGGAGCCTCGCCTTACCACGTATCTCATCCTCATGCTGCTGGTCATTGCGTACTTCGTGCTGCGCGCTTCCATCGACGATCCCGAGCGCCGCGCCGTGTTCGCCAGCGTGTTCGGCCTGATCATGTTCGCGGACGTTCCCGTGTGCTTCATGATCACGCGCCTCATTCCCTCCAGCGTGCATCCCGTTATCTTCCGTACCGATTCGGGTCTTTCGCCCGATATGCTCGTGCCGTTCCTGCTTGCGCTGTTCGGCATGCTGTTCGTCACGTATGGCCTGTTCCGTCTTCGCGTACGCGCGGCGGAGCTCGATGCCCGTGCCGAGCGAATCAAAGAGCAGCTTGACGACTAACCCGAAGGAGCAATCATGAATCCCATTCTCGAACAGATCTACGCGACCATTCTTCCTTCCGCCCCTTATGTTATTGCGGCGTATGCGCTCGTTTGGCTGGCGCTTTTGGTGTACGTTGTACTCATTACCGTCCGTCTGAAGAAGACCGAAGCTCAGATGGCCGTGCTGGAAGAGGCGTTGGCTGCCAAGGAAGCCGATGCCACCGACAGCATCACCAAGAAATAGCTTTACCAAGAAGGAAGTTCGTTACATGAAGGCTCTTATTCCTGCAGCTGGCATGGGCACGCGTTTTCTGCCTGCCACCAAGGCGGTTCCGAAGGAAATGCTGCTCGTCGTCGACCGTCCGGTAATCCAGTACGTCGTCGAGGAGGGTCTGGCCTCCGGCGCCGATGAAGTGGTTATCATCAACAGTCGCGAGAAGAAGGCAATCGAAGATCACTTCGCTCCCGATCCCCAGCTCGAGGAAACCCTGGTGGGTCGCGGCAAGAAGGCCTACGCCGAAGCCGTGCATCATGCGGGCAATCTGCCCGTGAGCTTCGTCTACCAGGACGAGCCCCTGGGCCTGGGTCATGCCGTGCGCTGCGCTGCCGAAAAGACGGGTGACGAGCCCTTCTTCGTGTTGCTGGGTGACGTTATCGTTCCCGGCAACGACATGCTCAACCGCATGAAGGCCATCTCCGACGAGCACAATGGCGCAAGCGTCATCGCGGTGCTTCCCGTGCCCGACGATCAGGTAAGCCGCTTTGGCGTCATCGATGGCGTGGAAGTCTCCGAGGGCGTTTGGAAGGTCAATGGCCTGGTGGAAAAGCCTCCCGTAGAGGAAGCTCCTTCGAACCTCACCGTGTTCGGTCGTTACCTGCTTTCTCCGCGCGTTATGGAGCTCCTTGCAAGCGTGAAACCGGGTGCGGGCAACGAAATCCAGCTTACTGACGCTCTCGATGCTGTGCTGGCCGAAGAGGAAATGTACGCCATGGTCATTAGCGACGACGAGGGCTTCGATACGGGCACCGTTGCTACGTGGCTCGACACGAACAATCGCCTCTACGCTCGCAAGAACGGCTAGCCGCTGGTTCCAAAGCTTGCTCAGCAAGGCTCCGCCGCTTGGTTGGGCCTTGCTTCTTTTATGCCTTCATTTCGTTCATGGCCCATAAGGTTTCAAGCACGTCGAGCGCTCGATAGAAGCCGTGAGAAAAGAGAATGGCCCGAGCCTGTAAGGGAGTGGGCTCGGGCCTACAAGGAGGGATGGTGCTTGCGCACCCGCTGCCCGGTAGGTTAGGGAGGAGGGAGAACCGGACAGCTTCAAACTTTAGGAGGGATACCTTTCGTTTGATGACCAAATTATAAAATGCGGGAATGCAGAAACCACGACCTGGGCGTGCGCGTTTTATGAATCGCGTATCGGGATAGTAACAGGCCTACCCCAAGGGCGTTACAAACGACGCGCTGCCTGCCATGACGGCTCGATTCCGTTGCGAAGCTCGGTTGGGGAGTGACCCATTTATCGGGGCGCTGCGGGGTTGGGGCGGTATACTTACATGAACGATTTTTCGGCCAGCTGCGCTTCGTGGCATGCATGGCCATCGAATAGTGAGGAACATCATGGCGGATATCCAATTGCGCTTCCACAAAGACATGCTTGTCCTTTCCGGTTCGCTATCCCATGCGTTTGGAATTCAGGGGTTCGACGAAGCGCAGCAAATCCTGCTTCCCGTCATCGAGCCCGAAGTGGTCGAGGAGACCTTGCGCCTGCAGCTGGCCACGGGCGCGCCTTGCCTGGTTGCTCCCACGGGTGCCATCACGCGTGCCCGTCTGGCTCACGTACGCGCTTCGGAAAAGGATGCCGAAATTGCCCAGGCGGCGTTGCGCATTGCCTCGGCATTCAAGCCGCAGCATCTTATTGCCAAGATCGGTGCTACTGGCCTGCCCATCGACCCTTCCAGCAAGTCTTCACTCGTGGCAAATCGCGATCAGTACGCCCGTGCGGCCACGGTGCTGGGGGAGGAGGGCGTCGATGCCTTCTTCCTGGACGGCATGGCTAGCCTAGACGACATCCGTTGCGCGCTCATGGGCATTCGCAAGGAATGCTCCACGCCGGTGTTCGTATCGGTGGATGCCGCCGAGGATGGCACGTTCGCGGGTGGCCGCGAAAGCGTCGAGGATGCAGCGCGCTTGGCCGTGGAGTTCGAAGCTGACGTGTTTGGCTTCCGCGCCTCCGCGGCGCCCGAAGCGCTGTGCTCGCTGGCTCGTCGCGTCGCCGATGCCACGCCGCTGCCGCTACTGGTGCAGTTCGATGTGCCCGAGCCTCCTGCACGCCGTGCGATGCTCAACCCTGGCCCCTTCGATTCGCCCGATGGCATGGTTGCCATTGCGCGCGACCTGCGTGCCGCGGGCGCTCAGTTCCTGCGCGCGACGGGCAAGGCCACGCCGGCTTACACGGGCGCGCTTGCCGCTTCCGTGGCTGGCCTCGACTGCGTAAGGTAGGTGCGTATGGCCATTCGCCAGCCCATTAGCAACATCAATCGCAGCGACGATTACGGCGCGTTGCAGCGTGTGGTTTCCGAGCTGTACAGGCATACCGATATGGTAAGTCGCATGGATGTGGTCGTGCTGGTGGAATCCTACGACCTTCCTGCCGATTTGCAGGAAATCGTGTCGCTGCTGCCTCCGGGCTACTATACGCGCGAGCGCTTGTGCGACCAGCTGAATTCAGCAATTTCCGGCCATGCGTGGGGGCAGGTGTACGGAACGGTGGAGTAGGGCGTAGCGTTCGCCCCTGAAACGAGAGGCGGGCAGACCGTATGGCCTGCCCGCATAAAGCCTCACCCCCGCCCTAAGGATGAACCCACCTCAGAAAGGTGGGTGCCCGCAGCTTGTTTCCTGGCTTTCGCGCCAACGGGCGCGAATCTCCATTCCGCAAGCAATCTAGAGCTCCCTAACAAAATGCATCGGTCCATCGCAATATTACGGGGATCGAAGGTGAAGCCTAGTTAGAATATAGCATCTTGAGCGCCGAAATAAAGGCTTGATATCTTCTCCGTAATGTGGTGAAGTAATGGTATACGCGCGATATCCTTTAAAGCGTTTCCCCAGGAAAACGCTACTATCGAAATCTGCTTTCTGCCATTTCTGGCCGACGCGTCATGCCTTCTTCCGCGCCAGGACGCAACCTCCATCGCGATACGCTATCATATTGCGGAATTCGCCAACGAAAGGAATGCCGCAGATGACGCAGACTGCTCCCAAGGTCTCCATCCTCGTGCCCATATACAATACGGAAACGTACCTCGGAACATGCCTCGATTCGCTCGTAGGCCAGACGCTGAAGGACATCGAAATCATCTGCATCAACGACGGTTCCACCGATTCTTCGCTGGATATCATGCGCGCCTATGCCGCGAAGGATGCGCGCGTGCGCATTATCGACAAGCAGAACACGGGCTACGGTGATTCCATGAACCAGGGCCTTGCCGCTGCGCGTGGCGAGTACATCGGCATCGTCGAGCCCGACGACTTCGTTTCGAAGCGCGCTTTTGCTGCATACGTGAAGGCTGCCGAACGGTATGGTGCCAGCGTGGTGAAGGCGAATTACCGTGAGCATAGCGAAGGTTCGTGGCGCGATTCCCTTGCCGTGGTCTATGGCCAGTTTTCCTACAACGAGCCGTTTTGCCCGGCCGATAATCCCGCTATCGTGAACACCACGCCGAGCATTTGGGCGGGCCTGTATCGTCGCGACTTCATCTTGGGGCAGGGGATAAGCTTCAGCCAGACGCCGGGCGCCTCGTTCCAGGACGCTTCGTTTGCCCACCAGTGCTGGATCGCCGCTCCGCGCGTCGTGCTTCTTCGCCAGGGCTACCTGCATTACCGCACCGACAACCAGGCAAGCTCCTCCAAGTCGTCTGCCAAGGTATTCCAGGTTTGCTACGAATACCAGCGTACGTTTGATTTCCTAAGGAACCGCGGCCAGGACGCGTATCGCGCCTTCGCTCCGGCCCTGAACGCGGCGCGCTGGAATGGCTACAAGTGGAACTACAATCGCATTTCTGCCGATAACCACTTGGCATTTGCCCAGCAGTGGGCGCGTGAGATGGTCGATGCCCGCGAGGAGGGCATGCTCGACCTGTCGTTGCTGCCAGCGGCTGATGCGGAAAACGCCCAGCTTCTCATGAGCGATGCGCAGGAGTTTTGCAATCGCTTTCCCAACGAAATCGCCTAGCCGTTACTTGTGTTTAATGGCCGCAAACGCCTGCGTTCGCGGGCAGGCTACGCCCGTTATGGGTTACTCTAAATGCTTATGTATGGCGTAGATAGCAAGAGGTAATCAGTGAGTCGCAAGAAGAAAGATTACAACGTGCCGCGTGGCGCCAATCGAATGCAGGGCAATCCCTACGCCCAGAATCCCTATGGCGGGTACGGTAATGGGGCGTACGGCGCGAATGGTGGCTATTCCGCGTATCAGAATGGCGGATATGCCCAACCGCATCAGGCGTACGGTCGCCCGGTGAATGCCCAGACCCCGTATTCCCAGAACCCGTATGGTCAGCCTCAGTACGGCAGGAACCCGTATACGAACAACACGCAGGGCCAGCCTTACGACTACGCTTCCAGCGCGCGTCGTCAGAATGCCCAGCAGGGTCAGTACAACCCCTATACGCGCCAGGCCCAGCAGAACGCCTATCAGGCGGCCATGGGCGGCGCTCCCCAGAACGCATATAACTACCAGGGCTATTCCCGGGCTGCACAAGACCAGCCCGTCCACGGCCGGCATGCCAAGGGCGCAGGCGAGGCATATGGCTCCCATGCCAGCATGCCCTCTGCCACGGGTGCCATTGGCAAGCGCAAGATGAAGCGCGGCAAGAAGATCGCCCTCATCATCCTGGGCATCATCTTGGCTCTCTTGCTGGTTGTGGGGGCGGCGTTCGCTTGGTACATGAGTTCCATTGATAGCGCCATGAAGCTCGACGATGCCGATGGCGTGAACGCCGCGCTTACCGACACGGCCATGGACGAGCCCTTCTACGTGCTCCTTCTGGGCAGCGATTCGCGCGAAGGCTCGTCTACGGAATCGTATAACACCACCAACGCGTCCGACGTAATCATCCTGGCGCGTGTGGATACCACGAACAAGCAGGTCACGCTCGTGTCCATTCCGCGTGATACCGCATGGACGGATAGCTCGGGAAATACCGTGAAGCTCGACCAGGCCTACCAGGAAGGTGGCGCCGCCACGAGCATCAAGGCGGTTGAGGGCATTACCGGCGTGAAAATCAGCCATTATGCCGAGATTCGCTTTGCCCAGTTCGAGGAGCTCATCGATTCCCTTGGCGGCATCGACGTGAACGTGCCCACTACCGTTTCCTACGCCGACGCTCTTACGGGCGAGCAGGTCACGGTGGAGGCTGGCGAGCAGACGCTCAACGGGCAGGAAGCGCTCATCTTCGCGCGCGCCCGCCACGATTACGCCTCCGACGAGGAATCCAACAGGCAGAAGGCCGTTCGCCAGATCGTTGGCGCCATCGTCACGAAGATTCAGTCGAAGTCGGCCACCGAGCTCCCCGGCACCATCATGAAGATTGCCTCGTGCGTGGGAACCGACCTCAATAGCCAGGAGCTGCTTCAGCTTGCCCTGGCATTCAATGGCGGCGTTACCATGTACAGCGGAAGCGGTCCCTCGGCGGGCGATTATGATTCCGCCATGGGTGGCCTGTGGTTCTGCTACGATGACCCCACAGGGTGGTCGAAGCTCATGCAAGTCGTGAACTCGGGAGGCGATCCCTCTTCCGTAAGCTATTCGGGCGACGTGGTCACGCTGCCGGGCTCTACGGAGGAAGTGACGGTCTCCTAAGAGGATAGACGAACGGGGCTGGTGCAATGCAGGGTTTGCGCCGCAAGGGTCCCGTTCGTTGAAATGGGAAAGGAATAGGGGAAATGAAGAGGAATGTTGCGAAAGCGCTAGCGCTTGCCTTGGCTCTTTGCCTTGGCGTATTTGGCTTGTCGGGGTGCTTCTGCTCGAAGCAGGAGACCACTCAGGAAGAGCCAACTTCGAATGTGTCGGATAGCAAGCCCGAAGTGGTTGTTCCCACCGAACCGTTCTACGTGCTCGTGGTGGGCGACGATAGCCGTACGGGCACCATCGAGGCGGAGAAGGAGAACCAGTCCGATACCGTCATGCTGGTGCGCGTCGATCCCACGACGTACCACATCACCATCGTCTCCATTCCGCGCGATACCACCACGAACATCAACGGCACCGACACGAAGTTCGACCAGGCGTATCAGTATTACGGTATCGAGGGCACCGTTCAGGCTGCCGAGGACCTTACGGGCGTGAAGATCTCGTACTACCTCGACATGGGCTTTGTGGGCTTCGTCGACTTCGTTAACGACATCGACGGCGTAGATGTCACCGTGCCCATGACCATTTCCCTTACCGATATCATTACGGGCAAGAAGATCACCGTCGAAGAGGGCGATCAGCATCTGAACGGCAACGAGGCCCTGGTGTACGCTCGCGTGCGCAAGGCGTACGGCGACGACATGGAGGCCATTCGCCAGACGCAGGACCGCCAGGTTCTGCAGAAGCTCATCACTAAGGTGAGCCAGATGCCCGCGGATCAGGCGAGTGCCGTCGTGCCCGTGTTCGTTTCCGCACTCACCAATACCAACATGGATTCCGAGGTGCTCGCGAAGCTGGTCGAGAACTTCTGCAATAACAGTGGCTCCATCACGTTCGATTCCACGAGCGGCCCGTACCAGGGTAGCATCGTGAACGACATCTGGCTTATCCCGCGCGACGAGGAAGCGTGGGCCGAGCTCATGGCCGTGGTGGATGCCGGCGGCGATCCCGCCACCGTTATCGCCCCCAAGAACGTCAACTAACGCAATGCGCAGTCCGCAGGCCGTCTCATCAGCGAAGACGTATGTGGGCTGCGCCGTTGTGTGGTAGACTTACCGGGTTGCATTAGCTGGATGGACGCAGATTGATAAAGACACTCACCAATATCCTGAAGGACAACTGGGAATGGCGTACGCAAATTGGCCATCTCGCTGTCTTCGAACTGAAGAAGCGCGCGCGTGGCGCCGTGCTCGGATGGGCGTGGCTCGCCATTAAGCCCATCGTCTTCGTAGTCGTGTTCTGGTTCGCCCTTGAAATTGGCTTGCGCGCAAGCAGCACCACGTCGGGGGCGTATCCGTACTTCGTATGGCTCGTTGCGGGCCTTATCCCGTGGTTCTTCATGTCCGACATGACCAATACCGGTTCTGACGTACTGCATAGGTATCCGTACCTGGTCAACAAGGTGAAGTTTCCGCTCAGCGGCATTTCCACGCTGTATACGCTTTCCACCTTGCTTATCAATTCGGTGCTGTTCGTGATCCTCATGGTCATCTATACGGCGTATGGCATGCCTTGGGATATCTACCTCATTCAGGTTCCCATCCTGCTTGTGCTCATGTCGGTGTTCTGGAACATGGTTTCCATCATGAACTCGCAGCTCTCGGGCATGAGCAAGGACTTCGGTCAGCTCATGAAGGCACTGAACAACCCGTTCTTCTGGCTTTCGGGCATCCTGTTCAACATGCAGATCCTTGGCCCTGCGGGCTTTGGCTGGGCGGCCGATATCATGCTGTTCAACCCCATTACGTTCTTCGTTACCGCATTTCGCGATGCGCTCTGCGAAAAGGTCTGGTTCTGGGAAGACCCGGTCTTCTTTGGGTGCTTCTGCATCGTCTTCGTTGCAACGCTCATCGTGATGATTCTGGTGTATCGCCACTTCAACGAGGAGGTGTCCGATGCCCTCTAGCGCCGAGGAAAAGCTCCATCAGGTGCGTCTCGTGCGCGATGCGCACAAGACCACCAGCGATGAGACCGCCATCCGTTTCGAGCACGTTACCAAGCAGTACAAGCTGTACAAGAACGAACGAAGCCGCTTCCTGGGTATCTTCAATACGAAGTCACGCTCCCTGGTGGGCGTGGTGAATGCCAACGACGATTTGTCCTTCGAGGTGAAGAAGGGCGAGGCCGTGGCGTTGGTGGGTCGCAATGGCGCGGGCAAGTCCACTGCCTTGAAGATGATTACGGGCGTAAGTCATCCCACGAGCGGCACCATCACTGTGAACGGGCGGGTGAGCGCTCTGCTCGAGCTGAACGCCGGCTTCGATGGCCAGCTTACGGGTCGCGAGAACCTGGCGCTTCGCAGCCAGGTGCTGGGCATGTCCAAGGCGGAGTTCCATGAGGTGGAAGAGCAGATCGTCGAGTTCGCCGAACTGGGCATCTACATCGACCAGCCCATGAAGATGTACTCGAGCGGCATGAAGGCTCGCTTGGGCTTTGCGTTGGCTGCTACCATCGAGCCCGATATCCTCGTAGTTGACGAGGCGCTTTCCGTGGGCGATCGCAAGTTCCGAGCGAAGTGCATCGAGCGTATGTCCGACATCATGTCGAACAAAGACGTGACCATCATGTTCGTGACGCACGAGTCCAAGGCCGCCCAGGAATTCTGTACGAGGGGCATCGTTCTGGAACAGGGCAAAATGATGTACGATGGTGACATCGAGGACGCTGTCGATTACTACAACAACGAAATCATTCAGCTGCCCGACAATGGCAAAAGCGCGCCAAACGCATCAGCGTAAAACACGTAGGGGGAGCGCGGGGTAGCCCGCGCTCGTTGGTTTTTAGACGATACGCATTCGATAGATAGAGGACGTAATGGTTTACGCGGCAATTCTCGCAGGCGGTTCGGGCACCCGTATGGGCAACCCCAATAAGCCCAAGCAGTTTTGGATGATGGGCGATCGACCGGTGATCGTGCATACCATCGAGAAGTTTTGCCTGGTCGACGAGTTTCAGAAAATCATCGTGCTGTCTCCGGCAACGTGGCTGCAGCAGACGCAGGACATTGTGAGCCGCTATCTGGGCGCATTCCAGCATCGCATTGACATCGTGGCGGGCGGCGCCGAGCGAAACGATACCATCATGAACGCCATCGACCATATCGAGAAGGCGTATGGCATGGATGACGATACCATCATCGTCACGCACGATGCCGTGCGCCCCTTCGTGGATTACCGCATCATCGTGGAGAACATCGCAGCTGCGCGCGAGCACGGCGCTTGCGATACGGTGATTCCCGCCACCGACACCATCGTCCACAGCGTCGACTCCAATATGATCGCCTCCATTCCGAATCGCGCGGAATACTATCAGGGCCAGACGCCCCAGTCTTTCAATGCCAAGCGCCTGAAGAAGCTCTTCCTGGAGCTTACCGACGACGAAAAGGCCATTCTCACCGATGCGTGCAAGGTGTTCGTTTTGAAGGGCGAAAAGGTCGCCATGGTCCGTGGCAGCGAGAGCAACATCAAGCTCACGTATACCAGCGACATGCGCATAGCCCGCGCCATGATGGAGCAGGAAGAAGAGGGGCATCATGCTTAATTGCGTGTATCGCCTGGTTTCGCCGCGCACCATTGAACCCGTGCAGGTCGATGTGGCGGTTGGCCCCGAAGATGTCGTCGTGCGTCCTACGCACCTTTCCATCTGCAATGCAGATCAGCGCTACTTCCAGGGGCGCCGTTCCGCGCGCGCCATGGCGAAGAAGCTGCCCATGGCCCTTATCCATGAGGGAATTGGTCGTGTGGCTTGGAGTTCGAATGGTATGTTCGAGCCTGGTCAGCGCGTCGTTATGCTGCCGAACAACCCCGTGGAGACCGATGACGTCATCAAGGAAAACTACCTTCGCAGCAGCCAGTTCTGCGGCAGCGGATACGATGGCTTCATGCAGGAGTTGGTCGTACTGCCCGCCTCCCGCGTCATTGCGCTTCCCGATTCCATCTCCGATGAAGTGTCGGCCTTTACCGAGCTGGTGAGCGTTGCCGTTCATGCGGTGTCGCGCTTTGGCGAAATTGCCCATGTGCGTCGCGAGACGGTGGGCGTATGGGGCGATGGCAACGTGGGGTTCATCGTGTCGCTCGTTCTGCGTTCCATCTATCCCAACATGAACATCGTGGTGTTTGGGCGCAATGCCTACAAGCTTGCCGATTTCACGTTCGTGGACCAGACGTTTCTTACCACCGATGCGGCGAACGCGCCGCTTATCGATCATGCATTCGAGTGTTGCGGCGGTGATGGGGCAGCGTCGGCCATTGGGCAGATTATCGATACCATCAAGCCCGAGGGAACCATTTCCCTTATGGGCGTTTCCGAGAACCCCGTTCCCGTGAACACGCGCATGGTGTTGGAAAAGGGCCTGCGCATGTTTGGCAGCAGCCGAAGCGGCCGCTTGGATTTCGAGCGCACGCTGCAGCTGTACCGCGAGCATCCGCAGATTGCCAGTTACCTGGAGTCCCTGGTGGGCACGGTGAACGACGTCGCGTCCATTCGCGATATCGCGCATGCGTTCGATGCTGATGCGCGCAAGCCCATGGGCAAGACCATCATGCGTTGGAACATGTAGCCCGGTTTTTGCTTGAAATGCAGCGGCGTCGCAGCCTTCGGGTGCGGCGCCGCTTTCGTTATTTTGGGTGGTTACTGGAAGGCGCGTTCGTTGAGCTTGAAGTGGCTGCGCTTCGTTTCCAGGATGCCGTCGTCGCGCATCTTCGAAATCTCGTTCGACATGGCGCTTCTGTCGACTCCCAGGTAGTTCGCGAGCTGCTGCCGGTTGAAGGGGATGTCGAATTCGTTGCTTTCCGCGCGTTCCGACTCGTGCGAAAGGTACGAGAGCAGCTTGCCGCGAATGGACTTCGGGGTGGTGTGGAACAGCTGCTGGGAAAGCCCCAGGCTGCGTCGGGCGATCATCGTGGTGAGCTTCAGCGAGAGATGGCGGTGGT
>JAILNP010000099.1:0-11124 GCA_024691475.1 Eggerthellaceae bacterium
TCGGCGGCCAAGCCCACGTCCTGCATGATGAATCCGTCGACGCCACGACGATACGCCTGGCGAACCAGCTCGAGCGCGGCTTCGCGCTCGCCCGGAAGGATAACGGTGTTCACCGTGAGATAGATGCGGCGGCCGCGCACATGCGCGTAGTCGCATGCCTCGGCAAGCGACTCCAACGTGAAATTATCAGCACCCCTTCGGGCGTTGAAACGATCAGCCCCCAGATATACGGCATCTGCCCCCGCGCGGATAGCCGCGTGGAGGCAGACCATGTTACCTGCAGGAGCAAGAAGCTCGAGCGTGTTATTCATGAGATTCGGAATCTTCCCCATTGCTAATAGAAACGATCTTGTCATCAGCAGACTTCAGCTTGTCCATGGCTTCGTTGTACGCCGACTGGACGCTGGAAAGACGTTCGTCGTACGTTGCGGAATCGACCGTGCCATTGGCGACATCGGTGTAGAGCGAAACATAAGACGCAAGCGCATCGTCGAGCGAGCACAGCGCGTCGACGTAGAGATCCTTCGCCGGCTGCAGCTTCGACGTGCAATCGGTGTTCTTCACGCTTTCGATGACCTTGTCCACCGAAGTAAGCTGGGCCTGCATGGTTACGGCATCCTGCTTCGCCACCGCATCCTGAAATGCCGTGAGGTCTTCCTGGATATCGGTAACCTGCTGATTGAGCGTAGCCATGTACTGGCGATTCTGCTCCGCCTCGCTGGTGGCGCCAGTAGTCGATTGCGCTACGCAGCCAGTTACCACCAGCGCGCAGGCAACGGCGCAAGCAGCAGCCGCCACGCGAATAGAGCGAGATACACGATTCATGTTGTTCCTTACCTTATGCATTATTCCGATGAGTCACCGGAACTCGAGGAGCTTCCGGTACCCGATTGTGAACTATCACTCGAAGAGCCCGAAGACGAACCATTCGATGTTGACGAACCATTACTCGACGACGAACTGCTGGAACCCGACGAGCTCGAACGCGAAGAGCTACTCGAGGAACTCGTCGTGGAGTTCGTGGTCGTAGAAGTGGACGACGAGCCGGAATCCGACGACTTCTCGTCATCGCTGCTGGTGGTGCTGGACGTGGCGCCAAGCGCTTCTTTCTCGTCGGACGTGAGCGTGCGGTACTTCGGATTGCTCGCGCTGTTCATAACGAACTTCTCGGTATCGCTCTTCGAGATGAGCTGATTCAAGAACGAGCTGAAGACGCTCGTAGCACTGTACGACGAGCTCATCTGGCGCTCCTCGCGCGCACCCAGCCAAATGGCCACAGAATACTGAGGCGTGATGCCGCAGAACCAGCTATCGCGCCAATTCTGGCTGGTACCCGTCTTGCCGGCAACCGTCTGCCCCGAGGACAGCGCAGCTGCGGTACCCGTACCATTCGTCACAACGCCCTCCATGACCTTTTCCGTGGCATGGGCCACTTCCTCGGAGATGACGCGCGTGCCCGTGGTGTCGGCTTGGAAGATGATGTCGCCGTCGGAATCGACGATCTTTTCGATGGCCACGGCATCGCGCTTGATACCGCCCGAGGCAATAGTGGCATATGCGCCGGCCATTTCGCGCACGGTAACGCCCTGGGAGCCCAGTGTGATGGAAGGCACCGTTTCGAGATCGGTTTCGATGCCCAGGCGCGTGGCCATTTCGGCAACCTTATCGGGACCGAGCATGACGCACAGACGCGCAAAACCCGTATTGGCCGAAATGGCGAAGGCACTTTCGATCGAGCGCGTACCGTACGAGGCGCCATCGTAGTTTTCGACCGTCCAGTTATCGAGCGTGATTGGCGACGAGCAGTTCACGTACGTACTGGGATCGATGCCATTTTCAATGGCCGCCGCAAGGGTAAACGTCTTAAACGCAGAACCGGGCTGTCGCGTACTCTGCGTAGCCAGATTGTATTCGTTCTCGTTGTAATCCTTACCGCCTACCAGGGCTTTGATGAAGCCCGTGTCGGGGTCGACCGCCACCAGGGCGACTTCCAAGTCGTCGTCGACGGCCTCTTCCTTTTCAGCGCACGCGGCTTCGGCCGCTTCCTGCGCCGTTACGTCGAGCGTGGTGTATACCGTAAGACCGCCCTTGAACACCTCGGCCTCGGAGTAGTCTTCCAAAAGCGTCTGGCGTACGTAGCTGGTGAAGTACGGATACGCGTAAATGCCGTCATCGGATTCGTCTTCCGAAACGTTCAGACCAAGCGGCTCGTTTACCGCCTCGTCATATTGCTCTTGCGTGATATAGCCGTTCGTAAGCATACGGTTGAGCACCGTGTTACGACGCGAGAGCGCATTGTCGGGGTAATTGATGGGATTGTTGTACGTAGGCGACTGGGGAATGCCCACGAGCAAAGCCGCCTGGGCAAGCGTGAGGTCGCTCGCGCTTACGGAGAAGTACTTCTTGGCAGCGGCTTCAATGCCGTAAGCACCCGAGCCGTAGTTAACGGTGTTCAGGTACATGAGGAGGATGTCGTCCTTCGAGTACATCTCCTCGAGCTTCAACGCGATGTATGCCTCGCGGACCTTACGTTTGATGGTCTGCTCACTCGCTTCGTCGGCAAGTACCGTATTGCGGACGAACTGCTGGGTAAGCGTGGATGCGCCTTCGGTGGAACCACCGAACAGGTTGTTTGCCAATGCACGGCCAATACCCAGAAGGTCGACGCCGCTATGCTCGTAAAAGCGCACGTCCTCGGTGGCAACCGTGCCGTTGCGGACGAATTCGCTGATGTCATTCAGACTGCTAACAGGTTCGCGATTCTCCACGTAGAACTCGGCAAGCAGCGTCGTGCCATCGGACGCGTACACGCGCGTTTTCTGGGAATAGTTATATGCCGAGGAATCGGCATAATCGGGAAGGTCTTCCAGCCACGATTCAGCTGCGGTGTATACCGCGATTCCGCCGACCACGACGAGCGCGAAGAGCGCGCAGAGAATGAACAGAAGCGGTGCGTATCGGCGTTTGTTCCTCGTACCGAGGCGTTTTTTCATTGCACGTGAGCCCATGTAACCTCCTGGTAAGCTGGCGCTATTCTACCATCTGCGTTTAGAAGCACGCCAAAGTACACAAGTAAACGTCAAGAGATACACGATGGGCGCCCCGCGAACATGCCGCAAGACGCCCCATACATGACGTGAATATGCTCTTGTGCCTACCCCAGAAGCGCAGCGTCGTGAGCCATGGTTTCTTCCACTGCCTGCATCTGCACGGCAACGGCCTGGGGAGATGTGCCACCCTCGGTAGTGCGGGCACACACGATGCTAGGCAGGTCGAGCTGTTCGGTGATGTCGGCCTCGAACAGTTCGCATTCAGCCTTGAAGTCGCTAAGCGAAAGGTCGTCGAGCTGGCAACCACGCTTTTCGCACAGCAATACCAAGTGGCCTACCACGGCATGGGCTTCGCGGAACGGAAGGCCCTTCTTCGCCAGGTAGTCGGCCACATCGGTAGCAGCCATATGACCCTTGCGCGCGGATTCCATCATGGCATCGGGGTGAATCTGCATCGTTTCGATCATGCCGCACATGCAGCGCATGGAATCGCACACTGTGTCGAACGCATCGATAGCGCCTTCCTTGTCCTCCTGCATATCCTTGTTGTAAGCCAGAGGCAGGCCCTTCATGACCATGAGCAGCGACATGAGATCGCCCACGACGCGCCCCGACTTGCCGCGAATGAGCTCCGCGAAATCGGGATTCTTCTTCTGCGGCATGATGGAAGAGCCCGTGGAGTAGGAATCGGACAGCGTGATGAAGCCGAACTCCTGCGTGGACCACAGGATGATTTCCTCGGCCAGACGCGACAGGTGAATCATGGTGACGCTGCAGGCATACTGCAGGTCGAGCAGGAAGTCGCGATTCGAAACGGCATCAAGCGAGTTGGGCGTGACCTGCGAGAAGCCAAGCTCCTGCGCCGTCATGCGACGGTCGAGCGGATACGTGGTGCCCGCCAGCGCCGCAGAACCCAGCGGGTTCACGTCGGCAGCCTGAAGAGCCGCGGCGATGCGGCCGAAATCGCGCTGGAACATCCAATAGTACGCAAGCATGTGATGAGCGAACAGAACGGGTTGGGCGTGCTGCATATGCGTATAGCCAGGCATAACGACTTCCGGATGCGCCTTCGCCTGATTCACGAGCGCCTGACGCAGGGCCAGGTTGCCCTGCATGAGCTGAACGCAGAAGTCCTTCACCAACAGACGGGTGTCGGTAATGGTCTGGTCGTTACGGCTGCGGCCCGTATGCAGGCGTGCGCCCGCGCTGCCAATGCGGCGCGTGAGCTCGCCCTCGATTGCCATGTGAATATCCTCGTCGTTGATGTCGAACACGAACGTGCCCGCTTCGATGTCGGCAAGGATGCCAGCCAATCCAGCATCGATTTCCTGAGCGTCCTGAGCGCTGATGACGCCCGTTGCCGCGAGCATCTTCGCGTGAGCGCGGCTGCCCGCGATATCCTGCGCGTACATGCGCTTATCGACGGGAAGCGACGCGCCAAAGCGCTGCGTGAAATCGTCGACGCCTTCTTCGAACCTGCCTGACCAGAGTGCCATGAAACTACCTTTTCTCGTTATTCGACCTACGGGGCGGCGGCGAGTTTGCGGACCGCCGCACCACGAGCGAGCGCGCCTGGAGCGCAGCCGCTCATACGCAAGACGAAATGATTAATCCTCGTCGATGATATGGGGCTGGCAAACGCTCGTGGAATCGTTCAGCGCGCCCATTTTAGCCCTATTGGCAGCCCAGTTGCGCGCAGACAGACCGTTGATCTCGAGGAAGCCAGCAGCAGCCTTGTGGTTGAACGTGTCGCCCTCGGAATACGTTGCCAAAGAAGGGTTGTACAGCGAATACTCGCTCTTGCGGCCGACCACGGTGCAATTGCCCTTGTAGAACTTCAGCTTCACGGTACCCGTCACGCACTGCTGCGTGTTCGCCATGAACGCGTCGATAGCCTGCTTGAGCGGGCCAAACCACTCGCCGTAATACACCGAAACCGCCCACTTCTGCTCGAGGTCGAGCTTGGCGTGCAGCACCTCGCGCTCGAGGCAGAGGTCTTCCAGGCCCTTATGAGCCATGATGAGTGCCAGAGCTGCGGGGCACTCGTACACTTCCCTGCTCTTCAGGCCCACGAGCCTGTTCTCAACCATGTCGATGCGGCCATAACCATTCCGACCGGCGATTTCGTTCATGTCCATGACGATGTCCTTCATGGACATCTTCTTGCCGTTGATGGCTACGGGAACACCCTGCTCAAAGTCGATGTCCACATATTCGGGAGCATCGGGGGCATCCTGCGGGTCGACCGTCATGGTGTAGATGTCCGCAGGGGGCTCCGCCCAAGGGTCTTCCAGGATGCCGCATTCGATGGCACGGCCGAACAGATTATCGTCGATGGAATACGGAGAGGCCTTGGTGGTGGGAACTTCCACACCGTGAGCGGCCGCCCATTCCATTTCCTGGGGCCTGGTGTTGAACTCCCAGTCCCTTACCGGAGCGAGGATGGTAAGCGTGGGGTCGAGCATGGCGATGCTGTTCTCGAAGCGCACCTGGTCGTTGCCCTTGCCCGTGCAGCCGTGAGCCACGTACTTTGCGCCGTACGTATGGGCGGCCTGCACCAGATACTTGGCGATAGCAGGCCTGGACAGGGCGGAGAGCAGCGGATACTTGTTCTCGTACATGGCGTTCGCCGCAATGGCCTTCGTAAGGAAGTTGTCGGCGAAATCGTCCCGCATGTCCGCGACGATGCAGTCGATAGCGCCCATGCGCAGGGCCTTCGCCTTCACCTTTTCCAGGCCGTCATGCTCCTGGCCAACTTCGCCCACAACAGCGATTACGTCGAGGTTCATGGCAACCTGAAGCCACTTGATGCAGCAGGAGGTGTCGAGGCCACCCGAGTACGCGAGAATAACTTTTTCCTTGGTCATGACAATCAATCCTTTCGCAGCTTTCGCTGCATATATTCATTTATTTGAATACGATTTGAGTGCTACCTGGGCATACGGGTAGCTAAAGTGCATAGAAGGCAGCGATATGCCTATGGCTATACAGGGGATGGAGGCGGGCTTTCAGCCCAAACAGAAGTAGACGACTAACGTCGTCGGAGACCGTCGAGCTCGGCCTTGATGTTCAGAGCATCTTCGGGCGTACGAGCTGCGATCATGATGGTGTTGTCGCCGGCAACGGTGCCGAGCGAACCATTGAGGCCAGCGTTATCGATGGCGCCAGCGACGCCTGCAGCGCCACCCGGGAAGGTGCGCACGATAACCAGATAACCAGCCGTGTAGACTTCTTCTACCAGTTCAACAACCATGTGCTGAAGACGCATGTCTTCGGGGAGAACGTAGAAGCCTTCCTTGGATTTAAGCAGTTCCATATCGGTGATGTCGCGGGAAATGGTAGCCTGCGTGCAGTCATGACCAGCTTCCTGGAGCTTTTCAGCCAAGTCGCGCTGCGTACGAATGTTATTATCGCGAACGATTTCGCGAATAACCTCGTGCCTTTGAGTGCGCTTCTTCATGACTTCCTAATTCACCTAAAATGAAAATTTACGTTGCCTATATCCAAAAAAACTAAGCATGTTGCGCTTAAGTATGCATAAAACACGACTTCAAACGCAACATGCACGTACTTTAGCAGAAAAAAGTAACCCTAGCCACAAATCTGCATAATCACGCCTAGTTTTTCCATAAGCGTGTCTATTTCCTGCTCAGAGCACACCAAGGGAGGCAGGAAACGAAGGGTATGCGGACCCGTGGCATTCAGGAGCAAGCCCTGCGCAAGGCCACTTTGAACCACCGCAGGAGCTTCGAGCGGCTGGGCGATATCGCATGCAACCATAAGGCCCCTACCCCGCACCTGCGTAACGGCGGGAAGCTGCGCCAGACGCTCCTTCAGATAGGCGCCCACGCGGGGCACGCTTTCCGTGAATGCGCCCGCGGCAAGCTCGCTCAGCGTGGCGCAAGCAGCGGCGATGGCCAGGTTGCTGCCGCCAAACGTAGAGCCATGGTCGCCGGGATTGAACGCGTCGGCCACCTGGGCACGAGCAGCGCATGCCCCCATGGGGAAACCGTCGGCAATGCCCTTGGCGATAGACACTATGTCGGGCTGGATTCCCATCTGCTGGAACGCGAACGGCGTGCCCGTGCGATAGACGCCCGTCTGTACTTCATCGGCAATCATGAGCGCACCCACTTCGTGGCACAGCTCCTGCGCAACCTGAAGGTATTCCGGCTCGCAGGGATGCACGCCGCTCTCGCCCCGAATGGGCTCGAACATGAATGCGCAGATCTCCGAACCTAGCTGATCGAACATAGCGCGCAGAGCCTGCTCGTCATTCGGCTTCACGTGCACGAAACCGCCGGGCAGGGGCTGGAAGCTCTCCTGCTTGGCGGGCTGGGCCGTAGCAGCAAGCGTTTCCATGGTGCGGCCATGGAAGCTACCGTCGAGCGTGACGATGGTGGTGCCGCCATTTCCCTTTACGCGGGCATAGAGGCGAGCAAGCTTCATCATGCACTCGTTCGCTTCGGCGCCCGAGTTCGCGAAGAACGTCTTCCACTGTTCGGCAGACGCGCTTTCGCCTGCAGGCACGTAGTTCAATGCATCGGAAAGAAGCCTTGCCACTTCCCCGCGCTTTTCGATGTAGTAGTAGTTGCTCACATGCATGAGCTTGCCAGCCTGTTCCTGTACGGCCGCGACCACCGCTGGATGGCAATGTCCCAAGCTGCATACGCCAATGCCGCCGATGAAGTCGAGATAATCGCGACCTGCATCGTCTGCAACGTGCATGCCCCGGCCTTCCACCAGGCAGACGGGCTTGCGGGCGAACGTACCCATCACGTATTCGGACTCAAGCTGCTTCTGTTCCTCCAGAGACATGGATTCCTCCTTGGATTGCGTTATTGATTGACCGAAAGCTTGGAAGCGAACGCGCCCAGCGGATGCATTTCCCGTTCGTAGCTTTCCTCGGTTCCGTGAATGACCGTGCCCACGCCCGTGTTGGTAAGCAGCTCGAGAAGGAGCGCGTGAGGCGTTTTGCCATTGATGACGTGCGCGCGCATGACGCCCGCATCGAGCGCATCGATGCAGCTCTTCAGCTTGGGAATCATGCCCGTATCGATGGAGCCGCTCTGGACCATCGCGCGTGCCTCGTCGCGCGTCATGTTGGAAATGAGCGAATCGCGATTCGGGTAGTCGTAATACACGCCATCGACGTCAGTGAGGGCAATGAACTTATGCGCCCCGATAGCGCCAGCAATAGCGCCAGCCGCCACGTCGGCGTTGATGTTGTAATAGCCACCGTCGAGGCCCTGAGCCACGCCAGCCACCACGGGAATGTAGTCCTTTTCGATGAGCGCGTTCAGGTATTCAACGTTCACCTGCACGATTTCGCCCACGCGACCGTACTCCGGCGCAAGCTGGCGGGCGACGATGGTGCCACCATCGCCACCGGAGACGCCAACGGCCAGGTTGCCGTGTTCGTTCAAATCGCGCACGAGATTCTGATTGACCTCGCCTACGAGTACCATGCGCACGACGTCCATGGCTTCGGGCGACGTAACGCGCAGGCCATCCTTGAACTCGACGGGAAAGGCATAGCGCTCGAACGCCTTGTTGATGGCCTTACCACCGCCATGCACGAGCACGGGGTTCAGGCCAATGATCTTCAGCAGGACGATATCGCTCATGACCTTCGCACGAAGCTCGGGGTCTTCCATGGCGCTGCCACCGTACTTGATGACCACGGTCTTGCCCGTGGCTTCCTTGATCCAGGGAAGCGCCTCGGCCAGCGTTTCCGCATCGGCGTGCAGATTGGCACGCAGCTGAGTGTCCTTCGCAAACTTCATGAGCGGTAATCTCCGTTGATCGTAATGTATTCATGCGTGAAATCGCAGGTCCAGACCGTGGTAGCGGCATCGCCCGCGCCCAGGTCCACATCGATGACGATTTCGGGTTCCTCGAAACGCGCGAGCGCCTCTTCCTCGCTGAACTTTACAGGGAGGCCCGCCTGGCACACCGGCATGCCCATGATGGCAATGTTGACGTCTTCCTGTTGGAACGCGGCATGCGTCTTGCCCGCAGCCGCGGCAATGCGGCCCCAGTTGGCATCATGCCCATAGATGGCCGTTTTCACCAAGGGCGAATTGGCGATGGAACGAGCGACTTCGTCGGCATCGGCATTGTTCACCGCGCCGGAAACGTTCACCGTGACCAGCTTGGAAGCGCCTTCGCCATCGCGAGCCATATCGCGGGCAAGCCACGTGCACACGGCAAGCAGAGCGCTGCGGAACTCGGCCAGTGCCTGCGAATCCTGAGTAAATTCGCCCATGGCAGATGGAGCAGCTTTGCCACTGGCAAGCAGAAGGCACGTGTCATTGGTGGAGGTGTCGGAATCGACGGTGACCTTGTTGAACGTCTGGTTCACCACGTCGAGCAGGACCTGATGGGCAACGGGGCCCGACAAGGGAGCATCGGTGGTGATGCACGAGATCATGGTGGCCATGTTCGGCATGATCATGCCCGAGCCCTTCGCCATGCCGCCCACGGTGAACGTGACGCCCTGGAGCCCCGGAGCAGAGCTTACGTAGCTGACCGCATATTCCTTGGGATGCGTATCGGTGGTCATGATGGCACGAGCGGCATCGTGACCCGACTGGGCGGACGCCGATGCGCTTTCATGCAGCTGAGCCGCATAATTCTTGTACGGTTCCATGGGAAGCTGCACGCCAATGACGCCCGTGGAGGCAACGAGCACGTCGTCTTCGGCGCAACCGACCGCACCCGCCACGATGCGCGCCGACTTGCGTGCGCGACGCAGGCCCTCGGGGCCGGTGGCGGCATTGGCGATGCCAGAGTTGATGACAACGGCGCGCGCCATGCCATACCCGCGGTTGCCCAAACGAGCCTTGCACACCTGAACGGGGGCCGAGCAGAACACGTTCTTCGTGAACGTGCCAGCCACGACGCACAGCTCGTCGGCTTCCAGCAGGGCAACGTCGTAGCGCTGCGGATTCTTGCGAAAGCCCGCATGCAAGCCCGCCGCGCGGAAGCCCGCGGCGCTTACCACGCTTCCGTCTTCGATAGTGGTTAGTTCAATACAATCCATGATTTGCTCCTACACGGGAAGGGCCATAAACGAAAGGCCCTCGCCCTCCGGCAGCCCGAATACGATGTTTGCGCACTGAATGGCCTGGTCGGCAGCGCCCTTGCCCAAATTGTCGATGGCGCACGTAACCACCAGGCTGCGCGTTTCCGCACGATAGCCCATGCCGATATGCGCATTGTTCGTGCCCGCAACGCTGCTGGTATGAGGCTGGTCGCCCAAGGGCAGCACCGTTACGAACTGGCTGGATGCGTAGAAATCGGCATACAGCTGGTACGCCGCCTGAAGCGTGAAGTCGCTCGTGGCCACGGCGACCTGCATGCTGACCGTGGACAGGATGCCGCGGTTCATGGGCACCAGATGCGGAACGAACATGACGCGCCCTGGCGCCGAGAGAATCTGCTCGATTTCAGGCGTATGGCGATGCGTTCCCACGCCGTATGCCTCCGCGCCCTGGCTGGCATGGCAGAAATGCGTGCGGGACGAGGGCTTCTTGCCCGCACCCGTGACGCCCGAGACGGCATGAACGTTGATGACGCCCTCGATGATGCCAGCATGCACCGCGGGAAACGCGGCGAGCGAACTGGCCGTGGGATAGCAACCCGCACACGCGACCAGTGCAGCCTTGCCCTGCGCGTGAAGCCGGGCGGCCTGCTGCAGTTCCCCCGCTGCCAGCTCGGGCAAGCCAAAGGCAGCCTGGGCAAGCAGCTCCGTTGACGTATGGGGCACGCCGTACCACTTCTCGTATATGGCGGGATCCTTCAAACGATAGTCGGCGGAAAGATCGATGACTGTAACGCCGGCGGCGATGAGGCGCGGCGTGACCGCAAGCGAAGCCGTATGCGGAACGGCAAGAAACGCCACGTCGAGCCCCTCGAGAGCAGGGTCGTCGTGACGGGAGAACGCAATGTCGGTAACTCCCGCGAATGCCGGGTACACGCTTGCAAGCGACTGCCCCGCATCGGAATCGCTCGTTATAATGCTGAGTTCGAATGAAGGATGCTCGATGATTCGTCGGACGAGTTCGACCCC
>JAILNP010000107.1:0-4289 GCA_024691475.1 Eggerthellaceae bacterium
CAAGAACCTGCAGGAAGCCTACGATGTGCTTTCGCGTGGGGGCTCGGGTTCGAAAGCGCGCAGTTCGGCGCGATCCTCTTCCCGTTCGCGCGTGGTGGAGCTGGAATCCAAGCTGCGTGGCATCGCCGCTGCGCGCGTTCAGCTGCAGCAGCAACGCGATTCCTTTATCGACCGCAGGCGCACGGGGCTCATGCTGCTCATTGGCGGAGCCGTGGCCGCGCTCTTCGCGCGTTGGCGCATTCCCTGGCTCGCTGGCCTGGGTGGCGCCGTTGCATTCTGGGGTGGCTTCGATGCCTTTACCGCGCATCGCAGCGTAGGCGACCTGACCAAGCAAATCAACAACCTCAACAACGAGAAGAAGCAGATACTGGCAGAGCTCGAAGAGCTTGAGTAAGCAAGGATTGGCAGAGGCATGAAACAGGAACACATCCGCAACGTTGCCATCATCGCGCACGTTGACCACGGTAAAACGACCCTGGTCGACCAGCTGATGAAGGCAACCAACGTCTTCCGCGAGAATCAGCAGGTGGAAGACCGTGTGCTCGACAGCAACGACCAGGAGCGCGAGCGCGGCATCACGATTCTCTCGAAGAACATCTCCATCACGTACAACGATACGAAGATCAACGTCATCGACACGCCGGGCCATGCCGACTTCGGCGGCGAGGTTGAGCGCGTGCTCAACATGGCCGATGGAGCGCTGCTCATCGTGGATGCATTCGAAGGCCCCATGCCCCAGACGCGCTTCGTGCTGCGTCATGCGCTCGACCTGGGCCTGCGCATCGTCGTGGTCGTAAACAAGATCGACCGCCCCGGCGCTCGTCCCGAAGAGGTCGTTGACGAAGTGTTCGACCTCATGGTTGAGCTTGAAGCATCCGACGAGCAGCTAGACTTCCCCGTGGTGTATGCAAGCGCCATGAACGGCTACGCCCGCTACGAGGCAACCGACGACAACGACAACATGATTCCGCTGCTCGACACCATCCTGAAGGAGATTCCGGCTCCCGACTGCGAGCCCGAAGGCCCCGTGGCCCTGCAGGTGTGCACGGTCGACCACTCCAGCTTCGTTGGCCGCATTGGCGTTGGCCGTCTGTACAGCGGTACGCTGCACAAGAACGACCAGATGCTCGTCATCAAGCGCGACGGCGTGCGTTACAACGCCAACATCAAGCAGGTATTCACGTTCGACAAGCTGGGTAAGGTGGAAGTTCCCGAAGCTCATGCTGGCGACATCATCGCTGTGGTTGGCGTGGAAGATGCCGACATCGGCGATATGGTTACGAGCATCGATCATCCCATCGAGCTCGACCCCATCAAGATTGACGAGCCTACCATGGCCGTTGTGTTCCAGCCTTCCGACAGTCCCCTGGTGGGCGCCGATGGCGACATCGTAGGCGCACGTCAGCTGAACGAGCGCCTGGAAGCGGAAGCAGAGAGCAACGTGACCATGCGCATTCAGCCGCTGGAAGACAAGAGCGGCATCGAAGTTGCCGGCCGCGGCATTCTGCAGATCTCCGTTCTCATCGAGACCATGCGTCGTGAGGGCTTCGAGCTGCAGGTTGGTCGCCCCCGGGTGCTCATTAAGACCGACGAGAATGGACACAAGCTCGAGCCCATCGAGGAAGCAACGGTGGAAACGCCCAGCGAATACGCGGGCAAGTGCATCGAGGTCTTCGGTAACGCTGGTGGCGAGATGCTTGATATGGCCAGCAAGGGCGATCAGACTCAGCTGGTGTTCCGCATTCCCACCCGTGGCACCATGGGTCTGCGCACCAAGCTGCTGAACGCTACGCGCGGCGAGGCAAACATGTTCCATCGTTTCATGGAGTACGGCGCCTATCGTGGCGAGTATGCTGGCCGCAAGAACGGCGGCATGATTTCCATGAGCACCGAAAAAGCCGTTGCCTACGCTCTTGATACGCTGCAGCAGCGTGGCACGCTGTTCGTGTCTCCGGGCGACGATTGCTACGAGGGCATGATCGTGGGCGAAAGTGCCAAGGAAGGCGATATGGTCGTGAATATTGCGAAGACCAAGAACCTGGGCAACCAGCGTTCGTCTTCCGCTGACAAGGCTATTCAGCTCACTCCTCCCGTGCGCTTCACGCTGGAAGAGGCTTTGGAGTACATTCAGGACGACGAGCTGGTTGAGGTTACGCCCAAGAACATCCGCCTGCGCAAGCGCATTCTGGATACCACGGCTCGCAAGAAGGCTAACAAGAATAAGTAGCCGCATGTAACATGCTCCCAGATGGGACCCTCCTAATCACTTAGTGATTAGGAGGGTTTTCTTTGCAATACCCCCTTTCGTGTCTCCTGCGCCCTGCGCAAAACCCCTACGTTTCACCCAGCGGACGTCAGGAGGGCGTCCGAAGGTGAAAGGGAGGATTCTTATGGGAATCGAAAACAAGTCTCCGGAAACGACGATGGGGCGTAGGGGCTTCCTGAAAGGTGCCGCACTCGCTGGTGCCGCAGCTGTTGCGGCTGCCGCCATGCCAGGGTGCTCATCGCCCAAGTCGCAGACCCAGAGCGCCGAAGCCACCCAGGCATCGACGCATCCTTCGGGGTATATGTGCTCGGAGGATTGGCTGGGCGAGGCTCCCGCAATTGACGAGAGCAAGATCAGCGATGTCATTTCGGCAGATGTGGTGGTGTGTGGCAGTGGTCATGCCGGCACGCAGGCTGCTCTTGCCGCTGCAGAGGAAGGCGCGAGCGTCGTTGTCCTCGAGGCGCGCAACGTTGACTCCGACACGGGCTACCTGCATTACTACGGTCAGGAATTCGGCCACTTCAACAGCCAATGGCTCATCAACCAAGGATATGGCCCCTACGACACGGGCGAAATCGTAACCGAGTTCTGCCGCCGCGGCGGCAACCGCGTGAGCCCTGCGATTATCCGCGCGTTCGTGGATAACTGCGGCGAGGCGTTCGACCACTTCATTGGCCTTATTCCCTCCGACAATCACATGCTCGAAATGGGTCCGAAGGGCGAATTGGGCTTGCATATCGCCTATGGTCGCAATCCCGAGGACTATCCCATCGAAATGGGCGGCTACAAGACCTGGGTTGGCGATGCCATGTTCTGGGGCAAGTACAGCGACGAGCCGGTTAATGGCGTGGGTGTCATGTCCAACATTAGCGAGGCCGAGAGCTTCCAGGTTGCCGAAGCTCAGCGCTTGGGTGCGAAGTGGTATTACGGAACGACCGCGGTCGTGTGCACGCAGAATGCCAACGGGGACGTTACGGGCGTCATCGCCAAGGGCGAAGATGGGTCCTACATTAAGTTCGAGGCCGCCAAGGGCGTCATCCTGGCAACGGGCGATATGGGCCAGAATGGCGAGATGATCTGGAACCTTATTACGGAAGTTCCCGAATGGTGCGAGCGTCAGGGCGTGGAAGCGGGTAGCGTAACCGGCATGACCATGAATGATGGCAGCGGCTTGAAGATGGGCTGCTGGGCTGGTGGCTATATCGAGCCTGGCCCTCGTCCCACGATGAGCATGGGCGGCGGCGGTGGTGGCCCATGGGGTACCGCTCCGTTTTTGTGGGTGAACGCCGAGGGCAAGCGCTACATGAACGAGGCCGTGACGGTTGGCGCGTTTGCCGCCACCATCAGGCAGCCCATTGGCACCATTGCAACGGTTACCGACTCGAAGTGGCTTACCACCGTGCAGCGTGCGAGCATCGACCATGGCGCTCCGAACTATACGCGTCCGCAGTACTACGACGACCTGGTGACTGACATGTCCGCCGTTGTCGCGGCTGGCGCACAGGGCGCTCCCGTTCGTACGTGCACCGTCGCAGAGCGCATGCAGTCGACGGTGTACGGCGCAGACGACCTGGAAACGGCTTTGAAGTACGCTGGCTACGAGGGCGATGCGCTGAAGGAGGCGCTGGCAACCGTCGCGCGTTACAACGAAATGTGCTATGCCGGGTCCGACGCCGACTTCGGCAAGGATGCGGACGTGATGATTCCCATCGATGAGCCGCCCTTTTACGTGGCCCCCTCTTCCAATAATGCCAAGGGCGTCGCTGGTCTGGTGACTCTTGCCGGCTTGATGACCGACGAGAACCTGAATGTCATTCGCACTGACTACACGCGTATCAAGGGACTGTATGCCGTTGGCAATTGCCTGGGCCAGCGCTTCGGCAATTCGTATAGCACGCCTACGGCTGGCGTCTCCATCGGCATGGCGATGACCCATGGTCGCGTCTGCGGTAAGACGGTGGCTAACCTGTAAATTCGAAGCACTTAGGCTCGACGACACCCTCCCCGTCGAGCATCGCTCGAG
>JAILNP010000012.1:0-6598 GCA_024691475.1 Eggerthellaceae bacterium
GCCTCGACATCCATGCCGGGGTCATCGGCGCTCATGCCAAGCACCTCTTCCACAACACCCGTAGCAGCGCTCTTGCGCGAGGGAAATGCGTTGAGTCGCACGCGCACGATAGCCCCATCGGGAATGTCGGGATTATCCGCTCGCATGGTGAACACATCGTAGGGAATGCGACGATCGCTTGGCACGACCACGCCAAACGGATCGGCAACTTCGTAACGCCCAATAAGGGTCTCATGCGCGCGATGCACTACTGCAACAACGCGAGCAGAAGGACGCTCCCCCACTTGGTTATGGCTCTTACCAGCCTGAGGGCGATCATGATTGACCCGAGTGGGAACAAGCTCCACTTCGTCGCCATCGAAGGCGCCGCCTATCTTCGAAGCGGGAACGAAGAACTCGCCTTCGGCCGTTTGCACGAAGCCGAAGCCATCGGGAAGAATCGAAATGACGCCCCGAGGATTGCTCTTGGGGCGACGACGCGTGTTACGACGAGATCGAGGCATGCGAATTATACGGTCTCGAGCGAACGCGCCGTTTCAAGTGCCAGGTTCAGTTGCTCGTCACCGTCTTCGCTGGCGTTATCGGCTACAACGACGTCAGGAGAAATGCCACTGGAATCGATGGCGTAGCCCTTGGGCGTACTGTAATAGGCGCTGGTGTAGCGCAGGGCCCCACCAAAGGAGAGCTCCACCACCGACTGAACGGAACCCTTGCCCATGGTACGCTCGCCCACGATAACCGCCCTGTCGGTATCTTGCAGGGCGCCTGCGATAACCTCGGACGTAGACGCGGTATTGCCGTTCACCAGGACAACTAAGGGCAGCGTTGTCGCTACGGAACCGGTTGCGGTGCGCGTAGAAGTAGATGCCTTCGTCTGGATATTCACGATCGTGCCACTACCAACGAACAGCGAAGCGATGTCGACGGCCTGCGTCAGATAACCGCCGGGATTGTCACGCAAATCGAGCACGAAGCTCTTCGCGCCTTCGGCAGCAAGGGAGTTGACGGCGGTTTCCACGAGCGTATCGGCATTCTGCGTGATCTGGGCAAGCTTGATGTAGCCAACGCCGTCGACGAGCTCGGTAGTTACATTGGGCTCGGAATAATCGCTGCACGTAAGCGTGACCGTGAATTCGTCACCGCCTTCGGCGTCGAGCGATGCGGGACGACGGAACGTAAGAACGACCGAACTGCCCCTATCACGGGAAACCTGCTTCACGACCTCGGCAGCCGTCCAACCATCGGTGCCACGATCGCCATCGATAGCGACGACGAAATCCCCCGTCTGCACGCCGGCAGCCTCGGCTTCGGAACCCGAGAAAATATCGACCGCATACGCCTGGCCGTCGCTCTCTGCGAAGAGAATGCCAACACCTGCGTAGGTGGCAGACATCTCCTTTAGGTACGCAGAGTAGTGCGGTTCGTCGTAATAACGCAGATAGGAATCATCGGTAGAATCGGCAAGCGCCTTGAGCACGTTTTCCGTAGCCGTATCGAGACTATACGTATCGAGGCTTTCGGAGCTAAGGATGCCCTGAATCTCCGCTACGCGCGCGGAAAGCGAATCGTATGTGTTGCCCGATACAGTAAGACCGGGATTCTGGGAGCTATCGGCAGAGGAATCGTCGAGACCCAAGCGATCGACCACGACATCGTTACCGCGTAGGGCAAAGCCGGCAAGGAAGGCAGCAGCCACGAACAACAGGCTGACCAGCATTTTGATCAGCCTGATGTTGTGTGCATCGCGCTTGCGAATGCTTTTCTTAGCGTTGCGTGTAATCTTGCGCGCCATGAGCGCTAGCCCACGATTCCTTTACTACACCTTCAGGTAACGACGCATGGCAAGCGTCGAACCGAGCAGGCCGATGACCAGGCCGCTCACGAACAGGATAACGTAAATGAAGAGGAATGACGAGCCTGCAATGTCGATGGGCAGCCACGGCAGTGCCGTCTGGAAGCGAGGCATGGCCAGGTTGCGGAGCAACTCGAGCACGACGACCGCCAGAGCAGCGCCAATAATGGCGTGCAGTGCGCCTTCCATGAGGAAGGGCCCACGAATGAAGTTATTGGACGCACCCACGAGACGCATGATAGCGATTTCCTTGCGACGGGCAAGGATAGAAAGACGAATCGTGTTGTTGATGAACACGAATGCGATGAAGATGAGCAGGGCAACCAAGGCAATGCCGACGTAGCGGATGTAGTTGGTAACCGTGAACAGCTTTTCGACCGTCTTCTGGCCATACTTGAGCGAATCGCTGGGATCGCTGGTGTTGTCGCAGATCTTCTGGAACGTAGAGTTGTTCAAGATCTGGTCGGCAACATCTTCGACCTGCTGAGCTTCGGAAAGCTCTACTTCGATGGAAGCGGGAAGCGGGTTCTCGCCATCGAGCTGGTCGACGATTTCGGGATTGCTCGTCATGGAGTTCTTGAAGTTCTCGAGAGCCTGATCCTTCGTGGTGAAGGAAACGGTGGAAACGCCGCTCATGCTCTTGATTTCATTCTGAAGCGATTGGATGTCGCTTTCGGAAGCATCGTCGGCGATGTACGCCGTGATGGAAACCTTGCTCTCGACGGAGTTGACGATGTTGTCGACAACGAAACCGCCGATGAGGAAGATTCCGATAATCATCAGCGAGAGAAAAATCGTAACGATGGAACCGAGCGCCGTGGAGAGGTTGCGAGCAAACCCCTTGAGCGACTCGGAGAAGAAATAGCCCAAACTAGACATCGAAACCGTACACCCCCCTGTCCTGGTCGCGCGTGAGATGACCCTTGTCGAGCGCGATAACGCGACGACGCATGTTATCGACCATTTCGCGGTCGTGCGTGGCAACGAGCACCGTGGTGCCGGTACGGTTAATGCGTTCCAAAAGATCCATGATGCCGCGCGACGTTTGCGGGTCGAGGTTACCCGTAGGCTCGTCGCAGATGAGCAGCGGCGGGCGGTTCACGATGGCACGCGCGATGGAAACGCGCTGCTGCTCGCCGCCGGAAAGCTGATCGGGGCGCTTGTCGAGCTTGTCCTGCAAGCCAACGAGGCGCAGAACCTCGGGCACCTGCGTGCGGATGACGTGGCGCGACTTGCCGATTACCTCGAGTGCGAACGCGACGTTCTCGAAGACCGTCTTGTTCGGAAGCAGCTTGAAGTCCTGGAATACCGTGCCGATGTTGCGGCGCAGGTACGGCACGCGCCAATTGCGCATGGTGGAAAGGTCTTCGTCGGCGATGTAGATATGGCCTTCGGTAGGCTTGATCTCGCGAATGATCATACGCGTGAGCGTGGTCTTGCCGGAACCGGAATGACCGACCAGGAAGACGAATTCGCCGGCGTAGACCTGCAGAGACACATCGTAGAGCGCAGGCTTGCTAGGCTGGGCGGGATAGATTTTCGTCACATGGTCGAACGTGACGACGGGAGTGCCCGAAGGCTGCTGCATGCTGTCGAGGTCGAGGTCAGGCAGAGTGGAAGACAGCTGAGCCGTCATCTGCTTGGCATGACCCGCACGCGCACCCGCGGGATACGCACCAGGCGTATTGACCCCTTGGTTGTTAGCGTTTGTCACAGAATGCTCCGTTCGAATAGTGATGTACTGAGACACTATGCCATTCTAGCATGGTGCTATTTTGCCACGATGCTCTCCACAGCTTCAACAATGGCCTTGGAATCGAGCCCGAAGTACGACATGAGCTCCTCGAACGACCCGGATTTGCCGAATTTGTCGTTCATGGCCACGAAAGCGCAACGCGTGGGATGGTTCAGCGCCAGCGTTTCCGCAACGGCCGAGCACAGGCCTCCGAACTTGGAATGTTCTTCGGCAACGACCACGCGACCCGTCTTGCGAGCCGATGCGAGGATGGTCTCCTCGTCGAGCGGCTTCACGCAGAACGCGTCGATGACCTCGGCGGAGATGCCGCGTTCGGCAAGTTCGTCGGCGGCCAGCAGGGCTTCACGGATTTCCACGCCATTGGCAACGATGGTGACATCGGTACCCTCGCGCAGCACATATGCGCGGCCCACTTCCAGTTCCACGCCAGGAGCGTAGACAGCGGGAACGGCGGCGCGACCCATGCGCACGTACACGGGGCCATCGGTCTTCGCGGCAAGCTTGATGGAGCTGCGAGCGGCTTCGTAATCGGCGGGAACGAGCACCGTCATACCAGGCAGCTCGCGCATGAGCGCAACGTCTTCCAGCATCTGGTGGCTACCGCCATCGGGACCAACGGAAACGCCCGCATGCGTGGGACAAATCTTCACGTTCAGACCGGAATAGGCAACCGTGTTGCGAATCTGGTCGTAAGCACGGCCCGTGCCGAAAACGGCGAACGAACCGGTAAAGGCGATCTGGCCAGCCAGGGAAAGGCCCGCAGCCACGTCAATCATGTTCTGCTCAGCAATGCCGCAGTTGAACAGTCGATCGGCGTTGTCATCGGAAGCCTTGGCGAACTTGGCCGTGGTGGTGGAGCCGGAAAGGTCGGCGTCTACGGCAACGACGGGCATGCCCTCTTCAGCGAGTTCCGCAAGGGTTACGCCAAACGCAGCGCGCGTGGCCTTCTTCTCCTGAGCCTGTTCGGGAGTGGCGAATTCTACCATGCCTGGGCCTCCTCTAAGCCTGAAGCTCGGCCAGTGCGGTGGCCAGCTGCTCTGCATTGGGGGCCTTGCCATGCCAGCCCACCTGATTTTCCATGAACGAAACGCCCTTACCCTTTACCGTGTGGGCAATGACGGCGTGCGGCACCTGGCCACCCTGCTGTTTGAGGGCGGAAAGGTGCTCGATGAGCGCAGTGATGTCGTGTCCGTCGACTTCGGATACGCTCCAGCCAAACGCCTTGAATTTGTCGGCAAGCGAACCGTCCTGCACGACTTCCTGAACGGGACCATCGATCTGAAGGCCGTTGGAGTCGACAATGGCGATGAGGTTACCAAGCTTCTGGTGCGCAGCGAACATAGCCGCTTCCCATACCTGGCCCTCTTCGCATTCGCCGTCGCCGAGCACCGTGAAGACGCGGGCATCGTTGCTGTTCAGGCGCAGACCACACGCAAGGCCGGCAGCCACGGAAAGGCCCTGGCCAAGCGAACCGGTGGATACTTCAACACCCGGAACCAAATGGCAATCGGGATGGCCCTGCAGACGCGTGCCGAGCTTACGGAGCGTCATGAGCTCGTCCTGAGGGAAATAACCAGCATGCGCCAAGGCGGCATAGAGAGCCGGGGCGGCGTGACCCTTTGCGAGGATGAAGCGATCGCGCGTATCATCGGCAGGGTTCGCCGGATCGTGCTTCATGACGCCACCGAAGTAAAGCGCCGTGAGAATGTCGATGCACGAAAGGGAGCCACCCGGATGGCCGCTACCTGCCTCGGCGATCATCTTCACGATATCGACGCGCATGGCGCGCGCACGATCTTGCAAAGCCATTGAGTCCATCCTAATCCTTCCTATTGGGAAACACGCCAGCGGTGATAGCCGATGACGAATTCCTCGAGTTCCCCACCCAGCACCGCGTCGACGTTGCCCGTCTCGACGCCACTGCGCAGATCTTTAACCAACTGATAAGGGTAGAGCACATAATTGCGTATTTGGCTTCCGAAGGAATTCTCCATTTTTTCGCCGCGCAATTCGGCAATCTCCTGCTGCCGCTTGCGCTCTTCCAATTCGTAGAGCTTCGCCTTCAGCACGCGGAATGCCGCGTCCTTGTTCTGGAGCTGGGATTTCTGGTTCTGACACGTAACGACCAGGCCCGTAGGCATATGCGTGAGGCGCACGGCAGAGTCGGTGGTGTTCACGCACTGCCCGCCCGGTCCGCTTGAGCGGTACACGTCGACGCGAACGTCGGCCGGATTGAGGTCGACCTCGATGTCGTCGGGCAGAACGGGCATGACCTCAACGCTGGCAAACGTGGTGTGACGTCGCTTCTTGTCGTCGGTAGGCGAAATGCGCACCAGACGATGCACGCCGATTTCGCTGCGCAGCATGCCGTAGGCGAATCGACCGTCGACCTGGAAGCTGGCGCGCTCGATGCCGATGACTTCGCCTGGCTGGGCGTCGAGCACCTTGACGTCCCACCCCTTCTCCTCGGCGTAACGCGAGTACATGTTGAAGAGCATTTCCGTCCAGTCCTGGGCCTCGAGACCACCGGAACCGGGGTTGACGGTCACAATGCAGGAACCCTCGTCGAAGCGCCCATCGAACCACGATTCGATTTCGAACTGATCGAGCATGGCAACAAGGCGATTGCGCGCGGCCTCGGCCTCTTCCGCGAAATCGGGGTCCTCGCTGGCAAGGTCGCATGCCGTGCGGATGTCTTCGAGCACGCTGCAGGCAGCGCTAAACGCTTGAATGGTGGAACGCGTATCGCTCGCCTGCTTGGAAATGGCCTGCGCTCGGTCGGAGTCATTCCAAAAATCGGGCTTGGAGCATTCCTTGTCGAGCTCTGCCAGACGTTCGGTCGCCTCCTGAATATGCAGGTACTCGCGAGCGGCTTCGAGCCTGCGGGATAGTTCTTGTATGTCTTTCAGATCTGTCACTGTCTTCCTAATGCGCGCGTTCGCCAGAAGGCGAACGAGCTGTAAAGCCTAGTTGTCGAGCATGCCCGGACG
>JAILNP010000149.1:0-2046 GCA_024691475.1 Eggerthellaceae bacterium
AAGGGCTCCATGGAACCGAAGGTTCGCGCGGGCATTCGCTTCGCGAAGAGCCGTCCCGGCCGTGTGTGCATCATCGGCAGCCTGGACAAGGCTGGCGACGCCATGGCGGGGAAGAGCGGTACGCGCATTCATCTGTAATGCGTTCAGTCGCTAGAAAGTAAGAAGCAGGCAGGTCGTATGGCCTGCCCGCTTTGCGTTTAGCCTGCAATGCGTGCAATGAGCGCGTCGATTTGCGCGTCGGTCATGCCGCTGCTGCGCAGGTAGTACCTGGCGGGTTCGGCATAGTCAATCGATTGGAGGTTGGCCTGGTCATCGACGTTCGCTAGGTATCTGAGCATCCCGTCGAAATTCAAATCCCTGATGGCATCGTAGCGATCGGTTTCGCTGTCTTTTGTGATGCCGTAATAGTTCGCGTACGACGCCATGTAATCGGCGGCAAGCTCGTCGTATGAGGCGCCGCAAAGCGCTTCAAGCAGGAGGCATACGAAGCCAGTGCGGTCCTTTCCTTCGACACAATGCACCAGATAGGGTCCGTCGTGTTGCGTCATCTCGATGAGTCCCTGGGCGAGTGATTGCTTGAATTCGTCGGAGGAATAGTTTGCGGTTAGGTTGAGCAGGGCGACGTTGCCCGTGTTCCGCAGTTCCAGGAAGGGCGTGACGTCTATGCCATGCTCCTCGTCGAAGGCGGCGTATTCATCGACTTTGTCGTCGTTGTCAGAAAGGTCGAGCACGAACTGAACGCCAGCTTGTTTGAGCAGGGCACTTGCGTAAGGCGCGCGATTGCACTCGTTGTCTATGGGCGATGCCGATCGGTAGAGCACGTTGGGTGCTAGCGTGCCTCCCGCGCAGGCGCGGAAGTTTGCGAAGGTTTCGTTGCTTGCGTAGTCCGTGCGGTCGTTCGTGTACGCAACGTCGTGAGCGATTTGCACCGTGTGGAAGGCGTCTGCAGTGTTGAGCCTGATGGTTGCAGTGTCGCCCTCGGAAAGCCCCGAAGCCTCCCAGAGCGAGTCGCCGAAGGACAACGCGGCCCGAATGGTGGAATAGCCTGGGTAGCCTACCAGAAGGGGGTCTCCGATGTTTGCGTAGTACCCGTTGTAGTAGGGGATGCCGGTCAATTCGTAGCCATTTGAGAAGACGATGTCCACGCTATCGCCGAACGCAAAACCGCAGGCATTGAAATCGTCGATGCTGATGGAGAAGTTGATGCCTCCAAAGTCCTGGCCCTTCGAGACGACGAGGCCTTCCAGCAACCCTGGGGTGGAATTGGAATATTGAGCGCTTTGCGTTTGCCCTGGGGACGCGTCAGCTGTGCTTTCGTTGGATGTCGTGGGGCTTTGCTGGCTGGGGGAACACCCAATGAGCATGCTGCACATTAGTCCAAGCGCGCAGATGATGGCGAATGCAAGGCGATGCGCTACGGGCGTGCGTTCGTTCGTGATGGCGTTCATGCGGACTCCCTCGTCTGCGGGCGCGTTTGCATCATCATACGCTCTTGTTGTGGGGTGGTCGAATGCGTTTGCGCTGTATGAGCGCGTGGTTGCGGCCCGCGGTGCGCGCGTGGTTTCGGCGTAAGGATTTGCGTATGCCCTAGGTTCTACGCACTCGGGGGCGTAGAGTGGTCGCAATTATTCTTACGACGGAGGAGCGCCTATGAAAGCCCTGGTTGTTGTGGACGTGCAGAATGATTTCGTATCCGGTTCGCTGGGTACGAAGGAAGCGCAGGAGATGCTTCCGCGTCTTATGAAGAAGGTCGAGACCTTCGAGGGCGCTCTGTTCGTGACGCTTGATACGCACGGCGAGGACTATCTGCAAACCCAGGAGGGCCATAACCTGCCCGTCGTGCATTGCGTGCGCGGAACGTGGGGATGGGAACTGCCCGACGAGCTGAGCGCCCTTACGGACGCCAAGGGCGCTACGGTATTCGAAAAGCCGTGCTTCGGGAGCGTGCAGCTCGCGGAAGAGCTGGTGAAGCTGCATGCTTCCGAGCCCCTGGAGAACATCGAGTTCGTAGGCCTGTGCACCGACATCTGCGTGGTTTCTAACGCT
>JAILNP010000050.1:0-15091 GCA_024691475.1 Eggerthellaceae bacterium
TGGGGTGGGGCATGCGTTGGCACCATCCAGGAGAAATCGGGCCTTTCCCAGTCGACGGTGTCCAGCTATCTGGCGTCGATGCAGCAGGCGGGCCTGCTTGAATCGATGCGTTACGAGAAATGGACGTACTATCGTTTGAACGAACGGGCCGTCCAGCAGCTGCAATCTTTTATATCCGCATGGCGTCAGCCATAGCGTAAGCATGCACGAAAGGCCCCTCTGCGTGGGCGTTACGCTCGCGTGAAGGGGTCTTCTATTCGGTCACTCATATCGACATACCGCGATATATAGAAACGTTAGGAGAAGCACATGCATTTTGACAGTGACATCAATCGCCCGCCCTACGAGGCATTCGACGCGTTCTTGCAGGTAACGAAGGGCTGCTCTCATGGAAGTCGTGGGGGTTGCGACTTCTGCACCTTCTACAAGAACTGCGCCTTTGCGCCAAGTCCCATGGAAGAGGTAGAAGGGGACGTAGCGGAGCTCAAGCATGCGGGATTCCCCTTCGAGCGCATTTTCCTGCAGGGCGCCGACTCTCTGGTGTTGCCCTATAAGCGCCTCGTAGAGATGGCCGAACTCATTCATCGCGAGTTGCCCTGGGTGAAGACCATTGGTGGCTATGCGCGCATTGACAACTTGCGAAACAAGACCGTTGAGCAGCTTGCGCACCTTGCTGAACTGGGCTATTCCGACTTCTACTTTGGTAATGAATCGGGTGACGACGCGCTTCTGGCGCGCATGCACAAGGGTTACGAAGCCGAGGAGATCGTAACGCAGCTTTCCAAGCTGGACGAGGCGGGTATGCCGTACATCATGAATTTCTTGGGCGGTCTGGGTGGTCATGACTACGGGTTGGAACACGCGCGCAAGTCTGCGGCAATCATTAATCGCTTGCATCCCACAATGGTGTACGCTTCGGAGCTTACGCTGTTTCCCGACACGCCGCTGTCGCGTGATGTCGAGGCGGGAAGCTTTGTGGAATGCACTGAAGAGGAGCGATTCGAAGAGCTGCGTGAATTCGTAGCCTGCCTGGAAATACCCACCATCTTTAAGGCCGAACATGTTACGCTTCCCGAACCGATTCGCGGGCATTTGCCCGATGACCGCGAGCGTCTGCTTGCGCAGCTCTCTCGTCTGGTGGAAGATGCCAGGGCTGGGAAACTTGATCGTTTCCGCCAGTCGGTGATGAGCCTGTAGGGTCGTAGAGGCTACAATGCTCTGCGGAAAGGCGAAGACATGATTTTGAACACGGGGGCACGCACCGACATACCGCAGTACTACGCACCGTGGCTGCTCAACCGCTTTGCGGAGGGCTACGTGCTGGTACGCAACCCGCTTTTTCCGCACAAGGTGACACGCTATGCGCTGAATCCCGAGCAGATAGACCTTGTGATGTTCTGCTCGAAGAATTACGCCCCGCTTCTTGCGGGGCTCCCTTCGATTACCGAGCAGTATCCCACCTATTTCCACTACACCATTACCGCCTATGGGCGCGATATCGAACCAGGCGTTCCTTCTATAGAAGAGAGCGTCGAGACGCTGCTGCGCCTCGAGCGTATCGTGGGTGCGCAGCGCATTGCTTGGCGCTACGATCCGGTGCTCGTAACGCCCGCGTATTCGGTCGAGCGCCATCTTGAGACGTTTGAGTATCTTTCCGGTCGGCTTTCGGGGCATGTCGATCGCTGCATTTTCAGTTTCGTCGAGTGCTATAAGAAGCTCGAGACGAATATGCCCGAGTTGCAGGAAGTGTCGGACGCCGATAAAGAGCGGCTTGCGCGTGGCATTGGGGAAATTGCCCACCGCCGTGGACTATGGGTGCAGACGTGTGCGACCAAGGAAAGCTGGAGCCACTATGGGATTCACCGGTCGGGATGCACGACCCTCGACATCCTAGGTCAAGCTAATCATCTTGCATTTCGCAAGCTGAAGCACCCGGGGCTTCGTGAGGGATGCGGGTGCTATCCGAGCCGCGATATCGGCGCCTATGAGACATGCCCCAATGGCTGTCGTTATTGCTATGCCAACAAGAGCCACGCTACGGCTGCGCGAAATTATGCGGCGCACGACCCCGCTTCGCCGCTGCTTATCGGAACGATTGGTCCCGATGATGAGATAACCGATGCCGATCAGCGCAGCCTCCTCGCAACTTCCTCGGGCCAGCTTTCTCTTGGAATCTAGCGCGCATCCCGTCTCGGTGACGCTTCCCCAACCTACCTGCGGAGGCGCGGATATGTTCTGCTACAATCGAAGGGAACGTTAGTCCAGAAGCTTAGATGCGCGGGGGCGAGGGTCTATGGCGACGGTAGTGACATGCGAAACATGCGGTTCAACCGATTTCGACTTGCATGACTATTGCTCCGTCATGGTGCTCAGCTCCGAACGCGCATTGTTCACGCTGAAGTGTCCGAAGTGCGGAACGAAGGTCACCACGCTTTCGCCCATACCTCAGGACATGCGTTCAGGTATAGCGGCTGCTGCGCGCAAGATGAATGCGGGCATGGGCGGCTGCGAGACGTCTAATCGATAGACGCGGCCTGCGGGTCGCGTTGCGTCCCCGGGAAACACAATGCTCAACGATCTCTATCACATGCTCGACCCCGTGGCTTTCACGCTGGGGCCCCTATCCGTGCGCTGGTATGGCCTTGCCTATGTCGTCGGCTTTTTCTTTGCGGCGCTGGTCATTTCCCGTACGGCGAAGCGTTGGGGCGTGCGCGTTACGTCCGACGACTTGTCCACCATCCTCATCTGCGTGGTCGTGGGCGTTATTTTCGGCGCGCGTTTGGGCTACGTGCTGTTCTATGGCGATGGCTACTACTTGTCCCATCCCTTCGAGATTCTGGCGTTTTCCCAGGGCGGCATGAGCTTCCATGGCGGCCTGATTGGCGCGCTGCTTTCCGGTATTGTGGCGGCGAAGATCTGCGGCGTTCCATATACCACGCTTGCCGACCTGGGTTGCATCGCTGCTCCCATTGGCTTGTTCTGCGGTCGCTGCGCCAACTTCATCAATGGCGAGCTATGGGGTGCCCCCACCGACCTGCCGTGGGCCGTCGTGTTTGGCGGTGCGGCTGGTTCCGTACCGCGTCATCCCTCGCAGCTGTATGAAGCCCTGCTGGAAGGCGTGCTGCTGTTCGTCATCCTGTTTGCCCTTTCGCGCAAGACGCCCCCGCGTTCTCGTGGCACGTTTCTGGGCGTGTTCATGCTGCTGTACGGGGTGTTCCGCTTCTTGGTGGAATTCGTGCGCCTGCCCGATGAGCAGCTGGGATATCTTCTGGGCACGAACTGGCTTACCATGGGCCAGGTGCTTTCGCTGCCGCTTATCATCGCGGGTATCTGCATGCTCATCTGGGTTTCCCGAACGCATCTGCCTCAGCAGGGCCATCCCGAAGCTAAGGACGAGGCGGAAGACGCGCAGGGTTCCCCCGAAGCGTAGCGTCTGCATGGCGAAGCCGTGCGTCTCAGTTTAGTAACGCGTACGCAGCCTCCTTTCGAACGGCAGTTTGCATGCGCTAGCATGAATCCCATGTACATGGTGTCGGAGAAGGAGGAACCATGGCCCTTGCTTTCTACAAATGCGCCAAGTGCGGCAATATTGCCGTGAAGCCCTACGATTCGGGTGCGCCGCTTTCCTGCTGCGGTCAGAAGATGGAAGAACTCACGGCGAATACCGTGGACGCCGCCCAGGAAAAGCACGTTCCCATGGTTACGGTGAATGGCCCGCAGATCGATGTCGTCGTAGGTGAAGTGGAACATCCTATGCTCGAGGAGCATTACATTACCTTCATCTGCCTGGAAACGCAGAAGGGGTATCAGTTCGCTCCGCTCAAGCCTGGCATGAAGCCTGCGGCATCGTTTGTCGTCGCCGACGACGATGCGCCCGTTGCGGTGTACGAATACTGCAACCTGCATGGTTTGTGGAAGGCCGAGCTCTAGGCGATTCGCCTCTTGGATTCGAAGCCCGCTGCTCCCTGCGAGTGGCGGGCTTTTGCATTGCATACAGACAAGGCGTGTTCCCTTGGGGAAGGGGCGTGCTGAGGCGCGTCGTCCATGTACGTATGCGGTATCATCGATGCCATGAAATCTGAACGAGTTGATATATGCATTGTCGGCGGCGGGGCTTCGGGCCTTGCTGCCGCTATTACGGCGGCGCGCGCAGGACGTAGCGTCGTTGTGTTGGAGTGCGATTACGAATACGGGCGCTCCATCAAGCGTACGGGCGATGGGCGCTGCAACATTGCGAATGCGCATACGCATGCGGACTTGTATCACAGCGAATGCTTTGTCGATCAGGCATTTCGCGCCTGCTCCCCCGAACGAGCGCTGGCGTTTTTGGAAAGCTGCGGTCTGGTGCTGCGACAGGAATCTGAAGGCCGTCTGTACCCCCAGGCCAACAAGGCGACGTCTGTTGTGGATGCATTGTTTCGTGCGGCACAACGCGCAGGCGCGCGCATCGAGCTGGGATGCAGCGTAACGAGCGTGCTTCCGTATGGTGACGCGTGGCGGGTCGCCTACGATCGTATTCAGCTGCCGAAGACGAGCAAGCGCGTTACGGCGCGCGATCTTGCCGCCGCCCGCGCACATGCCCAGGCCATGCAGCTGCAGGCACGCAGTGTGATGTATTGCGCGGGAGGCAACGTTCCTTCGTCGGTGTTGCCCTCCACCGTGCAGGTGCGCCCTTCGGTGCCCGTGCTTGGGCCGCTCGCTACCGATGCTGCCCCCATCGCGGGGCTCGACAAGGTGCGCGTGAAGTGCGCGCTTCAATCGGGCGATGTGCGTGAAGAGGGGGAAGTCACGTTTCGCGAATATGGCGTTTCCGGCATTGCCGCCTTCAACCTGTCTCGTTTCGTGCAGCCGGGCGATGTCATTGCCATTGATTTCCTGCCTGCGTGCGAAGGCGATTCCGCCGAAGCGCTGCTGCAGCGTCGCCTTGGCGTCATGGAGCCGTGCACGGCGGAGGAATTCTGCGTGGGCATGCTCCTGCCCGAGGTTGCGCACGCGGTGTTGCATGCGGCGGGCCTGAAGGGGCGTGGTCCCATGAGCCAGGACGGCGTTGCCCTGCTGGCTCGCACGTTGAAGGCGTTTCCCCTTGTGGTGAAGGGGTTGGGGGACGAGCGACTATGCCAGGTGCATCGGGGTGGCGTTGCCGTGGAGACGGTCCGCCCCGAAACCATGGAGGTTGCCGGTCAGCCTGGGCTGTACGTTTGCGGCGAAGCGCTCGATGTGGATGCCCCTTGTGGTGGCTATAACCTGCACTGGGCATGGGTGAGCGGCATTGTCGCTGGAGAGGCGGCGAGCGCGCGATGATTAGGGTTCCCAACATACGATGCTCGCTCGATGACGAGCAGCAGACGCGGGGCGATGCCCCGTTTACGGAAGGCGCGCTCGTACGCGCCGTGGCGAAGAAGCTGGGCGTTTCTCCTGGCCACGTGCTTTGGGCGCGCACGTTGCGGCGCAGCATCGACGCCCGCAAGAAGACCGATGTGCACTTTACCGTGACGGCATGCGCGCGCCTGCGGAGTGAGCAAGCGGAGGCTGCTGCCGTGCAAGATGGGAAGGCCCAGCCGTATCGTGAACCCGCTCCACTCGCATTCCCCCAGCTGAGCGTTTCGGACGAATCGCGCCCCCTGGTGGTGGGCGCGGGTCCCGCGGGGCTTTTCTGTGCGCTCTATCTGGCGTATGCCGGCTTGCGCCCGCTGCTCGTGGAGCGGGGGAGCGCGGTGGAAGAACGCATGCGAATCGTGAATGCGTTCAACGATGGCGCGCCGCTCGACGTACACACCAATATCCAGTTTGGCGAAGGTGGTGCAGGCACGTTTTCGGATGGCAAGCTCACCACGAACACCAAGCATCCCCTCGCACCGTATGCCCTGCAGTGGTTCGTGGAGGCGGGTGCGCCCCAGGATATCCTGTGGGATGCGAAGCCCCATATCGGCAGCGATGTGCTGCCCGGGGTTGTTCGCTCATTGCGCGAGCACATTATCGATCTGGGCGGCGAGGTGCGTTTTGGTACGCAATTGGTGGACGCGCGCTTTGCGGAAGGAAGGCTGCGCGAAGCCGTTTTGGAAGACGTGCACACCGGCGAGCGTTCGGTGGTGCCCGTGGCGCGCATGGTGGTGGCCTGTGGTCATTCGGCGCGCGACACATTCGAGGCGATTCGTGCATGGGGTCTGTTCATGGAGCAGAAGCCCTTTTCCATGGGCGTGCGCATCGAGCATCCTCAGGCCCTGATCAACCAGTCGCAGTGGGGTTCAGCGGCTAGTAACCCCGCGTTGCGCAATCGCGCAGCCGATTACAAGATGGCCATTCACGTGAATAAGCGTCGCAGTGCGTATACGTTTTGCATGTGCCCTGGTGGCACGGTGGTTCCCGCGGCAAGCGAGGAGCATTCGGTTGTCACCAACGGCATGAGCGAGCGTGCGCGCGATGGGCGCAACGCCAATGCTGCGCTGCTCGTGAACGTCGATCCAGCGGATTTTGGCTCGAGCGATCCGCTTGCGGGCATGTACCTGCAGCGCGAGGTTGAGCAGCGTGCGTTTCGCGTTGCCGTGGAAGCGGGTGGCGCCCCCTATTCTGCCCCTGCTCAGACGGTGGGCGATTTCCTGGCCAGCATGCATCGTCCCGCCTCGAAGGGTGCGGGTTGCTCAAGTGTGCAGCCAACGTACGCACGTGGCGTGGTACAGGCGCAGCTGCAAGATGTGCTGCCCGCTTTCGTGTGCGAAACCCTTGCCGATGCGCTTCCCCAGATGGAGACGCGCCTGCATGGGTTTGCCGCGCCCCAGGCCGTTATGACGGCTCCCGAAACCAGGTCGTCTTCGCCCGTGCGCATGTGTCGTGGCAACGATTGCCAGGCATTTCTAGGGACGGAGGTGTCGCGCGATCGGGCAGGGGCTACGGGCGTATATCCCTGTGGCGAAGGCGCGGGATATGCCGGCGGTATTGTCTCTGCTGCGGCCGACGGCATGCGCGTGGCCCAATGCATTGTGAGCGAGCTTGCTTTAGGCTCTGCCGCGGAAAGCGCGGGGGAGGGTGCCTGCGATGCGGCATGCGCCAAGAGCGCTGACGTGGCGAAGGCCGCGGCTGCATTGCGTGCTGGTAAGGCCGTTGCGTTTCCTACCGATACCGTCTTTGGCTTGGGGGTGGCAGTGGAGCATGCTTCGTCGCCCGAAGAACTCTATCGTATAAAGCGCCGCCCTGCGAACAAGCCCGTGGCGTGGCTCGTGCGTGGCGTGCATGATCTAGGCGTCTATGGCGAAAGCGTTCCCGCATATGCTTATGACCTGGCGCAACGTCATTGGCCGGGTGCGCTTACGCTTATTGTGCGTGCAAGCGATGCCGTGCCGCAGGCGTATCAGTCGGCCCAGGGCACCATTGCATTGCGCATGCCCGATAGTGCGGTTTCGAGGCAGCTTATGGATCTCGTGGGCTGCCCGCTTGCTACGACGTCCGCGAATGTGTCGGGGGAGGATGCCCCCGCAAGCGCATCGGCTCTGTCTTCCGCTGTCGTATCGGGTGCTGCCGTGGTCGTGGGCGGTTCGGTGCGTGCAAGCGGTGTTGCGTCCACGGTGGTGGACTGCACGGGGGATGCCCCCCGCACCGTGCGTCAGGGCACGGTTGAAGTTAAGGTGAAAACGGCGAAAGCCGACCAATAGGCTACCTGTAGTTGCAAGGAGGACCCCATGCAGGAAAGGGAACAGGTGGATCAGGCTAAGGAGGCCATCAAGCGAGAGGAGTTCTACTTCGATTCCTCCGATGGTGAGACGGACATTAGGGTGCTTGCCTGGATTCCCATCACCGCGCCCCGCGCTATCGTGCAGATTGCGCATGGCATGGTAGAGCATATCGAGCGCTACGACGACTTTGCCCGCATGCTTGCCGCGAGCGGATACGTGGTGTTCGGCAACGACCATATTGGCCATGGCAAGAGCGTGCTGCACGTGAGCGAACTGGGAGAACTGCCCGTTGGCGGCAACGACATCATGATCTCCGACGTGGATGCGCTGCGTCGCATTGCGCAGGATCGCTTCCCTGGCATTCCTTACGTGCTGTTTGGCCATTCCATGGGCAGTTTCATCGCGCGCTGCTATGCGGGCCGCCATGGTGCGGGGCTGGCGGGGCTTATCCTGTGCGGATCGGGCGACCAGCCGCGTCCCGTTGCATTTGCCGGTGAGCGCCTTTCCCGACTTATCGCGCGAGCAAGTGGATGGGATTATCGCAGCCAGTTTCTTCATAACATGGCCGTTGGGTCCTACGCGAAGCGCATTCCGGATGCCACCTCTCCGTTGGCCTGGCTCAACACGTCGGAAGAATGCGTGAAGCGCTATGCCGACGACCCCGCGTGCGGTGCGATGTTTTCCGCGGGTGGCTATGCCTCTCTGCTCTCTCTCGTGCTTGAAGCGTCTTCTTCGGGGTGCCTGCATGGCATTCCCTCCGAGCTCCCCATCTTGTTCGTCTCGGGTTCGTGCGATCCCGTGGGAGATATGGGCAAGGGCGTGAGGAACGCTGCTGCGGCGCTGATCGCGTCCGACCACTCCGATGTTGAGGTTCGTATCTACGAGGGCATGCGCCACGAGATCTTGAACGAGCCCGCCCACGAGTTGGTATACGCCGACATGCTGGATTGGCTGGAGGAGCGTCTGTGAGCAAGTACGTTATCGCGCTGGATCAGGGCACCACATCGTCCCGCGCCCTCCTTGTCGACCGCGATTGCATCGTGCGCGGCGTGTACCAGATGACCTTCACGCAGCATTATCCCCAGCCTGGTTGGGTAGAGCATGATGCGCTCGAAATCCTTTCGACGCAACTTTCGGTGCTGCATGACGTCATGGATGCCTTTGCCGTGCAACCGAGCGACGTGAATGCCATCGGCATTACCAATCAGCGCGAGACCACGGTGCTGTGGGATCGTCGCACGGGCGAACCCATTGCCCCTGCCATCGTGTGGCAATGCCGCCGTACGGCACCCATCATCGAAGAGCTTTGCGCCGACCCCGCCCTGCGCGAGCGCATCACCGACATCACGGGACTTATTCCCGATGCGTATTTTTCGGCGAGCAAGATTGCGTGGCTACTCGATAACGTGCCGGGCGCGCGCGAGGCGGCCTGTGCCGGCGATATCCTGTTCGGAACCATCGATACGTGGCTCATTTGGAACCTTACGGGCGGCGCCGTGCATGCAACTGATTACACGAACGCCAGCCGCACCATGCTCTTCGATATTCATGCGGGCGAATGGTGCGATTGGCTCTGCGAGCTCTTCAATGTGCCAATGGCCATGCTGCCCGAGGTGCGTCCCTCGTCGTCGCATTTTGGCGTTACGGCTGGTAGCGTGCCTGCGGCTTCACGTGCGCGTTCGTTTTCGTTTCCTTCCATTCCTGCGGGCATTCCCATCTGCGGTGTGGCGGGCGACCAGCAGTCGGCCCTGTTCGGGCAGTGCTGCACACGCCCGGGCGATGCGAAGAACACCTACGGTACGGGATGCTTTTTGCTCATGCACACGGGCAATGAGGCCATTCGTTCGAAGAACAACCTGGTTACGACGATTGCCGCCAGCGAGCCTGGCGTTTCGGGCCTGGAGTATGCGCTCGAGGGTAGCGTGTTCATGGCGGGTGCGCTCATCCAATGGCTGCGCGACGAGCTGAAGATGATTGGCTCCGCCTCGGAAAGCGAGCAGTTGGCGCGCAGCGTGCCCGATACCGCGGGGGTGTACATCGTGCCTGCGTTTACGGGTTTGGGCGCTCCGTATTGGGACGCCCAGGCGCGTGGGGCTATCTACGGGCTTACGCGGGGCGCGAATCGCGCGCATATCGTGCGCGCCGCGCTCGAGGCGCTGGCGTATCAGGTGAGCGACCTCATGACCAGCATGGTCGCCGACGCGGGCGTGCGCGTGGAAACGTTGGCCGTCGACGGTGGCGCCGCGCGCAATGACTTCCTCATGCAGTTCCAGGCCGACATTCTGGGCTGCAGGCTCGTTCGTCCCGCGAATGCGGAAACCACGGCGGCGGGTGCGGCGTTCCTGGCTGGCCTGCATACGGGTTTCTGGAAGGATATGGACGAAATTCGCAGCAAGCGTGTCATCGAGAACGTGTATTCTTCCCAGATGGATGCCGCTCGGCGCGCCCAGTTGCTCAGTGGCTGGAAGTCGTGCATCGAACGCACCAGGACGAATCAAACCGTTGAATGACATGTTCGGGCCTGAGTCACCCCTTTTGAACCCCTTTTGATATCATTGAACCATCATTTCTGGTTGAAATTGGGTTCATCGGAGGGGGATGCCGTATGGCCGAGGGTGCCGAGAATTCCGTCAACGACGAGTACGTAACGGGTCGTGCCGACCGCGCAAGGATTACGCGCGGCGCTCAGCTCGATGCTGCCGAGGCGGTTGCCATGGCTGGTGTGGCCATGGAATCCGATGCCGAAGCGGAGGAAGCCAGGCGGGAAAGCTTCAGGGCGGAACGCGCGGGCGATCGCGCGGCCGCCAAAGAGGCGCGCGCTCGGGAGCGCGCTGCGCGCAAGAAGGCCAATGCCGACCACAAGGCTGCTACCAAATCGGCGCGTCAGGCGTATCAGGCCATCAAGTTCAGTGCGCCTAACAAGCTTGGGTTCATTCGCGCGGTTCAGGTGCTCTTTGCCATCCACATCGTGCTCACCCTGCTGGCGCTCATTCTGTCTTCGCGCGATACCGTGGTCTACAGTTCCGCGACCATTCTCGAATGGATCATGGTGATTCTTGAGGGCGTGGCGTTCTGGCTGTTCGTGAACCGCTACAAGATAGCGCGCCCATTCGTGATAGGCATGGCGGTCCTCGCCATGATTGTTCCGGCAATCGCCAGCATTGCGTCGGGCACGTTCTCCCTTTCCGTGCTCATTAGCTCGTCGCTCTTCTACATCTTCCTTATCTTGTATTTCGCCCTGTCGAAGCGTGCGAAGGCAGTGCTCGTCAACGACCTCACGCTCAATCGTACGGAAGCGCCGAAGGAGGAGTTCGTCATCAATCGGCGCGGTTGGCCATTCGTGCGCAACCTCATCATGTACTTCGTGGTGTTTTCGGTGCTGGGACACTGGATGGAGGCTGGCATGTGCCAGTTCATTCGCCTCGGATTGGTGCAAGGCGAGTACGACCCTACGAATACCATGCTTTGGCGTGATTGGCTGTATCCGTATCCCATGGAGGGCGCGGCGGTGGTCATCATTGCCTTGGCGCTCTATCCACTGCTCGTTTGGTTGAAAGGTAAGTTCAAGAACCGCCTGGTTCCGTATGCCATCAGCTTCGTGGCCAATGCGCTCGTGTGCTCGCTCATCGAGTTCAGCATGGGACTCATCGTCAACGCCGATCTGCAGCTTTGGAACTATAGCGACAACTTCGGCAACATCATGGGGCAGGTGTGCTTGCAGAATGCCCTTGCCTTTGGCGTGGCCGCCTCCATCATCGCATGGTTCGTGTATCCACTTATGGAACGATGGCTCGCACGCGTGCCGCGCGACATCATGAACATCGCGTTTGTCGTGGTGCTCTTGTTTGGCGGCATACTCTGGTCGCTCTACCTCATTGATCCTCCCGAGACCGTGAACTCCTCTGCGTATAGCCAGCAGGCTGCGGAAGACCCAGCGCGTGACGAGGTGAGATCGATTGACGTCTCGGTCATCTTGGAGGAAAGCTCCATCGAGGGCCTGAGGGAAACCATTGACTCGTCGCAGTACCTTTCCGATGAGCAGAAGGAAGCGGCTCGAGCGCATCTAGACGAGGCGATGAATAACCTGAAAGACGTCGAAGCGGATATTGGCGTCGAACAGCTCGAGGCCGCATCGTAGCGCTATGGGATGTGTGCATATGTGAAGAGGGGATCCGTTGTAAAACGGATCCCCTCTATCGTTCAGGCGTTGCTATGTGACGCGCGGTTTACTTCGTGCCGAAGATGCGATCGCCGGCATCGCCCAGGCCGGGCACGATGTAGGCGTCGTCGTTCAGGCACTCATCTACGGCGCAGGTGTAGATCTGCACGTCGGGATCGGCATCGAGCACGGCACGCAGGCCTTCGGGTGCGGCCACGAGCACCATGAGCTTCAGCTGCTTGACGCCCTGTTCGCGCAGGTAGCGGATGGCGTCGATGGAAGAACCGCCTGTGGCGAGCATGGGGTCGACGATGAGTACGTAGCGGCTGGCGACGTCGCTGGGCAGCTTGCCATAGTACACGTGCGGCACGTGCGTTTCCGGGTCGCGGTACATGCCCAGGTGGCCAATGTGGGCCGAGGGGATGAGCTCGAGCATGCCGTCGACCATGCCCAGGCCAGCGCGCAGAATGGGTACGATGGCGACGTCGTGGCCTGCGTCGACGTGGTAGCAGGTGGTCTTGCAGATGGGCGTTTCCACTTCGACCTCTTCCAGGGTGAGGTCACGCGTGGCTTCGTAGCCCTCGAACAGGGAAAGCTCTTTCACGAGCGTGCGGAATTGGCTGCAGGGCGTGTCCTTGCTGCGCAGAATCGAAAGCTTGTGGAGCACCATGGGGTGGTCGACGACGGTTACGCGCGGGCCGAATTCTTCGAGCACAGTCATGTTGATACCTTCCTGTTTTGTCGTAATGCTGGTAGTAGTATACCGCGCGTGCCTATAATGGCGCCGTAAACGGACGTATGCATGCCGAATGCATGGCATAAACGAAGGGAAAGCGCACATGGTTATCTCGATGGGCTCCGATCACGCCGGGTTCGAGCAGAAGGAACAGCTGAAGGCATACCTGCAGCAGCAGGGCCACACGGTGCTCGATAGGGGCTGCGATAGCGCCGATCGCGTCGATTATCCCGACTTTGCGCTTCCCGTTGCCCAGGATGTCGCCGCGGGCGAAGCCGAGCGTGGCGTCCTGGTGTGCGGCACGGGCATCGGCATGGCCCTGGCTGCCGACAAGGTGGCGGGCATTCGCGCTGCCAACATCATTACGCCCCAGTTCGCGGCCTTGTGTCGCGAGCATAACGATGCGAACGTCATTACGCTTTCCGGTCGCTTCGTGAGCTTCGAGACGAATTGCGAGATTCTCGACGCCTTCCTCTCCACGGAATTTGGCGGCGGTCGCCATGCTGGTCGCGTTGAAAAAATCATGAGCCTCGATTAATTCGCCCCACGCTTCTTATCTTGTGTCCCGCTGCTATCACTGTCTATGTGTAGTAGCCGATATCGGGGGTTCCTAATCGCCGCGGGAGTGCTAGCATGGCACGCATACTACTTCGAGCGAAAGGAACGCCATGCCATTTCAGTTTATTGACAAGACTGATCCGCAAGTTGCTGCCGCCATCAGCGAAGAGCTGTCGCGTCAGCGTGGTACCATCGAGCTCATTGCTAGCGAGAATATCGTTTCACCTGCGGTAATGGAGGCCATGGGCAGCGTGCTCACCAACAAGTACGCTGAAGGCTATCCGGGCAAGCGTTACTATGGCGGCTGCGAGAAGGTCGACATCGTCGAAGACCTTGCGCGCGACCGTGCGAAGGAGCTCTTCGGCGCCAAGTTCGCCAACGTGCAGCCTCACTCTGGCGCTCAGGCCAACTATGCTGCGTATGCTGCCATCATCAAGCCGGGTGACACCATTCTGGGCATGAGCCTCGATAACGGCGGCCACCTCACGCATGGTTCGCCCGTGAATTTCTCGGGCAAGCTGTATCACGTGGAAGCCTATGGCGTGGGCGAAGACGAGCGCATCGACTACGACGCGCTCCAGGCTCAGGCCGAAGAGGTGAAGCCCCAGGTCATCGTTGCCGGCGCAAGTGCCTATCCGCGTACCATCGATTTCGAGCGCCTGTCTCAGATTGCCCATGGCGTGGGCGCCTACCTCATGGTCGACATGGCTCACATTGCCGGCCTGGTTGCCGCGGGCGAGCATCCTAGCCCCGTGCCCTATGCCGACATCGTCACCACCACCACGCACAAGACGCTGCGCGGTCCTCGCGGTGGCCTGATCCTCACCAACGACGAGGCCTTGGCCAAGAAGATCAACAGCGCGGTGTTCCCTGGTACGCAGGGCGGCCCGCTCATGCACGTCATCGCCGGCAAGGCCGTTGCCTTTGGCGAGGCGTTGAAGCCCGAATTCAAGACGTACATCCACAACGTGGTTGTGAACTGCGCCGCTATGGGTCGCGGCATGACGGATGGTGGCCTTCGCCTGGTTTCCGGTGGCACCGACAACCATCTGTGCCTGGTCGACCTTACGCCCGCCGATGTCACGGGTAAGGATGCCGAGCGCGTGCTCGAGGAAGTCGGCCTTACGGTGAACAAGAACACCATCCCCAACGAGACGCGTTCCCCGTTCGTCACCAGCGGTATCCGCGTTGGCACGGCTGCGGGCACCACGCGTGGCCTGAACGAGGAAGAGTTCTACACCATCGGTTCCTGCATCGCCGACGCCGTGTTCGCTTTCGCGCGCGACGATTCCGCTGCGCTGGCTGCTACGCGCGAGCGCGTGCAGGCCATCATCGATGCGCATCCGCTCTATCCCGAGCTCGACTTCTAAGTCGCAAAGCATAGTTACGTTCTGGGGTGGCCGACATGCGTCGGCCACTTCTTTTTATGTCGGTGGGTTTTCGGAAGTGTGAATGCTCTTCTATATGTCGTATGGGGGAGTATAATGCTCGCAATATATCCGAGGCGTAATGGCAGGGGAAGCAATGGAACAGGGTATCGACCGTCCTTCGTGGGACGAATACTTCATGACGCTCGCCGATGAGGTGGCTACGCGTTCCACGTGCCTGCGTCGTTCGGTTGGCGCGCTCATCGTGAAGGACCGTCGTATTCTGGCCACGGGCTACAATGGCGTTCCCAGCGGCTTGCGCCATTGCTCGGAAACGGGGTGCTTGCGTCAGCAACTCAACGTTCCCAGTGGCCAGCGTCACGAGATCTGCCGTGGCCTGCATGCCGAGCAGAACGCCATCATCCAAGCGGCGCGTTACGGTATCGACATCTCAGGATCGAAGATCTACATCACGACTCAGCCGTGCATTACCTGCGCGAAGATGCTTATAAACGCCGGCATCACCGAGATCATCTACGCTAATCCGTACCCGGACGAGCTGTCGCTGGGCATGCTCGATGAAGCGGGCATCGCATATCGCGTA
>JAILNP010000083.1:0-3241 GCA_024691475.1 Eggerthellaceae bacterium
TGAACAAGTCGCACGCGCAGCGCGGCTTCTACACGCCCTACATACCGGGCTGGGACTGCCACGGTCAACCTATCGAGCATATGGTCGAGGAGACCCTCGGTACAGACAAGTTCCGCGAAACGCCGCTCCCCGAAGTCCGCCGCCTGTGCCGCGAGTGGGCCGAAAAGTACGTCGGCGTACAGCGCGAGGGTTTCAAGCGCCTGGGCGTCAACGCCGATTGGGAACACCCGTACCTCACGTTCATCCCTAACTACGAGGCCGGCAACGTCGAGATCTTCAAGAAGATGTACCTCGACGGTGCGATCTACCGCGGTCGCAAGCCCATCCATTGGTGCAGCCACTGCCATACCGCCCTGGCCGAAGCCGAAATCGAATACGGTGACGAGGTAAGCCCCGCCATCTTCGTGCGCTTCGAGCTCACCACCACGCCTGCGGGCCTGGAAGCCTACGAGGGCTCCGTCGACGTGGCCATCTGGACCACCACGCCCTGGACGCTTCCCGCTGACGTCATCGTCATCCTGCATCCGAAGGCCGAGTACGTGGCCGTCATGCACGACGGTCGTCCCACCATCTTCGCCCGCGAGCTGGCGGCGAAGTGCTGCGAGAAGTTCGGCTGGGAATGCAACCTGGTGGAGGTTGACGGCGAGGTCTGGCATGCCACGGGCGAGCAGCTGGCTGGCAACAAGTACAAGCAGCCCATCTTCGGCGACGCTGGTGAAGAGGGTACGTTCATCCACGCCGACTACGTCACGCTGGAAGACGGCACGGGCATCGTTCACGGTGCGCCTGGTCACGGCGTCGACGACTACAAGGCCGGCATGAAGTTCGGCATTCCCGTAGTTATGCCCGTCGACGATGACGGCCGCTTCTACACGGGCGAGGGCATGGGCACCGGCGGCCCGTTCAGCGGCATGGATGTGAACGACGCCAACCCCAAGATCATCGAATGGCTGCGTGAGCGCGGCACGCTCATCCTGCACGAGGACATCAACCACAGCTATCCGCACTGCTGGCGCTGCCACGAGCCCGTCATCTTCCGCGCCACCGACCAGTGGTTCGTTTCCATGGACGAAACGGGCCTGCGCGATAAGGCGCTCGACCAGATTCACAACCACGTGCGTTTCGTGCCCGAATGGGGCGTCAACCGCATTGGCGCCATGGTGGAGGACCGTCCCGACTGGTGCATTTCGCGCCAGCGTAACTGGGGCGTGCCCATCCCCGTGTTCAAGTGCGCGCACTGCGGCGAAGTCGTGGCCACCGAAGAGACGTTCGACGCGGTCATCGACTTGTTCAACACTGAAGGCGCCGATGCTTGGTTCACCAAGCAGCCCGCCGAATACCTGCCCGAAGGCACCTGCTGCCCCGCATGCGGCGGCACCGACCTGGTTCCCGAAAAGGACATCCTCGACGTGTGGTGGGAATCCGGCGTGTCCAACGTGGGCGTGTTGCAGCATCGCGCCGAGGCCGACGGCCTGAAGTGGCCCGCCGACATGTACCTGGAAGGTTCCGACCAGCACCGCGGTTGGTTCCAGAGCTCGCTTCTGTGCGGCGTGGGCGCCTTTGGCACCTCGCCTTACAAGAGCGTTGTCTGCTGCGGCTTCACCGTCGACGAAAACGGCGAGAAGATGAGCAAGAGCAAGGGCAACGGCATCGACCCGAACGAAGTGTGCAACAAGTTCGGCGCTGACGTGCTGCGCCTGTGGGTTGCGTCCACCGATTATTCGGTCGACGTGTCCATTTCCGACAACATCCTGAAGCGCGTGTCCGATGCGTACCGCCGCTTCCGCAACACGTTCCGCTTCCTGCTGGGCTCGCTGCCCGACTTCGACGACCAGGTGAACTGCGTCGCTAGCTTCGACGAACTCACGCCCATCGACCAGTGGGCCATGGTGCGCCTGGAGCAGCTGCTCAACGACGTGGATGCTGCGTTCAACGCGTACCAGTACCATCGCGCGTATCGTGCGCTGTACGATTACGTGGTGGGCGACCTTTCCGCCGTGTACCTGGATTCGCTGAAGGATCGTCTGTATTCGGAAGCCCCGAACAGCCCGCTGCGTCGCAGCGCCCAGACGGTTCTCATGAACATCCTGGAAGTGCTCGTTCGCATCATGACGCCCATTATCAGCTTCACCACCGAGGAAGTGTGGCAGCATTACCCCGAGGCCATTCGCAACCGCGAGGGTCGTCCCGAATCGGTGCAGCTGGCTGGCTGGCCCACGCGCGATGACTTCGTGCCCGCGCTGCCTGCCGATACGGCGGCCATCGCCGATTCCTTCGCCTACGTGCTGCAGGCGCGCGAGGTCGTTACCAAGGCGCTGGAAGATGCGCGTAGCAACGGCCTGGTGAACAAGAGCCAGGAAGCAACGGTTCAACTGCGGGTTCCCGCTGCTGCTTTTGCCGCGCTGCAGTCCTACGATGCCAGCATGCTCGAAGAGCTGTTCATCGTGAGCGGCGTCGAGCTTTCGCAGTGCGAGGGCGACGATATGGCCGCTACCATTGGCGTGAGCGAAAAGGAAAAGTGCCCGCGCTGCTGGAACTACCGCGACCTGGGCGGCAACGCCGCGCATCCCCATGTGTGCGAGCGCTGCGGCAACGTGCTCGACGAAATCGGCTTCACCGAGGAATAGCGCATGCCCAACGCTATGAAGCGACTTTCCGCGAAGCATGCCACGGTGGCCTTCACGGTCATCGTGGTGGCTTGGCTCATTCTTGACCGCATTACCAAGGTTGCCTTCGATAATGGCCAGGTGGGCCAGGTATTCGTTGACAACGTGCTGGGTCTGTTCCAGTTCATTCTGGTGCACAACACCGGTGCTGCCTGGGGTATCTTCAGCAAGTCGACGTTTGCGCTGGGCATCTTCAGCGTCATCATCAGCATTGCCGTGATCCTGTGGTTTGCCTCGGTGGCTCGCAAGGGCCAGGTTGCCCTGCTCGAGGTCATCTCGCTTGCCCTGGTTGCCTCGGGTGGTCTGGGCAATGCCATCGACCGCCTGGCCTATGGCTACGTGGTCGACTTCATCAACTTCACGTTCATCGATTTCCCCGTGTTCAACGTGGCCGACATCGGCGTCACGGTGGGAATCGCGCTCCTTATGATCAGCCTGCTCCTTTCCATCTTCGCGTCCGACGATGCTTCCGCTGCCGTCGACGCGGGTAAGGGCGAGTAATGGCGCGCGCCCTCATGTGCCAGGTGGGTGGCGAAGACGAGGGTATGCGCCTTGATGCGTACCTGGCGCTTCGC
>JAILNP010000098.1:0-5711 GCA_024691475.1 Eggerthellaceae bacterium
GCTGGGGCTACTGCGGCTTGCGGGGCCTGCTGCGCTGCCACGGGAGCGGCAACGGGAGCTGCCATGGCACCCGGCATGCGCACGGCGATGCGCACGCCCTCCTCTTCGACCACGATCTCGCCGACGCCGCTTTCCTCGGCAACGCGAACCAGCTCGCGAATCTGATTGATATCCACGTAATCTTCCTCCTTGGTTTCGCTCGACTCCTCTTCCATCAGGAATTCGACCGATTTCGATGTACGGTGCTTGCTCAGGTACGTACGCGCTTCGTTCGGGAACATGGCGTACATGAGAACGTCTTCTTCGCTCTGCGCCAGATCGCCGATTTCCTCTTCGAGCTCGGCGAACGTGGTAGTGACCAAAGAGCCAGGTGCAACGCTGGGATCGAGGCGCTCGGCGGCACCCACGACCTTCTTCACGATAGCGGGATCCATGGGGCCGGGAGCCTTGCCATAGTAGCCGCAGATGTAGTCCTTCATTTCCTTGGAGACGATGCCCCAGCGCTTGCCCGTAAGCACGTTGAACACGGCCTGCGTGCCAACGATCTGGCTCATGGGCGTAACGAGCGGCGGATAGCCAACCTCGGCACGTACCTTGGGGATTTCCTCCATGACATCGGGCAGGCGGTCGAGCGCGTTCTGCGTCTTCAGCTGGGAGACGAGGTTGCTCATCATGCCGCCGGGCACCTGATGGCTGTAGACCTTCATGTGAATGAGGCTGGATACGCCACGCTTGTAATGGCTGCGCTCGCGCACCTGCTCCCAGTATTCGGCGATTTCGAACAGCAGGTCGAGGTTGAAGCCGGTGTCGTAGCGACTTTCCTGCATAGCAGCGGCGATCATTTCCACCGCGGGCTGGCTGTTGCCGAACGCGAGCGGCGCCGTGGCCGTGTCGACGATGGCCGCGCCAGCTTCGGCAGCCTTGATGTAGTTCGCGGGAGCCATGCCGCCAACGTAGTGGCAATGCACGTGCACGGGCAGGCCGATTTCGGCATTCAGGGCGCGAACCATGCGTTCCGTACGATACGGCGTGAGCATGCCGGCCATGTCCTTGATGGCGATGGAGTCGGCACCCAGGTCCTTCAGCTGCTGAGCGTATTCCAAGTAGCTATCGAGCGTATGGACGGGGCTCATGGTGTAGCTGATGGCACCTTCGAAGTGACCGCCGCATGCCTTGATGGCATCGGCGTTGTCGACCACATTGCGAATATCGTTCAGCGCGTCGAACACGCGGAAGATATCGATGCCGTTGCGCTTTGCCGCAGCGATGAAGCGCATGCAGACTTCACGCGAGTAGTGCTTGTAGCCAACGAGATTCTGGCCGCGCGAGAGCATGGACAGACGCGTATTGGGCGTTTTGGCCTTGATCGATCGCAGACGCTCCCACGGATCTTCGTCGAGGAAGCGAAGGCAGGAATCGAACGTGGCACCGCCCCACGCCTCGATGGCCCAGTATCCCACTTCATCCATCTTGGGAAGAATGGGAAGCATATCGCCAACGGGCATGCGCGTAGCCCACAGGCTCTGCTGGCCATCGCGTATGGTGGTATCCATGATCTGAAGCTTGGGCATATGTGCAAACCTCCTAGGTTTCGAACTCAATATTATAGATAGACGCGCAGTTCGATACTCTTACGCGGGTAATTTCATGGACAAGGTACACAAACTGTGTGCATGGCGGCACTGGACGCCGTACGCCGCATACAGGATACGAAAAACGGGCTGGAAGCTCGTGCCCCAACCCGTTTCGCGCACTGGAGCGGGAATGGGCTATAGAGCAGCCGGAACACCCTCGGCATCCTTGCCGGGGGTGTAGTCCTTGCCCTCCTTGTTCCACTGAACGTATTCCGCCGTAGCCGTGAAGAGCGCGTCGGAAGAAGAGTTCAGGGCAGTTTCGCAAGAGTCCTGCACCACGCCGATAATGAAGCCAATGCCCACCATCTGCATGGCGATATCGCCGCCAATGCCCAGAAGCGAGCAAGCAACGGGGATGAGCAGCAGGCTGCCGCCAGCGACGCCGGAAGCACCGCATGCGGAAACGGCTGCGAGCACGCACAGGATGACGGCCGTGAGGAAGTCGACCTGAACGCCCATGGTCTGGGCGGCAGCCATGGCCATGACGGTAATGGTCACACAAGCACCAGCCATGTTGATGGTAGCGCCCAGCGGAATGGACACGGAATAGTTGTCGGGATCGAGGCCGAGCTTGCGGCACAGCTCCATGTTCACGGGGATGTTTGCCGCGGAGCTGCGCGTGAAGAACGCGGTAATAGCCGAATCGCGCAGGCAGCGAAGCACCAGCGGATAGGGGTTCTTGCGGATGTTGACCCAAACCATAAGCGGGTTCGTGACGAAGGCGATGAAGAGCATGCAGCCTACGAGCACCAGCAGCAGCGTGCCGTACTCGGTGAAAATGTCGAGGCCACTGGTGGAAACGGCATCGTACACCAAGCCCAGAACGCCGAACGGGGCGAACGAGATGATGATGCGCACCACACGGGAAACGGCTTCCGCGATGTCGGAGAACAGGTGCTTGGTGCCATCGGAAGCGGCGCGCAGCGCCACGCCAAGCAGCACGGCCCAGCAGAGAATGCCCAGGTAGTTCGCTTCAGTAAGCGAGCCTACGGGGTTGGACACCACGCTGACCAGCAGGTTCGAGAGCACCTCGCCCACGCCAGAGGGAGCCGTCTTCGTGGCGGCTTCCACGCCTTCGAGCGTAACGTGCAGGGGGAAGATGAACGTTGCGAGCACGGCAACGACGCCGGCTACGAACGTGCTCACCAGATACAGTGCGACGATGCGCTTCATGGCGCCCACGCGGTTCGCGTTGCACAATGCGCTGATGATCAGGAAGAAAACGAGAATGGGGGCAATCGCCTTCAACGCCGATACGAACAGCGTGCCGAGCAACGTGATCCACTCTGAATTCGGCGCAACGAGCGCGAGAATGGTGCCTATGACCAGGCCGCAAACGATACGCAGAATGAGACTCCACGAATTCCAAGTATCCCAGATCTTTTTCACGGTGGTTCCTCTCGGTTAGACTATCTAACTATTTTCACTCTATTAGGCTGTAGTAGCAAGAGGGTTTACCCAAATAAAACGGCGGGCGGCCCCATAAGGAACCGCCCGCCGCAACATGCAATGTAACGCGAACTAGACGCGCTTCACGAAACGACCGTCGCGCGTGTCGATCTGCACGACCTCGCCCACGTTGATGTACATGGGAACGTTCACCACGGCACCCGTTTCGAGCGTAGCGGGCTTCGTGCCGCCCTGAACCGTGTCGCCCTTGAAGCCAGGGTCGGTTTCGGTGATTTCCAGCTCAACGAACATCTGCGGGGAGATGCTGATGAGCTCTTCGCCGGCGTACTGCAGGGTGACTTCGTCGTTTTCCTTGAGCCACTTGGCGTTGTCGCCGATGACGTCGGCGGGGATGCTCATCTGCTCGTAGGAGACGGGATCCATGAAGTAGTAATCGGCACCGTCGTTGTACAGGTACTGCATCTTGCGCTCTTCCAGGCGAACGCTGTCGAACTTCGTACCGCTGTTGAACGTGTATTCAACCACGCGACCGGAACGGATATCGCGAAGCTTCGTGCGCACGAACGCACCGCCCTTGCCGGGCTTCACATGCTGGAACTCGGCGATGGTCCAGAGCTTGTTGTTGTATTCGATGCAGATGCCGTTCTTGAAGTCTGCGGTAGAGATTGCCATATCGGATTACCCTTCTTGTCTTCTTTGCAAGATAACCGCTAGATTATAACCAAATCGTGCGTAGATTGTGTAAATACCCTAAAACCATCATGGGTAACCAAGCCGAAGTCCTCGAGGCGCATGCCGAATTCGCCTTCGATGTAGATGCCGGGCTCCACTGTCACTACGTTACCCACCTCGAGGGGCTTATCGTTGCGCGGGCTGAGCACGGGGCGCTCGTGAATGTCGATACCCACGCCATGGCCCAGGCCATGTCCCATCGCCCCCGCATAGCCGCCTTCGGCGAGCACGTCCTCGGCCAGCTGATGCGCCTGCGCACCGGTAACACCCGGACGAATCATCGCCTCTACCTGCTCGTTGGCGCTTCGCAATACCTCGTAGGCATGCGCGAGCTGCGCGCTGGGCTCGCCCAGAAACACCGTGCGCGTCATGTCGCTGCAATAGCCCAGGGCCCGCGCGCCGAAATCCATGACCACGCACTGACCCGCTTCGAGTCGCGTGTTACCGGGAATGGCATGCGGGCGGGCGCCGTTCGCACCCGTGGCGACGATCGACGAAAAAGCCAGCCCACGGGCCCCGTGGCGCGTCATGTAATCCTCGAGCTCGATTTGCACCATGCGTTCGGTCATGCCCGGTTTCATGAACGAAACGATATGGCTGAAGGCGGCATCGGTTACGGCCTGGGCGGCCACGAGGCGCTCAACCTCGTAACTATCCTTCACCGCACGCAGGGAAACGCCGAAGCCCGACGTCTCGCGCAGCGAAGGCACACTCCCCTGCCATGCGCGCTCCAGAGCGCGAAACTCCAGGAGGGGCATATCGTCTTCGATGGCAATCTCGCACGCATCGGGCTGCATGCTCGCAAGCCACGAGGCATGCCCCACGCGCGTATCGTCGATTTCCACCTGCGACCCCTGCGCTGCGAAACGGCATGCCGAGGCATAGCGCGAATCGGTATGCAGCACGCAAGAGTCAGCCGTAACCAGAATGGCATGCGCGCGTTCGTCATCGAATACGTCATCGAACGCCGTAAGCCACGCAATATTGCTCGTATCACGCAGATACAACGCCTCGATGCCCTCTCGTTTCATTCGCGATCGCAGGCGTGCCAGGCGCAGGTCGCTCGCCGCAGTGGCAAAGCTCATGGAGCTCATCCCCCCATCTACATTGATAGCGTTATTCCAGCTGGAACCTTATTTCGAGCGAGACCACGCGTCAAGGTGCTCGCGCAGAATATCCTCTTCCACGGGAAGGACGGACCAGGCGCCTACGTCGCTGGGAATGACGAAGCGAATCTGGCCATCGCGGTTCTTCTTGTCGGAGCGCATGGCATCGATGATCTGGCTAGGCGAAGCGCTGAACGCAAGCGGCTCGAGGCCCAGGCTGTCAAGCAAGGCGTCCTGCTCGTGCACCAGGTCGATGGGAGCATCGGCCAAGGCAACACCCAAGCGCAGCGCGAAGCGCATGCCCTCGGCCACGGCGGCACCATGGGAGTACACGCCGTACCCCGCAAGCTTCTCGATGGCATGACCCAGCGTATGCCCATAGTTCAGGCACTCGCGCGTACCCGAACGCTCCTGCTCGTCAGCGGCGACCACGTCTGCCTTGAACACCACGCTGCGAACGATGGCCTCGTTCACCACCTCGGGGTCGCGCTCGGCCAGGCGCGATGCATGTTCGACGAGCCAGAAGAAGAAATCATCGCCACCTATGACGGCAGATTTGGCAATCTCGCCGCAACCGCACGCCCATTCGCGTTGGTTCAACGTGACGAGCGTGGAGGTATCGGCGCAAACGTACGCAGGCTGGTAGAACGCTCCCGCCAGGTTCTTCCCCGCTGGCAAGTCGATGGCCGTCTTGCCGCCCACGGAAGAATCGACCATGGCAAGCAGCGAGGTGGGAGCCTGCACGAAGCCAATGCCGCGCATGTACGTAGCTGCGGCAAACCCTGCCAAATCGCCAACGACGCCGCCACCCAATGCAACGACGCACGCA
>JAILNP010000109.1:0-8789 GCA_024691475.1 Eggerthellaceae bacterium
ACTGCTGTTCGACACCCCCATACGCTGGGAAGCCCACCGGGCCGCAAGCATCGAGCTGGCGCAAAGCGACGAACGCAACGGCATGCCCGCCGGGTTGAACGACCCGATACTCCCCTAGCACACACGACAAGCATCCAACGCAGCACGACATGCGCCCAGCACGGCGCACCCAGAACGAAAACGGCAACAAGCCGTAAGGAAAATACGCCACGAGCTAGGCATACAATGGAATCCTGAACCGAGGGGGCCCCATGACGATCGAGATGCGCAAGGGCAATTGCAGCTACTGCGGGTATCTGTGCGGCCTAACGGCGACCATCGAAGACGGCCGCATCGTCGACATCGCCCCCGACCCCACGCGCTATCCCTACGACGCATCCATCTCCTCGCGCTGCCGCAGATGGCGCATGAACCTCGACGACCTGGATGCCCCCGACCGCCTGAACTACCCGCTTCGCCGCGTTGGGGAACGAGGCAGCGGAAAATTCGAGCGCGTCACCTGGGACGAAGCACTCGACGACATCGCAAGCAGGCTCAAGAGTCTGCGCAGCGAATACGGCGCGCGAACACTGGCAAGCGCCATTGCAGGGCCTCACACCACCTACTGGCCCCTGCACCGCTTCATGAACCAGTTCGGAAGCCCCAACAACATGGGCATTGGACAGATCTGCTGGGACCCGCGCATCTTCATGGATGCCATCACCTTCGGATGGCCCACCGACCCCGACTTCAGCGACCACACCCAATGCATCATGCTTTGGGCCACCAATCCAGCCGTAAGCGATAATTCGCTGTTCTGGAGCCAAATCAAAGCGCGACACGCAGCGGGCGTGCCGCTGGTGGTCGTAGATTGCCGCGCCACTGCAACCGCACGCCAGGCCGACGTGCACCTTGCCCCCTGGCCTGGCACCGACCCCGTTCTAGCCCTTTCGCTGCTCAGTGTCATCGTCAAAGAGGAGCTCTTCGACCGGGCCTTCGTGAACACCTGGTGCGTAGGCTTCAGCGGGCTGCGCGAACACGTGCGCGCATATGCGCCCGAACGCGCGCAGGCGCTCTGCGGCGTCCCCGCCGACGACATACGCAAGGCCGCGCGCCTCTACGCCACCCACACTCCTGGTGTGCTGCTCTCGGGTCGCGGCATCGACCAGCTGGGGCCGAACGCGGAACCCACCGTACGCTCGCTCTGCCTACTGCGCGCCCTCACGGGCAACGTCGACCGCCCCGGGGCATGTTTCCTGCACCAACGCAGCTCCTTTCGAGCCGAAGCGGCCATGGAACGACCCGACCTGCTTTCCGAAGAAAACCGCGCGTGGCAGCTGAACACCACGCCGCTTCAGAGCTACAGCGGATACAACCTGGTAAACGACTACGCAAAGCAGTTCGGCAGTTCGCTGCCCGAACGCTACTTGTCGTCCGCGCATCCGGGCATGGTCATGCGCGCCATGGTCACGGGAGAGCCCTACCCCATCCGCGCGCTCTTCGTCATGGGGGCAAACCCCGTGCTCACCTACGCGAATACAAAACTCGTGCTAAAGGCGCTCCAATCGCTCGACCTCTGCGTCGTAGTCGACTATCGCCTTACGCCCACGGCTCAGCTAGCCGACTACGTGCTCCCCGCCGCAGGCGCGCTGGAACGCCCCAACTGCCAGATTCATGGTGGCGTCGCCGACTTCGCCTACGGCGGCGCCGCGGTCATTCCGCCCCTACACGAGCGACGCAACGACTACGACATCATGCGCGAGCTTGCCCTGCGGCTCGGCATGGGGAAAGAATGGCCCCATGCCACGCTCGAAGAAGAGCTCGATTATCTCTTCGAGCCCGTGGGCATCACGTTCGAGCAGTTCGCCCGTGAGGGCATGTTCGCCCCCGCACCCACCTTCCACAAGCACGAGCAGAACAACGAGCAGGGAAAGCCCCGGGGATTTGCCACGCCATCGGGAAAGGTGGAGCTCGCCTCGTCGCTCATCGAACAGCTGGGCGGTTCGGCATACCCGCAACCTATTTCCCAGAGCATTCCCCAGGCAGACCTTGCCGCGGGGAAGGTAGTACTCATCACAGGCGCCCGCTCCCAGCCCTTCTGGGGGTCGTCGTACTTCCACAACCAGGACTTTAGGCAACGCCGGCCGTATCCTCGAGTAACCATGGCGCCCGCCACGGCACGGGCGCTGGGGCTCGCCGAAGGAGTCTGGGCGCGCCTGAGCAACAAGAATGGCAGTGCCGTGTTCAACGTCGCATTCCAGGACATGCCCGAGGGGGTGGCAAGCGCCGAATATGGCTGGTGGCTTCCCGAAGCGCCCCCAGGCGCACCAGGCTTTTCGGGCTCGCTGACCAGCAATATCAACATGCTCACCGACAACGGCATCGAAGGCTGCGAGCCGCTCATCGGCACCTGGACCTATAATGGCATAGAAGCACTCGTGGAAAAGACTTCGCGTCCCATCGAGTTCGACCGCGCGTCATCAAGCAACGCGTAGTGAGGGAGAGACCATGACCGTTCAGAAGAACGCATTCCTTATGTTCTCGAAGCCGCCCATTCCCGGCCTGGTAAAAACGCGGCTTACCACCATCCACGATGGGCCGTTCACGCCCTTGCAGGCTTCCACGCTGTTCCATCGCATGATGTTTGACGTGCTCGAATGCACCATGCAGGCACTCGATCGCCTGGAGGAGCAAAACAAGCGCGAACGCGAAGCGGACCCCACCGTTCCGGAACGGGTATACGACGTCTTCGTAAGCACCACCCCGCACAAGCACGTCGAGAAAATGCGCGAGATCTTCGAAAAGGGGCAAAGCTGGCCGCGCGAGATTCACATCATCGAAGACCACGGGAAAGTGTTCGACGACCACTTCGACGAGGCATTCCAGCAAATCTTCGATCTGGGCTACGAAACGTGCATTTCGGTTGGCGGCGACATCCCCATCATGCCGCGCGATCACATCATCGACGCCTACAACTACCTGCACGAATTCCAGAAGCGCTACCCAACGGGCGGCATGGTTCTCGCACCCTGCCAGGCAGGCGGAACCTCGTTGGTGGGCTACACGCATAACTGCGGCATGAACCATCAAACGGTCTATTACAACCTCGACGGACGCCCCGCCTTGCAAGCGTACCTGGACAAGGGCCACGAAGCTGGCGACATGCCCATGGCGCTGCTCGAACCCGTGGGCGACGTAGACAACATCGAAGACTTCGCCCACGTCATTTCCGTCGTCAATGCGCTGGAATACGCCAGCCAGTTCCAAGACGTATTCGTGCCCCATCGCACGCTCGAATTCATCCGCGCATTCGGTCTGAAGGTCACCACCCCACCGAATCGCAATTTCGATAGCCGCGAAGAAATCGACGAATAGGGGCTCCCGTGTCGCGGCTCATTAGCACAACTCGCAGCATCTGCCCCGAATGCCTGAAGCAGCTGGCCGCGCGCGTGGTAGAGCACGACGATGGCACCGTGTGGATGGAGCGCACCTGCCCCGAACACGGCTTCTTCCAGGCATATCGCTGGCCCGATGCGAAACAATACGAACGCTACTGCGCGCGAGCGTTGCCCGCCACCGCCCCAGCAGTGACCAGACCCATGACGGCGCCCTGCCCGTTTTCGTGCGGCATCTGCACGCATCACGTGCGGCGCCCCACCCAAGTGGGCATCGAGCTCACCCAGCGTTGCAACCTGAAATGCCCCGTATGCTTCATGGCCGCTCACGAAGATGACAACGAGCTTCCCACGGAAGACTTCCGCGCCGTCTTCCAGACGATTCGCAATACCGCGGGCGGCGACTGTGGCGTGAACCTTACGGGCGGCGAACCCACCGTGCGCGACGACCTGCCGGACATCGTGCGCATTGGTCGAGAAGTGGGCATTCAGGCAATCGAGATCAGCACCAACGGCCTTGCCATCGCACGCAGCAAGGACTACCTGCTCGAGCTACGCGAAGCGGGCATTTCGGGCATCTACCTGCAATTCGACGGAACGACGCCCGAGCCCTACCTGGCTACCCGCGGCGCCGACCTGCTCGATGTGAAGCTGCGCGCCATTCAACACTGCCGAGAATGCGGCGTACAGGTCGTGCTAGCCATGACCATCGTCGGCGGCGTAAACGAAGACCAAGTGGGCGATGTCATTCGGTTCGCGATTCAGAACAACGACGTGGTCGTGGGCGTGGCATTGCAGCCGGCCTTCGAAAGCGGCCGCTTCGACGTGAAACGCAGCAAGCCCCTTACCATGGGCGACACCTTCGCGCTGCTAGAAGCGCAGACCGATGGCCTTATCCTCGCGGACGACATGGTGCCGTTGGGTTCCTCGCATCCGCTCTGCGACGCAGGCACGTACCTGGCGCGCACGCCCGATGGCTACACGCCCATCACGCGCGGGCTTTCGCATGAAGACTACCTGTCGTACTACGACCCGCACTCGCCTCAGGGCGCGGTGCTCTGGGACATCGCCGCGCGTACGATTCCCCAGTTCGAAGGCGGGCTGTCTCTCATCATCATGGACTACATGGACCGCAGCAACATCGACCTGGAGCGCCTGGAGCAATGCTCGATGTTCCACGCCACCGTCGACGACAGGCTCATCCCGTTCTGCAGCAGCGAACTCAACGACGCGCAAGGCAACCGCATCTACCCGTCGCTCGGCCGAAAGGAGGGCGGTTCCCAGTGAAGGATTGGGACACCGGCGCCGATGACGGCCCCAAGGTAACGTATCGCATCAAGCACGACGCCAGCCTCTGTGTAGGCTGCGGGCTCTGCGCGGCCTTCTGCCCCATGGACGTCTACGAAATGCAGTCAATCAACCGCGAGGGGCAAGAAGACGCCACCGACACTCCCGTTGCCGTGCAGCCGGAACGATGCGTGGGCTGCAAGACGTGCGAGGGGCAATGCCCCGTGAGCGCCATCCGCATCGAGGGCGACGGAATTGCATACGACCCCTTCCTGAACAGGGAAAAGGCCGCCCCGCTACCGCAAGGGGAACAAGACCTCTACGCCGAATGGGCGAACGTGCTGAAGGACGTACTGCAACTGCAGGCCGAACCCGTTGCGCTCACGCTCGTTCCCGCTGGCGCGCCCTTGCCCGACGTTCCCGTACCCACCACACGCATGCGCTTCTGCCAGCAGCTGGCATACGCACGCTTGGGGCGCTCCATCATGTTGCCGCCCAACCGCCATTCATGCCCCGACGGCACATCCATCCTAGGCATGACCGACGTGCCCCCGAAGCTGGCAAGCGGAGAGCTCTACATCCTGTTCCACAAGCTCGACACCATGGAGGCCGCCTCCCAAATGGTTGCCGAGCGCCCGCGCCTACCGCAGCGCAGCACCGACGCCACCGTGGCAACGCCGCTTGCCAAGGCAGCTGCCACCCCCGACGTGGTGGTAATCACCGGTGACGCCGAGCAGATGATGTGGCTCACCATGAGCGCTTCGTACTATACGGGCAAGCGCTTCAACTACCGCGTCTCCGGATACAACAGCATGTGCGTCGAAGCCGTGCTCATCCCACGCGAAGAGGGCGTCATGAACCTGTCGCTTGGCTGCTACGGCAACCGCGCGGCCACCGACGTTCCCCGTGACCACCTATTCATGGGCATTCCCCGCAGCATGATGCCCACGGTGGTAAAGGGGCTGCGCGAGCTATCGAAGCGGGCCATTCCCCAATCGCGCGCCAAGGTCTACCTGCCCTAAAACCGAGAGGCGTCATGAACGATTCAACGCACGACCGCCAGCAGGCGAACGAGTACTCACTCCGCAAGGCCATTGCCACGGACGAGCAAGCCGTACGCGCCCTCATGCAACTAGGAGGCATGGGCTTGGCCGCCGATTGGCAAAACGCCACGATTGCGGTGGATAGCAACGGGACGCTCATCGGGTACATTCGCATTCAAGAAACCAGCAAGGGGCCTCATGTCGCCCCCGTTGCCGTTATGCCCGCCTGGCAAGGCCACGGCGTAGGACGCGCGCTCATGCAGGTGGAACTGGAACAGCATCACGCTCTCAAGCTGGTTTCCCGCGGCGATGCGGCGGGGTTCTACCGCGCGCTGGGCGGCACCGAGATTTCATTCGACGAAATATCGGGCGACCTGGAAGAAGATTGCGAGCATTGCGCCGACCGCGCAGCATGCCAACCCGTCGCGTTCATTCTCACGCTGGAGGCAACGCATGGCTGATTTCACCACGCTGCTCGAACGCACTCGGGACGCCATTGCCAACCTAGAAGACCAATGCATCGCATGTGGCACCTGCACCATGCGATGCGACCTACTAGAATCGCGCGCGTGGAACATTCGCGCCATCTGCGAGGAAACCAACGACGCGATAGACGGTGCTCACGACGCGCAGAGCGCGCGCGAGGGAATCGACGCCCACCCCTCGCTCTACCAGTTCCTCCGTTCGTGCGAATCGTGCAATCGCTGCACCGTCCACTGCCCTCAGCAGCTGAGCATGAGCGACCTGTGGCAGCCCTGGCGCGCCTTGCTGCGAGGGGCGCAATACATCCCCGATTCCGACGTGGGCATGATCAAGACTGATTGCACGTGGAACACGTTCAGCGTATACCGCCACGTTTGGAACATCGACTATAGCGACCTGTCGCTCCTGGAAGTTCCCAGCATCGACGAAACCGATGGCGCCCCAGTTCAGGAAGCGGCCGCGCGCAAAGCGCATGCCGAGACGCTGTTCTTCCCCGGTTGCACGCTCTGCACATACGCGCCCGAACTCACGCGCGCAGCATACGCATGGCTCAACGAGCACGTTGGGCCCACTCTCCTCGCCACGCAGTGCTGCGCATGGCCCCTGGAGTGCGCGGGCGAAGTCGAGCGGGCGATAACCTGGCGAGAGCGCGTCATCGCAGCCGCGAAGGACCAGGGCGTTCGTCGCATCGTGGGCGTGTGCCCTGGTTGCGATAGGCAACTGGAAGCCGCGGCCGCAGCGGTTGCCCCCGACATGGAATTCGTGCCCCTCGCCCAGCTTCTCCTTGATGCGGGGGCACGCATGGACGACGAGAGCCTGGCCGATTGCGCGCTCCCTTTGTCCGTTGTAACCTCTTGCAACGACCGTGCAAGCATTCATGGCCCTGCGGTGCGCGCCCTCTTCGAGCACGCCAACGCCAAGCCCTTCCCCTGCGCGGACGAAGACGCCTGGTGCTGCGGCGCGGGTGGCGCCGTGAACGCCTACGACCCCAACCTAGCTCGCAAGCGCACCTGCCGGTCGTTCCGTCTCTGCGAGCAAGCAGGCGCGCATACGCTCGTTACCGTGTGCCCCACCTGCGCGTATACCTACGCATTCGAACGATGGATGCAGGCGCAGGAAGGAAACGCGCGCTGGAGCGGCCTCGATAGCCTAAACTACCTGGAAGTGGCATTCGGCATGCGCATCGACTGGCCACAAGTATTCGCCAACCTCACGAACATGTGGCAAGGAGAACAGGGCGCCTGGGTGGCCGAACAGCTCTCCCAAAGCGAACCAGGCAACGAATCCTAGCCAGCACGCGTAGGGCGCATCAACGAGAGAAAGCAATATGAGTACGAAATACGTAATAGTGAGCGGCTTTTTGGGCTCGGGCAAAACGACGGCCATGATTGCTCTGGCACGCGCATTCAACAAGCGCTTACAGGAGCAGGACGAGCCGAGCAAGGCGGCCATTATCGCCAATGACCTGGGCGCCAAAAACCTCGTCGACGCCGACTACACGCGCACGGCCGACGTGCCCATCGACGAAATCGCCGGCGATTGCATTTGCTACGTCACCGAAGATCTGGTCTATCGCATCAATCGGCATGCTACCGCGGGGGCAAGCATCGTCCTCTCCGACATTCCCGGCTGCGGCGTGGGCGCGCTGAATCACGTATACGTAGCGCTCGACAACGACTATCACGGCCAATATGACCTGCTTCCGCTCACCTGCTTGGTCGACCCCATCCGCCTGCGCATGATTCTGCCGCAAAGGGAAGACATTCACCTTCCCGAGGAAATGCGCTTCTTGCTAAACGCGCAGCTGGCTGAGGCCGACCTCATCGTCCTCAACAAATGCGACCTCATCGACGACGCGGAACGCGAAGCCGACGTGGCCTTCATCAAGAAGGCCTACCCCAACACGCCCGTCATGGCGATATCCGCGCGTACGGGAGAGGGCATAGACGAACTGGCCGATTACCTGCTTTCGCACGAAGCCACGGCGCAGCCACGCGACCTGGGAACCGATACGGAGGAATTCGACGCAGCGGAATCCAAGATGTGCTGGTACAACCGTCGCTTCTTCGCCGAAGAGCGCAACGGTGCCGACATCGACTTCAACCAGGTCATCGAAGACTTCATGGAAGGCATCCGCGAAGGGCTCATCGAAGCGCGCCGCAACGTGCCCCACCTGAAGCTCTTCGCAGCAGGCATGGAAGGCGACTTCGTGAAGTGCTCCATCGTGGACGTCGATAACGACCTGGAATTCGAACGCACGCTCCAGCATGCGTATTCGGGCATTGCCATCGTGGTCAACGCGCGTGCGGTCTGCGAATCCGAAACCTTCGGCGACATCGTCGAAGAGGCCATGGATGCCATCAAGGCCAAGCACAACCTCAAGTGCCGCGTCATCTTCACCGAATGCTTCGGCTTCGCCGACGAAGGCCGCCGCAACGGAGGCCGCGCATCCCGCTACGCCGAATAGGCGCTACACGAGCGCGCCACCGCATGAGCTGCCAAAACCCGCCGTGCAGCTGTAGCACAGCGGATTGGTTCGCACCTGCCGCGGCGGCAAGGGCCCCAGAAGCAGGTCGTCGATGGTGGCATCACGCGTTGATCC
>JAILNP010000163.1:0-35228 GCA_024691475.1 Eggerthellaceae bacterium
TACGACCGGCAGTACACCGATGTGTACGACTTCAACGCCATCGCCTACGTCAATGCAGGCGAGGATGGCGCCATTACCCAGGTGAAAGACGCGCTCGCGAGCCAAGGGGCCACCGCGACGCCCGTCATTCGCAAGGGCTTCATCACGACGCAGCCAAATGGCGAGCGCGGGACGATCCGTCTCGTCGTTCCCGAGAATGCCAACGAGTTTGCGAGCCTCTATCACGTGCGGGGCATTGAGGGTAGTCCCGAGACGCTGGACCTTTCGGCAGAGGGCGTATGGGTGAGCCAGGGATATGCCAACCATACGGGGGCGAAGGTGGGCGACAACGTCGTCTTCGCGGATGCCGGTGGTTCGACGTACGAGGCCCCAATTCTGGGGTTCTACGAGTATTGGCTCATTGGCCACGAGATGATCATGGGCCGCGATTACTACGAGAAGGTCTTTCAGACCGACTACCAGCCCACGGTGGTGATTGCCAAGACGGGCGACAAGAGCGTGGGCGATATGGGGCAGGCGCTTGCGGATGTGAAGGGCTTCGACTCCATCGTGGACGACGCGGAGACGCAGTACAACAACTTCAACACGCTCGCGCGCGTGTCGAGCACCGTCGTGCTCGTCTATGGGGCGCTGGCGGTTCTCATGGCCATCGTCGTGCTGCTGAACTTGAACGTCATGTTCATCGAGGAGAAGAAGCACGAGCTCATCGTGCTCATGATCAACGGATTCTCGGTGAAGGACGCGAAGCGCTACATCTATAACGACACGATCGTGCTCTCGGCCATCGGCATCTTCTTCGGCGTCGTGCTCGGGTGCTTCAGCGGCGCGCTTGCGGTGACGGCGGTTGAGCCGCCAACGGCGGCGTTCGTCAAGAGCGTCGACTGGCCGGCCGTGTTCATCGGTGTTTTCGGGAGTGCCCTGTTGGCGTTCATCATGAGCGCTATCGCGCTCAGGCGCATCCCGCGGTTCAACCTTACCGATATCAACAAGATGTGACGTGGTTAGAAGAGCTCCCTGATTTTGCTTGCCGTATAAGGTTGCTTTCAGCTTTCGGTGGCATATTCGTCTCAGTCGAACGTCTCGGGAATTCATGGTAAGAGACAAGAAATGAGGGGAACGATATGCGATACACCAAGGTCATGGCCATTGCGTGTTCAATGGCGTTCGTTGCGGCGCTATGCGCGGGATGCGCGGGCGCGGAGTCATCCTCGTCGGATGCGTCGACGGACAGCTCAACTGAAGCAGCGTCAAGCGAGAAGGGGCCTATGGGAACGCCTCCTGATGGCGGTGCTCCTGGCGGCGGCGCTCCGGGTGGCAGCAGCTCGGCGGATATCAACTACGTGGGCGCAACCGAAATCACTTCTGCCGATACGCAGGACTCGCAAACCTATACGTCCACCACGGCCGATGAGAGTGCTCTGCTCGTGAACACGTCGGAGGATGTCACCATCACCAATCCGACGCTCACGAAGTCGGGCGACTCCGATGGCGGTGACAATTGCAATTTCTATGGCCTGAACGCCGGCTTGCTCGTTATGGGCGGAACGACCACGACCATCACCGGTGGAACGATAGAAACGAATGCCGATGGCGCGAATGGGATATTCTCGTACGGCGGCAATGGTGCGAACAATGGGTCTGACGGCGATGGCACCACGGTGAACGTAAGCGATACTACGATTACCACCACGGGCGATGGTTCTGGCGGCATCATGACCACGGGTGGCGGCGTTACGAATGCGAGCAACCTGACGGTGACGACGTCCGGCGGCTCCTCGGCGCCCATTCGCACCGACCGCGGCGGCGGAACCGTGAACGTGGATGGCGGTACCTACACGTCGAATGGCCTGGGCTCACCCGCAATCTACTCCACGGCTAACGTGAGCGTGGCCAATGCGACGCTCACCTCGAATCTGTCGGAGGGCGTGTGCATCGAGGGCGAGAACTCCATTACGCTCACGAATTGCAATCTCACCGCCAACAACACGCAGTGCAACGGCAACGCCACGTTCATGGATACCATCATGATCTACCAGTCCATGTCAGGCGATGCGGATAGCGGCTCGTCTTCGTTCACCATGACGGGTGGGTCGCTCACCAGCAAGAACGGCCACGTGTTCCACGTCACGAACACGAATGCCCAAATCAACCTCGAGAACGTGGCTATTTCGAATGAGGATTCCGGCAACGTGCTGCTCTCCGCGTGCGCCGACGGCTGGAGTGGTGGTTCCAATGTGGCCACGCTGAACGCGAAGAACCAGGAGCTTGCCGGAACGATTCTCGTGGGCAGCGATTCCCAGCTGACGCTGAACCTTTCCGAGGGTTCGTCGTTCACGGGTACCATCAGCGGCAACATCGAAAACGCCAGCGGCGAGAGCGTTTCCACCGAAGTTGGTACCGTGGCGGTTTCGATCGACTCCTCGAGCACGTGGACGCTCACCGAGGACACGTACGTGTCGTCGTTCGATGGCGATGCCTCGAGCGTGATCAGTAACGTACACACGCTGTATGTCAACGGCGCCGCGCTCACGGGCACGAACTAGCAATTGCCGAACAAGGCGTTTCCGGGGCCGCCCGCAAGGAGTTCATTCTTGATACGGTTCGGGCTGTCCTGCTTGGCCTCACGACGCTCCTCACCGCCTGGGCCACGTGGATAGGCTCGCTCCATACGGGCCTTCAGGAAACCCATTTCACCGAAAGCAATAACATGATGTCGCGCGCGATGGCGCTCTACAACTCGGCCTCCGAATTCGTCGTGCAGGATGCCACGGCGTGGGCGAGCCTCCAGGACTACGCCCTCGATGCGGATGCGGCCCGCGCGGCGGGCGATTCGCTGGCGCTCGACGCTGCCGCCGAAGCTGCTTATGGTGTGGACTTTGGCGGGGACGAAGAGAAGATCGTTGCCCATCTTTTTAAGCTCTATACAGAGAAGACCGCTCAGGATTAGACGGCCCGCAACGCCGTCGTTAGGTTGCGTGAGGTAGGGCAATGCACAAGATACTCTTCGTATGCCATGGCAATATTTGCCGGTCGACGATGGCCGAATTCGTCATGAAGGACCTGGTAGAAAAGGCGGGGAGGGCGAGCGAGTTCGTCATCGACTCCGCGGCGACCAGCCGCGAGGAAATTGGCAACGACGTGCACCCCGGCACGCGCCGCAAGTTGGAGCGCGAGGGCGTGCCCTGCGGTCACCATCATTCCCGCCAGATTATGCGCGAGGACTTAGACGCATGGGATTACATCGTCGCCATGGATCAGGAGAACCTTGCGGGCCTGCGTCGCATCCTGGGTGCCGAGGCCGTTGCCTCGCCCAAGGTAAGCCTGCTTCTTTCCTGGGCGAACCGCTCCGGCGACATTGCCGACCCGTGGTACACCGGCAACTTCGACGAAACGTACCGCGACGTCCTCGAGGGGTGCGCTGCGCTGATTGCCGCGCTATAGGCGTCCCAGCCTCGTCTTTTCCATCGGCGGGGAAACAATTCGCTGCGCCTGTGCGCAAATTGGTAGAATAGCTACAACGAAGCTGATAAAAGGGGGGTTTCGATGTCCTATTCCATCATTGAGCGTCGCGTCGAGGATGCCGTGCAGAACCTGGTGGGCGATAAGGCCCTGCGCGTTGTGAACGGTGTGGAGAGAATCGCCGCCAAGCAGGGTGGCGAGACGTCCATCGACAATTACCGTCTCTTGGGCAAACGTGCCCTCATCGTGGCGGGTGCCGTGGCCATAGTCGTGCCGGTTGCGGTTGCTACCGTGGCAATCACGGTTTCGCGCAAGGCCGAAGAGCGTCGCATCGAGCGTGTGGTGCGCCGCGTGCTCGAAGAAGAGCGACAGCAGGCCGAATCCGAGACCGAGTAAGCGTCCTCTGGCGCTTGTTTACCTTGGGCGGTTCAGCACGTTGGATCGGTTGCGGAAGCCCGCGCGCTGGGGCGTTGACTCAGTTTTGGCGGTTCTCGCGTTGCTAGAGCATTGGTCGAGCTGCTAGGCCGACTCGTTGCGTGGTTGTGAGGCTCGCGTATGGCCGGCTCGCTTGCCGGGTTGGGCTAGGGCGTCGGCGCAGCCGCGCGTATGGCTGGCTCGTTGCATAGTTGCAGCGGCTCGCGCGTTGCTAGGGTGTTGGTCTTGGTGGCCTCTGCTGGCAAGCATCTTGGCCTAGCCGCAATGCTTTGCGTGACGGCCGCCGTACGAGGGGCGCGAAGTGTGGGGGACGAAATGTCGTTGTGAGGACCTCGTTTGAAATACTGAAGCGAGACGTACGTGCGCTGGTGAAGAACCCTATCGCCTTGCTGGTGGTAGGCGCCCTCCTTGTGCTGCCCGGCCTGTATGCGTGGTATTGCATCGTGGCAAATTGGGACCCGTATTCGCACACGGGCAATATCCCCATTGCCATCGTGAACGAAGACGAAGGCGCGACTCATAATCTGGCGGGCGACATCAACATTGGCCAGCAAGTTATGGGCGAGCTCGAGGATAACGACAGCATTGATTGGCAGTTCTACGACAGCAGGGAAGAGGCACTCGAAGACACCGAATATGGCTTGGTGTACGCCACGATAGTGCTTCCGAGTGATTTAAGCGAAAACCTCGTTGGAATCTTCGACGGCTCGGATGAAAAGCCCACGATTTACTATTATCCCAATGAAAAGTACAGTGCCGTCGCTACTAAGGTAAGCGACTCCGCTGCTCAGAAGCTGGTGCTCAAGATCAACCAGGGGTTTTCCTCTACGGTGAATAAGAAGATCTTGTCGTCAGCGCAAGACCTGTCGAGCAGGGTCAGCGCCCGGGCTGATGAGACACATCAGTCGGTTGTGCAGGAAATACATTCCATCCAGGCTGATCTTGATACGGCAATCTCCTCGCTCGACGATGCGTCGTCCACCATTGCGGGTTGGCGCAAGGCGGCGCAGGAAGCGCGGGACTCTCTTGAGACAACGTCCGAGCTGCTGCCGGATATAGCCTCTTCGCTCGACGATACGGGCGCTCGGTTGAACGATCTGCGCTCGGGCTTGGGCAATTACGAGAACCGTCTTTCCACTAACGTCCTGTCGTCCGCCGCGAGCGTGTCTTCCATGTCGAGCCAGGCGGCCACGTCGCTCGATAATGCGAAGGAAGACTTGTCTCGCGTAAGCGAAGATCTGCAGCGCATCATCGACGTTGCGTCGGGCACGGGCGACGAGGAACTCAAGAACGCAGCTGAGGGCCTTTCGATTGCCGTCGACCTCATAGGCGGCGCGGTGGATGGGGCGGACGCGCGTGTTGCGGAAATCAATGGCACCATCCAGCAGACGATGGATGGCGTGACGGACGCCACTAACCGCATACACGGTGATGCCATGCCCAAGCTCGACCAGGGAGCCACCGACCTCTACTTGTCGCTGACGAGCCTATCCATTGCCCTTAGGCAATTTGAGCCGCAGGTAGAAAGCCTGTCTAACGTGCTGTCCGAAACGGATGCCGCGCTGAGCACGGCCGAGACGTCGGTCTCCGATGCCAAAATCCTGCTGGGGACAATCCGGGATAACCTGGACGGCACCATGCAGGACATTGGGGCCATTGGCAAGGCGCTCGAGGTGGAAAAACTTACGGAGCTCCTTGGCGTCGACGTCGAAAACGCGGGCACGTTCATCTCGACACCCGTGCAGATGTCCACCGCTAAGCTTTATCCCGTTTCGAACTACGGCACGGCGGTTGCCCCGTTCTACACCAACCTGGCCTTGTGGATAGGATGCTTCATTTTGGTGTCGCTTATGAAGGTCGAGGTCATGGGCTTCTCGGAGGCAACGGCGCGGCAGCGCTACTTCGGGCGCTGGCTGCTGTTCGTCATTCTGTCGCTTCTGCAATCGCAGGCGATTTGCGGCGTCGACATCCTGCTGGGCATCGATTGCGGCAACCCGGTGCTGTTCATGCTGTCCGGCGCGGTGTGCTCGTTCGCATACATGAACCTCATCTACGCGTTGGTGAAGACGTTCCGCAACATCGGCAAAACGCTGTGCATCTTCCTGCTGGTCATGCAGGTGCCGGGTTCGTCGGGCATGTATCCCATCCAGATGATGCCCGACTTCTTCCAGTTCATTCACCCAGCGCTTCCGTTCACGTATGGCATCGACGCCATGCGCGAGGCGCTCTCGGGGCTGTACGGATCGGCATACGTCCTCGACTTGCTTGCCCTGCTCCTCATCGTGCCGGGCTCTCTCTTTATTGGACTGGGCCTTCGTTCCCTTATGGCCAATCTGCTCGTCATGTTCGACGACGAGATGCGCAAGACGGGCTTCTTCGCGAGCGAGGATTACGAAGGTCGCATGAAGCGCCACGGCATGCGCGGACTTATGCGCGCGCTCATGGCCCACGACGAATACGCGGAGGACGTGGAGAATCGCGCCCGCCGATTCTATCGCCGGTACCCGCGCATTCGCAGGCTGGGCATTACGGCGCTTTGGGCGATTCCCCTTGGCGTGCTTTTGGCCATGCTGCTGCTGAACGTTGTATTTGGCCTGAGTACCGATACGAAACTTGCGGTGCTTGTGGGCATGCTTGTGTTCCTGTTCGTCGTGCAAATGGGCCTTATCGTGCAGGAGTATACGCACTCCATGGTGAAGGAGGAGATGCATCTGCTTGGCCAGGACGCCCAGTTCGATCGCGAGTTCGAGCTGCCTGCAGCGGGCGAGCGCACGGGCGTCGTTTCCGCGGCCGAGAAGGTGCGGGCGAAGTCCTCACGGCGTGGCCCCACGCGCGACATCTTCATCGCGGACCTGCGCCTTGGGTCGAAGAGCGTCATCGGCATCGTGGTAACCGTATTGCTAGTGCTTACACCCTCCATCTACGCGTGGTTCAACATTGCCAGCAGCTGGGACCCGTATGGAGCAACGGGCGGGCTGAAGGTTGCCGTGGCCAACGAAGACGAAGGTTACAAGGGTGATTTGCTGCCCATAACCATCAACGTGGGCGATACCGTGGTTTCGCAGCTGCGCGGCAATGCGAGCTTCGACTGGGTCTTCGTGGACGACGAGGAAGCGGCGAAGGCGGGCGTCGAGAGCAGCGAGTACTATGCCGCCATCGTGATACCTTCCGACTTTAGCGGTAACTTGCTCACGTATCTCACGGAGGATAGCGCGTATCCCAGCGTGCTCTACTACACCAACGAGAAGGAGAACCCCATTGCGCCCATCATCACGCAGAAGGGCGCCGACTCCATACAGGAGAGCATCCGCGTCAGCTTCACTGAGCGCGTTGACCAGGTTTCGCTCGGTGTGGCCTACGACATCCTGAGCTATGTGAAGAACCCCCGCATGAGCGATTACGTCTCGAAGATGAGCCGCCACCTGGACGATGCGACCGCCGACGCGAAGAGCGCGGCAAAGCAATTGGGGACGTTGGCTGGCCTTATGCGCACGACGTCGAGCATTGTCGACCTGTTGGGCACCACGCTTGACGGCCTGCAGGAATCCGCCGGTACGGCGAAGGGCGCGCTGGCCGACGCGGAATCGGGCGCGAAGAATGCGTCGGATTCGCTCGAGGAGCAGATTGGCATCGTTCGCGATACGCTTAACGGGAATACGGTGAACGTAGACAAGGTGACCGCCGCCGTGGATGTTGCGTTTGACCTGCTAACGGTTGCCGCTGACGCGGTGCCAGATCTCATTCAGGGACGCATCGACCAATTCCAGGAGCTTATGAACAAAAGTGGCGTAAGCGAGGCGGAAAAGCAGCAAACCCAGGTGCTCATCGAGAGCTTGAAGGTCGCGAAGAATCATGCCGAGTCGACCGCCCGCTCCGTGGAGGAATCGCAGCAGGAGACCAACGCCATCATCGACAACGCCCAGGCGGATGTCGAGGAGGCGAAGCGACTCTTCAACGAGGAAATTGCCCCGGCGGATGATGGCTTGCGCTCGTCCATTTCCGATGCTGCAACGTCTGCGAAGAGCATCGTTTCCGACCTCGATGGGGCAGTTTCCGGCTTAAGCGAAAGCACGGGAGGTTTGTCGAATCAGCTTGAAACGCTGGGAGATGGCCTTTCGGATGCGTCTGGCAAGCTGGATTCCGCGGCCACGCGCGTGAGCGATGCTAAGCAGCGCGTGGCCGATGCGCTTGCTTCGGGCGATGTGAAACGGATCGAGGAAATTATTCTGGGAAACGACACCGAGGCGCTTGCGGCGAGCCTTGCCCGCCCCGTCCAGCTCGAGCGCGAGGCGATATACTCCGTTTCCAACTACGGCTCGGCCATGGCGTCGTTCTACACGGTCCTGTCGTTGTGGGTGGGTGCGCTCGTCATGATCTCCACCATGCGTGTGCACATCGTGGAGGAGCGCCTGGATGAGCTGCGGAAACGCTATGGGAAGGTGCGCCCGCGGCATGAGTTCTTTGGGCGCTATGGCATCTTCAGCGTCATTGGCCTGCTGCAGAGCTCGCTCGTGTTGTTGGGCGATCTAACGCTGCTGCATATTCAGTGCGCCAACCCGGTTGGGTTCTTCCTTCTGGGGTTGTTCGTGGGGCAGATGTTCTGCCTGATCGTCTACACCATCACCGAGCTCTTCGGCGACGTGGGCAAAGCCGTGTGCGTCATTCTTCTTATCATGCAGGTGGCGGCTTCGGGTGGCACGTTTCCCGTGGAGATGTTCGATCCCATTCTCATCGACGTCGCGTCGTACCTGCCCTTCACGTACGCCATGACGTTGCTGCAGGAATGCGTTGCGGGCCCGTTGCTGGTGAATGTGGTCATTGGCGTTGCCGCCCTTTTGTTCATGGCGGGCGCCATGCTCGTGCTGGGGCTTCCGTTGCGCCGTCCGTTCAGGAAGACGAACGCGTTCTTCGAGGAGCAGCTCGAGAAGACGGGGTTCATGTAACGCCGCGTTTGCGGGGCTTGGCCTGGTCGCGGGCGCTTTGCTCTGCGTGGAGGTTTCCTTGGCCCTGCGATGGGCACGCGCCCGGATGTTACAATGCGGAATCGAAACACGTAATGCCCTAGGCAAGGAGTCCGCATGAACGTAAACGAGGCGCTCGAGCACGCCAATTCATTCTTTATCGCCGATTTCATCTATGCCGCAGGCGATGGCGCCATGCGGTCCGAGCGCATGAAGAACGAAGAGGCGATCCAGCAGCTCGTTGCCGCGTACTTCGAGCAGGAGAACCCTCCGTTCTCGTTCGATATCGTGCTGGAACTCGCTGATCGCAACCGCGATCTGTGCGACAACCTGGGCGTTGCCTACAATGGCGACCGCGGCCTGAACCTTCCGCGCGGTCTTTCCGACGAGACTACCATTGCGGGCATCGCTGCCATGCAGGGTAACACCGTGAAGCGCGTCGCCAAGAAGTTGCAGGGCATCGACGCGGTGGGGCAGGGCTATCGTCTGGCGCCCATGGGTGGCACCGTCATTGGCATCGACATCGAAACGACCTCGCGTAACCCCGACCGCGGCTACATTATCGACGTGGGTTGGGAAACGATGGAAATCGCCGAGGGGCAGACGCCCGTCGACCCGCATACGGCGCGCTGTGGTCTTCCCGCTCTGTACGAGCAGGTTGGCGTGCCCCTGTCGGAAGTGCATGGCATCACCTGGCCCGACGTTGCCGACAAGAAGCCGTTCCGCGAGGACAAGGAGCTACAGGCGCAGGTGCTCGCCGCGCTTGAGTCGCATCCGTATATGGCGCACAATGCCGCGTTCGAAGACGCATGGTTCCTGCTGAACCTGCCCGGCTATGCCGAGGGCCGCAAGGCTGGTCGCATCATCCCCGTTGACACGCGCGAAATCTGCCGCGCCATCGACACCGACGCTGCTTCCATCTCGTTCAAGCAGCGCCCGTACGCGCTGGAAAGCTGGGCGCGTCGTCGTGGCACGCTTGCCGCCGACGAAAACGAGCGCCATCTGGGCCTGGACGACACCGAGCTCATGATGCGCACCGTAGTTGCTGAACTGAGCCGTGCGGCGTTGTTGAAATAAGCGTGGGGTATCCGCCCGCGTTGCGGGCGGATGCTACAATGGCCACGCACATATTGGCAAGGTGGAATGCGCCGGGCGCGGCGCGGGCGGCAGTGCGATGCCGCCTGGGGAAATGCAGGTGAGAATCCTGCGCTATACCAGTAACCGTAAATGCCGTCGAAGGAGCATCTCGCAGGCGTGCGAGCCTTCTGAATGGGCGAAGTCGGAACACCCATCTACCACATAGAGCCCTGGAAGGAAGGTCCCATGGAAGGGAAGCTCTCTCGTCATGCTCTGTTTGGAGCATTCTTCGCGGTAGCACTTGCGTGCTCCGCCCTCTTCGGATTCTCGGCGGTGCCACAGGCGTACGCCGATGATTCCACTCAGCTTGTTGCTCAAGGTTCGGTTGCTGCCAATCTGCCCGATGCGGAAAAGCAGGAAACGCTGCTCAATAACCTGATCGAGCGCTTTGCCGCCACCGGTGGCGATGAAGCTATCACGAACGGCACTTATTATGCTGCGCTCGCCCAGAACGTTCTTGGGCTGCATATCAACATCGACGTCGAAAGCATTGAGAAGAGCGTCGTCGGGTATCTGGAAGAAACGCCGGAGGATAAGATTTCCGCGGGCACGCTTGCTAAATACATCACGGCGCTGCATGCGGGCGGCGTAGACTGCACCTCGGTGGAGTATGGCGGCGAGACGTACAACCTCATCGACCGCATGAACGCGGCTATGAATGCGGATGTGAATGAAGACAGCCTGCGTTCGTACAATGCTGTTTGCATCCTTCCCGTATATACCTTTGGGTATGATATGTCTGGCGCGAAGTACACCCAGGCGGACTTTGTTCAGGCGATTCTTGGCGCACAACAGGAAGATGATTTGTTTGGGCAGCCTTATCACGATTATGGCGCTTATAAAGATGCCCCCGATGTTCAGACGTCTTCCCAGGCACTTCTCGCTCTTGCTCTCGTGAAGGGCGAAAATGCAGATATTGAATCTGCGGCTCACGCGGCCATTGCCGAGATTAAGAAGCTGCAGATGGAGGATGGTAGCTTTGCTTATGCGTCTTGTGAGCTCGGTTGGGATCCGAGTCTCGTGGACTCGACGTCGATCGCGGTAGCTGCGCTATCTGCTTGGAATGTTGACGTGACCGATGGTTCGTTTGTGACCAGCAACGGATCTACTCCTCTTGGCTACCTGGTTGCGTCCGCCAATAGCTCTCTTGATCGCATCGAGACTCAATATGGTGAGGAAATGTCCGCGTCCTCCGTATTCCTTGCGCTCGCTACCGTGAAGGCGAACGCCGATCAGGGTGCGCTGCTGAATCCGCTGGATGTGAAGTACTCCATGTTCCGCCTGTACAACCCGAATTCGGGCGAGCACTTCTATACGAAGAGCCCTTCTGAGCGCGAAAACGTCGTCAAGGCGGGTTGGACGTATGAGGGCTGTGGTTGGGTGTCTCCCGACTCGAGCAGCGCCCCCGTCTATCGCCTGTATAACCCCAATGGCGGCGATCATCACTACACCGTTAGCGTTGAGGAGCGCGACTGGCTGGTAGGACTTGGCTGGCGCTACGAGGGCATTGGCTGGTATAGCGACACCAACGAGACCATCCCCGTCTATCGCCAGTACAATCCCAACGCCGACACGGGCTCGCATAACTTCACCACGAGCGCCGAAGAGCGCGACGGTCTGGTAGCCCTGGGCTGGCATGACGAAAGCATAGCCTGGTATGGCGTCAAGTAGCGAGATACAACGTTTGGAAGAAGTTGACGAGCGCATCGCTCCCGGTGCGCCTGCCTGCGAGGAGCATGCTCCTGCGCGGGTGGGCGCGCCCGTTATTGCGGGCATCGCATTGGCCGTCGTGCTGGTGCTTGCCTGCGTTGGCGGCGCCGTATTCGCGTCGGGTTCGGCATTTCAGGCGTCGCAGGGGCAGGAAGCCGCTACCGTCCAGCAGCAGTCGTCTGGCGCCGCGGAGGCGGGCCAGGGTCAGGCTGCGTCGCAGGAATCTGCTTCCCAACAGGGCGAAAACGTCCAGCAGGAGGCAACCCAGGAGGCATCTGCCGAGGGGGAGGCCGCCGCGGACCAGCCCCAGGAGCAGGATGCCGCCTCCGATACTGCGGGCGCCTCGTCGCAGTCGGCGGGTTCGTCGGAATCGAACAGCGCATCTTCGGGCGTGACGGCCCCTGCGAGCCAGGAGCCCGCTTCGCAACAGCAACCAGCTGCTACCGTCACGGTGACTCTCACCATCGATTCCTCGAACGCGCACGCGTACAACAGCGATTACCCGTCTTCCATGGGTAGCAAGACGCTTACGCTGGAAGAGGGCGCAACGGTGTGGGATGCCTTGAATGCCATGGGCGTGAGCGTGCGCGGTAGCGCAACTTATGTTCGCGCCATCAATGGGCTCTCCGAATTCGATTGTGGCAACTCAAGTGGCTGGATGTACAAGGTGAATGGGGCATTCCCCACGAAGACCTGCGGTAACTACGTGCTTTCCGATGGCGATAGCGTGCTGTGGGCCTATACCTGCACGATGGGTGACGTGTAATGCGGAATCCCTTTGCCGTATGCCATCCTGGCGTAACGCTTGGCTACCTTGCCTTGGCCATCGTGCTTTCCATGGCGATGGTGCACCCCGCTTATACTGCCTTGGCCGCTGTTGGGGCGCTTTCCGTGGCAATCTACACCCGCGGATGGCGCCCCAGCGTGCGCATGGTGGCGTATCTTGCGCCGTTCTCGCTGCTCATCGCCACGCTGAACGCCTGCTTCGTGGGGTCTGGCTCCACGGTGCTCTGCCAGGTGCTGGGCGTTACCTTCTATGCCGAATCCTTCGCGTATGGCCTGTGCATGGGTGGCATGTTCACCGCCATGTGCCTTTGGTTTTCCGTGTTTGGCACCGTGCTCGACAGCGAGGCCATCTTGGGATTGCTGTCGAATCGCGTGTCCGCCATTGCGCTTATCATCAGCCAGATTATGCGCCTGGTACCCCAGTTCGTTGCCCGCGGCAGGGCCATTGCCGATGTGCAGCGAGCGATTTCTGCTGCTCACGGGCGCACATCGCGCGACGCCATGAGGATCGTCTCGGTGCTCATGGGGTGGGGCATGGAGGATTCTCTCGTACGCAGCGCCAGCATGCGCGCTCGCGGCTATACGCGTGGGGGAGGGCGCACGGTGTATCGTCGCTTCCGCTTCCGCGCCTTCGATGGCGTGCTGTTCGGCATTGTCGTTTTGCTTGCTGCCGTGGTGGGCCTCTCGATGGTTCAGACGGCCGCAACATTTCATTTCTATCCGGTCATTTCGGGCCCTGCTCCCTGGTGGGGCGTGTTGGCCTACTGCTTGCTGATGCTCGTTCCGTTCGCGTGCGCGGGCAGGGAAGGGTTGCTATGGCATACGCGGTAGAAGCGCGTAACCTCACGTTTGCCTACCCGCTTTCCGAAGCTGGTTCCTATGGCGAGCCGGTGTTTCGCAATCTGAGCTTCCAGGTTGCGGAAGGGTCGTTTTGCCTGCTTTGTGGCGCAACGGGAAGCGGAAAGACCACGCTGCTCTCGCTCATGAAGCCCGAGATCGCTCCAGTTGGCCGCATGCAGGGCGAGCTGGAGGTGCGCGCAGAGGGCACGGGGTTCGTGTTCCAGCATCCCGAAGATCAGATCGTCTGCGATTCCGTATGGCATGAGCTGGCGTTTGGCCTGGAGAATGCGGGCATGGAGCCCAATGAAATGCGTCGTCGCGTGGCGGAAGTGGCCCATTACTTCGGCATCGAGGCGTGGATGCATCGACGCACTGCCGAGCTTTCGGGTGGGCAGATGCAGCTGTTGAACCTGGCCTCGATCATGGCGCTTCGACCGCGCTTGCTGCTGCTCGACGAACCTACGGCTCAGCTGGATCCCCATGCTCAGCGCCTGTTCGTCGATCTGCTCGCGCGCATCCATCGCGATTTGGGCGTTACCGTTATCGTTTCCACGCATGTTCCCGAGCTCTACGAGACGTACGCCACCGATCGACTGCTGCTTTCCGAGCTTGCCCCGTTGGCGCAGGCTCCGGCGTTGGGCGTGTGCGAGGGCGTCGATGATGCACAGCCGTGCGTATGCGTATCGGATGTTCACGTTCGCTACGGCAAGCAGGACCCTTGGGTGCTCCGCGGTGCGGATCTAAACGTATATCCTGGTCAGGTTCATGCCATCGTAGGGGGTAACGGATGCGGGAAAAGCACGCTGCTGCGAGCGATCGCCGGCGTCCTTAGGCCTGCGCGCGGAAAGGTGACGAACCTCATGATGCGCGAGCAAGCTTTGCTGCCCCAAAACCCCAAAATGCTTTTCGTGTGCGACACGGTCGCCGATGAGCTGCATGAATGGCATGAACGCTGCGGCTATGGCGGGGAAGAGGAACGCGACATGGCGCAGCGGTTCGGCCTGGATGGCGTGCTCGATCAGCATCCCTACGACTTGTCGGGCGGACAGTTGCAGCATCTTGCCCTGGCTAAGCTCTTGCTGTGCAAGCCGCGGCTTCTCCTTGCCGACGAGCCCGCCAAGGGGTTGGATGCCCATGCCCAGGCTCATGTCGTGCGTACGCTGCGTGATTTGGCGGCTGAGGGGGCATGCGTGGTGCTCGTAACGCATGACGTGGATTTCGCTCGCGTGGTAGCCGATCGGGTGAGCATGCTCTTCGACGGGCAAGTGGTTTGCACGCAGAGCGCTGATCGCTTCTTCGCGGATAACCTCATATACACGCCCCATGATCAATCGCGCCTGTTCGGAGCCATGCAATCGTAATGCGCGTGGGTGTGGAAATAGCCTGCCTGGTAGCGGTGCCCCTGTGCTTGGGTGCCTGTGCCGTTGCGGGCGTCGAGCAGGTTGCCTTGCTGTCGGGCCTGGTGGTTTTGGCGTCGCTGGCGCTGTTCTTCGCCCAGTTCGAGCGCAGCCGCCCCCGCTTGCGCGACACCATGCCCATTGCGGTGCTTTCGGCGCTTGCCGTGGCGGGGCGCATCCTGTTTGCTCCCTTGCCCGACGTGAAGCCCGTTTCCGCCATCGCCATCATCGCGGGTGCGTCCTTCGGGCGCACGAGCGGATTCATGGTGGGGGCGCTTACGGCGCTCGTGTCCAATTTCTTCTTTGGGCAGGGCCCCTGGACGCCCTGGCAGATGTACGCATGGGGGCTCGTGGGCTACTTGGCCGGCGTGCTTGCGCAGATGGGGTGGTTCAAGCGCATGCCCGTTGTGCTGGGATATGGGTTCGTTGCGGCGCTGCTGTATGGCGCCATCTTGAATCTCTGGTCGCTCATTGGGTTCTTTCATCCGCAGACCTTCGCCGAGGGCCTCGCCATCTACGCCGTCGCCGTTCCCCTTGATGTTCTACATGGCGCGGCGACTGATGCCTTCCTGCTGGCGTTGTACGCGCCCTGGAAGGGCAAGCTCAAGCGCATCAAGCGCAAGTACGCGCTCGCCGAATAGGCGGCACTGCGGGCTCCTTTGGGCGCTGCGCCGTTACTGCTGGTCGATGAGGTCGAAGAGTTCCTCGCGCGATTCTATCTTCAGCTTGCGGTAGATGTTGCGCACGTGCGTCTTCACGGTGTTGTCGGATACGTAGAGCGTTTGGGCGATCTTCGCATACGAATGTCCGCGGGCGAGCAGGGCGAGCACTTCGGTTTCTCGGGGCGAGAGGGCGCCCGCTTTTGCCAGGCGCTCGGCGTTTTGCGCGATCGAGGCCGAGATGTTGGGCGTTGCTTCTCGCTCGGCCTCTTTGTTGTGCTCCTTTGCGTCGTCGGTGGCTTCCTGCGGCTTCACGGGGCTGCTGAGGAATGCCAGCGCAGCAAGGTACACGATGAGCACGATGCTGTTCAGAATGCGCCCTGCAGTACCGATTTGCGGAATGATGAGCGCTCCCAGCAACATGGCCGCGGTGGCGCACAGAAGGAAGGTGCCCGCAACGCGCAGCGTGGACTTGGGCGTGCTTGCGGCCTTGCAACATGACGTCCAGGTCATGATGAGGAACAATGCAAACGCCGCTTCTTTGAGCGATGACGAGATAAACAGCGCGCTGCCTCCCAGTTGTTCTAGGTAGGGGCAGAGCAGCACGATAGCGGCTGCGATGGGCAGGCCCGTGCGGTCCATGACGTGCGCAGCGCGTACGCCTGCCTTCGCGAATGCCACCGCGCAGACGATGCTGATGGCGGCGCTGCCGCAGAGTGATGCCGCGAAGAGCATACCGGTATCGAGTTCGATTCCCGCATAGAGCGGGTTCCAGATAAGCCCCAACACGAGCGCCGAAAGGGTGGTGCCCGCCAGGGGCCTCCACGTGCGCGAGATGACGTATGCCACGCGGTCGTCGGGAGCGGCAAGTGCTTCGTCGTCTTCGCTTTCGTTGGGTTTCAGAGGCAGCAGGGCGGCAGCCGAGGCAAAGATGCAGCTGGCGGAAAAGAGCGCATACGATGCCTGGTTGGGCAGGAACGCGCTGGTGCCGTAGAGCGCCACGCCCACAAGGACGCTCGTGGCCGAGGCTTGGAACGCCGTGCGCGAATCCTCCTGTGAAAGCGTGAGCGCCCATGTGCCTGCGAGCACGGTGCATCCGATGCCCATGACGAGTCCGCTCACGGAGGCGAAGCGCCCGTCGATTTCGATGGCGGGGATGGCCAGCAGGAACAGCAGGCCGATGACCGAGCAGGCGAGCGCGGAGAGTATGACGATGTATCCCTGGGGAGTCTTCCAAATGACGTGCGATATGCTGCGCGCTTGCACCACGAGGGCCACGGCGGCGATGATGACGCCCGCGAGGGCGCATGCCAGGAAGCCGGTATGCGCGATGCGGCCGAAGAGTTCGACGATGGGGCTTGCATTGTGAACGGTAAGAAGCCCAACGGCAAAGAGCGGTCCGGCGCCCATGAGCGTGCAGGCTCGTTTAAGCAAAGCGTTGTTCAATTGAATGGTCTCTCCTTTGTTTCCCCTGCGTTCTATTATGCCATGTAATTCGAGCCCCAAATTTTTTTCACCCTTTTCGGTGATGGCCTCTGACGTGGCATTACTTATTTTCGGCGATATTTCTTTCCCTCGATGCGGCCTATGGTGTGCCCATGTTTGTAAGCGCGGGATTGCTCCCGCCGTCTTTGCAAGGAGAGGGATACTATGGCAAACGAACAACTTACTCGTCGCGATGCGTTGAAGCTTGGCGGCCTTACGGCTCTGGCGGGCGCGGGCATGGCCGCAATGGCCGGCTGCTCTTCGCCGAAGAGCAAGACCGCCGAGGCAACTGAGTCTTCCACGGGCGAAACCACCATTCTGGAAGCCGACGGCTCCGTAAGCGCCCGCAGCCACTATCAGTGGCTGGGCAGTGAGCCCGATGTCGACGAGTCGCAGGTTACCGAAGTCGTTGATGCCGACGTCGTCATTTTGGGTTCCGGCCATTCGGGAACGCAGTGCGCTCGCACCGCAGCCATGGCCGGCGCCAAGGTCGTGGTTTTGGAAAGCCAGACCGAGGCGAATCAGTTCTACTATGGCGAGGACATCGGCACGTTCAATTCCCAGTACGTGCAGAACATGGGCTATGGCCCCTATGACGAGATGGAAATCCTGGCTCAGCTGCAGCGTACCGCAGCGTATCGCTTGAACAGCGAGCTGTGCCTGAACTACATTCGCAACTCCGGCCCCATGGCCGACGAGTTCATCGCCCTGGTTCAGGAACGCCAGCCCGAACTGCTGACTAACATGAACATTCAGCAGCCCAGCACCGACTTCTGGACGGATAAGAGCCAGCCGCAGGATATGGGCAACTACAAGACCTACGTTGGCACGTTCTGCATGCGCTCCGAAATCCTGGACGAGGTTGCCACGGGCGTAGGCGCCTATTCCACCATTGGCGACTGCGAGACGCTCGTTCGTCAGTACGCCGAGGAACTGGGCGCTGAGTGGTACTTCGGCACCACGGCCGTGAAGGCCATCGTGGAAGACGGCAAGGTGACGGGTGCCTACGGCAAGACCACCGACGGCAACTACATTCGCTTCAATGCCAGCAAGGCCGTTGTCGTCGCCATGGGCGCATTCCAGAACAACATGGAAATGATGAAGGAGTTCTACCGTGAGTCCTGGGAACTCCAGGCCAAGGATGGCGTGGATGCCTTCAGCGACCCCACCGACGAGAGCGCCACGCGAGACACGGGCATGGGCCACAAGATCGGCTGCTGGGCGGGCGGCCGCATGGAGGCTGGTCCGGCTGCGTCGCTGGCCAACGTTTCCGCACCTGGCCCCTTCGGCTTTGCTCCCACGCTGTACCTGAACAGCCAGGGCAAGCGCTTCATGAACGAGGCTGACTTCAATGCCATCGCCGCTCAGGTTCAGCGTCAGCCCAAGGGCCTGTACTGCGCGCTGTACGGCGCCAACTATGAGGAAATCGTAAAGCGCGGCGGCACGAATCATGGCGGTACCGACTTCGGTCAGGAAACCTACGTGGCGCAGTGGAAGGAAGACATGACGCACGTCGTCGAGGCGGGTGCCGAAGGCTACCTGGTACGCCATGGCTGCCTGACCGAGCGCGCCAACATGGCCCAGACGCGCATGTATGGCGCTAACGACCTGAAGACCCTGGCGGGTTATCTGGGTTACGAAGGCGAAGCCGTGCAGAACTTCGTCGATTCCGTTGCGGCGTACAACGAGCTGGTTGCCAGCGGCGTTGACACGCAGTATGGCAAGAAGAGCGACTTCCTGCTGCCCATCGAGGCTCCGTACTACGCTGCCGTCGACACGAGCGTTGGCACGGGCGCAACGGCCCTGACGCTGGCTGGCCTGGTTACGGATGGCAACTACAACGTCCTGGGCGACGATGACGAGCCCATCGAGGGCCTGTACGCCATCGGCAACTGCTGCGGTCAGCGCTTTGCCCTCACGTATCCCGGCATCCTGGCTGGCAATTCCATGGGCCAGGCCATGACCAACGGCTACGTCTGCGGCAAGATCGTGGGCAACCTGTAAGGCATTTCCCCTCCCTAGGACGCGTTTCCCCTCCCATTTCTCTTGCGTCCAATGGAAACGGGACGGTGGCCATTGAGCCATCGTCCCGTTGTTCTTTCGTACGCATATCGTTGGGCCTACCGCCAGGGATCGCGTTCGAAGAGCGGCTCGCGTTGCGGTGCATCGTGTAGGTCGGAATACGGGTCGTATCCGTCGTCGTCTTCGTTGATGGCCCGAATGGGCTGGGTCTTCTTTGGCTTCGGGGCCGTATGCTCATCGGCTGGCGCGTGCGCCGGCTGCTTCTTTTCCTCGTCCATGAATGCCTCTCCTTGAATCTTCGGGCATGAAAAAGGGCTCCGGTTCAACCGGCGCCCTCAGTGTACTTGTTTTCGCCCGATTAGACGAACGTGCGCTGCGGTGCGCTGGCAATCTGGTCGATGACCGCGTCGAGAGCGCCCTGCACGTCGTATTCCTCTACCTTGCCGGCGTCGCACTTGGCGGCGAACTCCGGGTCGATGGGGAGCGTGGCGTATGCGGGGATGCGGTACTTTTCGGCCACTTCCTTGCCCTGGGGCTTGCCGAAGACGTACTGCTTCTCGCCGCAGTGCTGGCAGGTGTAGTAGGCCATGTTTTCCACCAGGCCCAGAACGGGAACCTGCATCTCGTGGGCCAGATGCACGGCCTTGCCCACGATCATGGCAACGAGCTCCTGCGGAGCCGAGACGGTAACGATGCCGTCGACGGGCAGGCTCTGGAACACGGTGAGCAGGACGTCGGAGGTTCCCGGAGGCATGTCCACGAACATGTAGTCGATTTCGCCCCAGTTCACTTCGTTGAAGAACTGCTTGACGGTGCCGGAGACGACCGGGCCGCGCCATGCCACCGGCATGTCTTCTTCGGGGAGCATGAGGTTGGTGCTCACCATCTTGATGCCCGTCTGCGTCTGGCAGGGCAGGATGCCATCCTTGTCGGCGGTAAGAGGATTGGTGACGCCGAAGGCCTTCGGGATGGAGGGGCCGGTGACGTCGGCGTCGAGAATGGCGACCTTCTTGCCGCGCTTCTGGGCTTCGCTTGCCAGCAGGCAGGTGACCAGGCTCTTGCCTACGCCGCCCTTGCCGGAAACGACGCCAATGACGTGCTTCACCGTGGAACGCTTATTCGGCATGAGCACCTTGGGGCCGGTGCTCTCTCCGCCACCGCATCCACCGGCAAGCATCTTCTTTTCTTCTTCGCTGAGAGGAGCTTGTTCAGCCATGGATACCTTCTCTCGTCTCGCTCCTGATATGCTGAGCGGAATCGTAGCACAAGGGTGATTGATTTAAGCCCAGGATGAATTGAATGGTGGACTAATCGGGGGATATTGTCTTTTCGGACGCGATGCGACCGTGTTGCGAGGTTGAGAAAATCTGTGGCTTCGCATGAGCAGGGAAGCAATGCATCGCGCGATTTATTACACTATGTTGATTAACTATGCACACGGCACCAAAGAAGGAGCGTATATGTGCGGCATTGTGGGGTATACCGGCAGCCAGCCGGTTGTCGATAGATTGATCGAGGGGCTTCGCCGCCTGGAGTATCGCGGATACGATTCCGCGGGCATCGCCGTTCAGGCGGGCGACGGCACCCTTTCCGTTACGCGTCGCGTGGGCAAGGTCAGTGGCCTGGCCAGCGCCGTTTCGAACGTGCATCCCGAAGCCACGTGTGGCATTGGCCATACGCGTTGGGCAACGCATGGCGTTCCCAGCCAGCAGAATGCCCACCCTCATGTATCCTGCGACGGCTCCATTGCCGTCGTGCATAACGGCATCATCGAGAACTTTGCCGAGCTGCGCGAAGAGCTCATCGCGCGCGGCCACGAGTTCCGCAGCACCACCGACACCGAGGTCATCGCCCATTTGGTGGAAGAGGCCTACGAAGGCGATCTGCTGGAAGCGGTGCGCGCCGTCACGGTAAGCCTGGTCGGTAGCTATGGCCTGGCCGTTACCTGTGCCCAGGAACCCGGTCGCATCGTGGTCACGCGCCGCGATTCCCCAATCGTATTGGCCCATGGCGAAGACGGCAGCTACGTGGCAAGCGACATCATCGCCGTCATCCGCGCCAATCGAGACGTCGTGGTGCTGGGTGACGACCAGTTCGCCGACATGCGTCCCCAGGGCATAACCTATTCCGACGCGCAGGGCGAGAGCATCGAGCCCAACGTCATGCATGTCGACTGGGATATCGACGTCGCCGAAAAGGGCGGCTATCCCGATTTCATGCTGAAGGAGATTCACGAGCAGCCTCGCGTGGTGCGCGATACGCTGGCCGGCCGCATGGTTGGCGGCGCGCTGAAGATCAGCGAGCTGGGCATGTCGCTGGAAGAGCTGCAGCTCATCGACCGTGTCTACGTGATTGCCTGCGGCACCAGCTACCATGCGGGCCTGGTTGCCAAGCAGCTCATCGAAGCTTGGGCGCGCATTCCCACCGAAGTCGAGGTTGCAAGCGAATTCCGCTACCGCAATCCCATCATCACGCCCACCACGCTCGTGGTTGCCGTGTCCCAGTCGGGCGAAACGGCCGATACGCTGGCCGCCATCCGCGAGGCGCGCATCAAGGGCGGCAAGGTGTTCGGCATCACGAACGTCATTGGCAGCCCCGTTGCCCGTGAAAGCGACGGCGTCATCTACACGAAGGCCAACAAGGAAATCGCCGTGGCTTCCACGAAGAGCTTCCTGGGCCAGGTGGTCAGCCTTACGCTGCTATCCATGGTGTTGGCGCAGGCCAAGGGCAAGTTCACCCAGGCCCAGACGCGTCTGCTCTTCGGCGAGCTGGCCGATACCGCCGAGCAGATCGAGCGCATCCTGGCCGATACCACGGCCATCGACGAAGCGGCGCTCGCCTGCAAGGATGCCAACGACGCGTTGTTCATTGGCCGTGGCATGGGAAGCGCCATCAGCTACGAGGGCGCGCTGAAGCTGAAGGAGATCAGCTATCTGCATGCCGAGGCATATGCCGCTGGCGAAATGAAGCATGGCCCCATCGCACTGCTTTCGAAGGGCTTCCCCGTCATCGCGGTTGCCACGCAGAGCCCTGTATACGACAAGGTCATTTCGAACATCCAGGAAAGCCGTACGCGTGGCGCCCTGGTTGTGGCGGTGGCCACGGAAGGCGACGAGGAGATTCGCAAGCACGCCGACTATGTGATTTACGTTCCGCGCGTGCGCGATGCGTTCAGCGCCATCACCGTTTCCGTGCCGCTGCAGCTGTTCGCGCGTGCCATCGCCGTTGCTCGTGGCTGCGATGTCGACCAGCCGCGCAATCTGGCGAAGTCGGTAACGGTCGAATAGGCGGCGCGCAGTGGAGCGGCAGTCTCAGAGCGCAAGCCAGGAGCTTCAGGCTGAACAAGCCGATCAGGTCCCAGAGCCTGCGTCCTTCGATGAGGGCGTGGGCCTGGGCGTTGACATCGTGCGCATCGACCGCATGCGTGCGGTTCTGGAGCGCTCTCCGCGTTTCAGAACGCGCGTGTTCACGGAAGGTGAGCGTGCGTACTGCGATAAGACGAACCAACCCGAAGTACATTACGCCACGCGCTTTGCCGCAAAGGAAGCGGTGCTCAAGGCGCTTGGCACGGGGTTTTCGAAGGGCATTGCTCCCGCCGACGTGGAAGTGGTGCGCCTGAAGACGGGCCGCCCGCAGGTTCGCCTGCATAGGCGTGCCAAGGAAGTTGCCGATGAGCTGGGTGTTCGTGAGCTTCCCATTTCGCTTTCGTTCACGCATACCGATGCCGTGGCCTGCGCCATGGCCATCACGCTGGAATCCGACCGCGCCACCGCGCGTCGCACGGACCCCATGGACGAGCTGGCGAAGCAATTCAAGGAAACACGGTCCTTGCTCGACGACATTCCGGTGAAGCGTCCCAAGACGCGTATGACGCCGTTTGGCAGGCAGGCGGTGGCGCAAGACGATTCTGGCGAAGGTGATGCGTAGTGAAGCAGTACACCCAGAAGACCATCAACGACCTGCTGCCGTTTCCCGAACCGCAGATGAACAAGTATTCGCGCGGCAAGGTGGTGCTCATCGTGGGCAGCGCCTCGTACCCGGGCGCCGCCGCGCTCGCCTCCATTGCCAGCCAGCGCGCGGGTGCCGGCTATACCGAGGTGTTCGTGGACGATAGCGTGGTTGCGCAGGTCCAGGCTACGCATTCCTCGCTGGTGGTGCGTTCGTGGGACATGTGGGATTCTTCTAGTCTGAAGCCCTCCACGCCCGAGCATCCCCTGGCTTATGTCATTGGCAGCGGCTTCGACACGAACGACCCGTATGTGGGCAATATCCTGCGTCGCTTGCTGAAGAATGCCAAGGCGCCGGTTCTGGTGGATGGCGGTGCGCTGAAGCTCATGCCCGCACGCAAGATGCGCGACATGTGCAAGCAGCGCTACCAGGAAGGGTATCCCACCATCGTCACGCCCCATGGCGGAGAGGCGAAGGTGCTGGCCAGCGTGTTCGCCCTACCCGTAGACGACCAGGAGGAACTTGCGCTTACGCTTTCCCAGGCGTACGGCGCGATTACCGTTCTGAAGGGGCCCGATACCTACATTTCCGATGGCGATCACGTGTACAGCATGACGGAGGGTACGTCGGCTTTGGCCAAGGCGGGCACGGGCGACGTGCTCGCTGGCGTCATCGGTGCATTTCTGGCCCAGGGGCTTGGCCCCATCGAGGCATGCGTGCTGGGTACGACGTTGCATGCCCGTGCGGGCAGGTTGGCCGCCGAGGAGCTTACGAGCATTTCGGTATGTGCGGAGGACGTGCTCCGATTCATTCCCCCGGCAATCAAGGATATGTCCGGCGGCAGGGTTTCGTAGCCACGCGCCGGTATTGCAGATAGGAAGGAAATAGACGTGACGGAAGAGAATCCGAGTCTATTCGATAGTGCAACGGCGGCGGAGACGGTGAGCGATCCGGCTGCCCGCATCGAGGCGCTGCGCCGTGAAATCGAGCATCACACGTACTTGTACTACGCCAAGGATGCCCCCGAGATTTCCGATGCCGCCTTCGACTCGCTCATGCGCGAGCTGCGCGAACTCGAAGCTGAGCACCCCGAGTTCTACGATGCCAATTCGCCCACGCAGCGCGTGGGTGGCTACGTAGGCGAGCAGTTTGCCCCGGTTGCGCATGCGGCGCGCATGTATTCCATCGACGATGCCATGGGCTTGGAAGAGCTCGAAGCGTGGATGGATCGTCTGCAAGAGACGCTCGGTCGCTTCGTGCCGCTGTGCTGCGAGCTGAAGATCGATGGTAGCGGCATCGCCCTCACGTACGAAGATGGCCGCTTGGTGCGCGCGAGCACGCGTGGCGACGGCACCACGGGCGAAGACGTCACGGCGAACATCCGAACCATTCGCGATGTGCCCCTGCGCCTGCGCGACCAGGCTCAGGCCATGCTCACCGACCCCGAGGCTGCCATCGAGCTGCGTGGCGAGGCCTACATGCCCAAGAGCAGCTTCGAGAAGTTGAATGCCGCCGCTGCCGCGAACGGGAAGGATGGTTTTGCCAATCCGCGCAACGCCGCCGCAGGCAGCCTGCGCCAGAAGGACCCCAGCATTACGGCACACCGTGACCTGTCCACGTTCATCTACGCTACGGCCAGCAATGCCGCATTCCGCATGAACGGCCAGTTCGAGCTTTTGGAGTGGATGCGTGAGGCGGGCTTCCACGTGAATCCCGACGTAGCGTTGTGCTCTACGCGCGAGGAAGTGCTTGCGTTCTGCGAGAAGGTGCTGGAAAAGCGCTCGTCGTTGCCGTACGACATCGATGGCGTGGTGGTGAAAGTGAACGAATTCGCCATTCAGGACGCCATGGGCTTCACTGCGCGTGCCCCGCGCTGGGCCATCGCGTACAAGTTTCCGCCCGAGGAGAAGACTACGCTTTTGCGCGATATCACCGTGCAAGTGGGGCGTACGGGCGCGCTTACGCCCGTGGCCGAGCTGGAGCCCGTGCGCATCGCGGGTTCGGTGGTGGCGCGCGCCACGCTGCACAACGAAGACGAGGTGCGTCGCAAGGACGTGCGCGTGGGCGACACGGTCATCGTGCGCAAGGCGGGCGACGTCATTCCCGAGGTGCTGGGCCACGTGCCTTCGTTGCGTCCGGCTGATGCGCAGGAATGGAGCATGCCCCAGACGTGCCCCAGCTGCGGAAGTCCTGTGGTGCGCGAGGAAGGCGAGGCCGCGTATCGTTGCGTGAGCATCGATTGCCCTGCTCAGGCGCATGAGCGCTTGGTGCATTGGGCGAGCCGCGGCGCCATGGACATCGAGGGCTTGGGCGATGAGGTCATCGGCCGCCTTCTGGAATCGGGCCGCGTCACCGACGTTGCCGACTATTACAACTTGAGCGAATACGACCTGGCCACCTTGGACATGGGTCGCGTGAATAAAGATGGCGAGGCCATTCACCTGGGCCCTGTGGTGGCGGCCAAGATACTTGCAGAACTGCAGACAAGCAAGCAGCGCGGTCTTGCGCGCGTCCTGTTTGGCTTGGGCATTCGTCATGTGGGCAAGACCACCGCGGAATCGATCGCCCAGGCGTACCCCTCCATCCAGGCATTGCGCGATGCTTCCGAAGAGCAGCTTGCCGTCATCGAAGGCATTGGCGCCATTATCGCCAAGAGCATTTACCTGTTCCTGCGCACTCCGCAGAACGAGCAGGTCATCGACCGTCTTTTGGCCGCTGGCGTGGTTATGGAAGAGCAGCGCGTGGATAGCGGTAAGCCCCAGACGCTTGCCGGCCTCACGTTTGTGCTCACGGGTACGCTCTCTCAGAGCGGCATGTCCCGCACCGATGCGGGCGCTGCGCTGAAAGAAATGGGCGCCAAGGTAAGCGGCAGCGTAAGCAAGAAGACGAGCTGCGTCGTTGCCGGCGAAGCTGCTGGCAGCAAGTACGATAAGGCCGTTTCCCTGGGGGTTCCCGTTATCGACGAGGCTGCGTTCCTGCGTATCCTGGAAACGGGCGAGGTGCCCGAAGGGGTAGGGGAAGCGTAGGCCATGGCGGCAGGCCAGGAACATAACCAGGGTGAAACCGCAGGGGCGCAACGCCCCGTGCGCCCCAAGAAGCGTCGCCTCGACGAGCTGATGATTGAGCGCGGTCTCTGTGACGACGCAGAAGAGGCGAAGCGCCTGGTGATTGCCCACGAGGTGAAGGTGGGCGACGAATACGCCACGAGCGCTGCCGCGCGCATTGCGCCAAGTGCCGATATCTGGGTCAAGGATCGTTCGCGCTACGTTTCGCGCGGTGGCTACAAGCTGGAGGGCGCGTTGCGTGCGTTTGACCAGTCGGTACAGGGGGCGTCGTGCATCGACATGGGCTCTTCTACCGGTGGCTTCTCCGATTGCCTGCTTCAGGCGGGGGCGGCCAGCGTGACTTGCGTCGATGTGAACTATGGCATGCTCGCTTGGAAAGTGCGCAGCGACCCGCGCACCATCGTGCGCGAGCGTACGAACATTCGCACGGCAACGCCTCAGGAACTGGGCGCGCCCTTCGATATTCTGGTGGCTGACCTCAGCTTCATTGGGCTTGCCAGCCTGGCGCCCTCCTTCGCGCGCTTGTGCCATCGCGGCAGCGTGTTCATTGGCTTGGTGAAGCCCCAGTTCGAAAGCGATCATGACGAAACGGAACGTGGCTTGGTAACCGACCCGGCGGTGCGCGAGCGAACGGTCGAGGAAGTGCGTCAGGCGCTGAGCGACAACGGCTTCGACGTTACTGGCGTTATCGAATCGCCCATCCGCGGAAAGCGCGCGGGCAACATCGAATACCTCGTGCGCGCCGTGTTCGGCCAATAGCGCAATTCCAACCGTTCGCGCGCCTGCATTTTGTAGACTCGGTCGTTCTCCGTGTTGTTTACTTTAGCCGACTAAATTATTTCTGGCGGATGGCTATACTTGTGTGCTAAAGCAAGTTCGCCGCCACGCGGCAGGGCAGAAGGAACGCGTATGCAGATCACACCAGCCGAAATCGCCGAAACTCTGGCAATGGTCAGCCAGCAACACCTCGACATCCGCACCATCACGCTTGGCTTGAACCTTCGTGCGTGCACGCATGAGGACATCAACGTCATGGCGCGCAAGGTGTACGACCGCATGACCACCGCCGCCGAAAAGCTCGTCCCCACGGCCGAGCAGCTGGAACGCGAATTTGGCATTCCCATCGTGAACAAGCGCATTTCCGTTACGCCCGTTGCCGAGATCTGCGGCGCCGTTACCGCCCAGGACCTTACGCCCATTGCCGAGGCCATGGACAAGGCGGGCAAGGAAGTGGGCGTCGACTTCGTGGGCGGCTTTTCCGCTCTGGTGCAGAAGGGCGCTACGGCTTCCGATACGAAGCTCATGAACTCCATTCCGCACGCCCTAGCCGTTACCGATAACGTGTGTAGTTCGGTGAACGTCGCCTCTACCCGCGCGGGCATCAACATGGACGCCGTCTGGAAGATGGCCAATACCGTCATTGACACCGCCAAGGCCACGGCCGACCGCGACTGCATTGGCGCAGCCAAGCTCGTCGTGTTCGCCAACGCGGTGGAGGACAACCCCTTCATGGCGGGCGCCTTCCATGGCTCCGGTGAGGCCGATGCCGTGGTCAACGTGGGTGTTTCCGGTCCTGGCGTGGTGCGTAACGTGCTCGCCAACATGCCGAAGGACGCTTCCGTCACCGAAATCGCCGAGGCCATCAAGGCAACGGCATTCAAGATTACGCGCGCGGGCGAGCTCATGGCCCGCAATGCCAGCGAGCGCCTGGGCGTTCAGCAGGGCATCCTCGACCTTTCCCTGGCCCCCACGCCTGCCGAAGGCGATAGCGTGGCCGAAATCCTCGAGGCCATCGGCGTGGGGCAGTGCGGCGGCCCGGGCACCACGGCGGCTCTGGCCATGCTCAACGATGCGGTCAAGAAGGGTGGCGTCATGGCGTCCAGCAGCGTCGGCGGCCTTTCGGGTGCGTTCATTCCCGTGTCGGAAGATGCAGGCATGATTCGCGCTGCCGAATCGGGCGCACTCTGCCTCGAGAAGCTTGAGGCCATGACCTGCGTATGCAGCGTGGGCCTGGACATGATTGCCATTCCGGGCGACACCACGCCGGAAGCCATTTTCGGCATCATCGCCGACGAAGCGGCTATTGGCGTCATCAATACGAAGACCACTGCCGTGCGCGTTATTCCCGCCATTGGCCGCAGCGCCGGCGAGACGCTTGAGTTTGGCGGCCTGCTGGGTTCCGCTCCCATCATGCACGTCAACGAGCATGCGGGCAGCGTATTCGCCCATCGCGGTGGTCGATTCCCCGCGCCGATTAATTCTCTGAAGAACTAATCTATTGGGCCGTAAGGCCATCTGACGATTTACAATAGCTCGAGGAGGGGTTCGAGTTATGTCAGATTCCAATCGTAATGGCAATGCGCGTCCGCACGTGAAACAGCGTGCGGCGCGTGATGCTTCACTTGAGGCGCGTGGTCGCCAGCGTTCTTCGCAGCGTACCGCGCGCGAGCATGCCCAGCTTGCCGCCGAGCATAGTGCTGAAATGGAGCGCGAGCGCGTGCGCCATCAGCGTGCCGTCGCCGAGCGTCAGAAGCAGGCAACGTCGGCCAACCGCGTGCATATCAGCGACGTGGGCGGCGTGACGCATGCTGTTTCCGATCGTCATCAGCGCGCCAATGCGGGCAATACGGGCAGCAATCCACGCATCGATACGTCGTACGCCAAGCGGGCCCATACCGGTAGCTTCACGCCTGCCGTGCGCGAAGAGCGTGCGGGGTCCTATACCGTCGAGGGGAAGGGGCTTGGCTTCGTGCGCGCAGGCAAGCGCGCTCCCAAGGCGGCTATCGTTGCCTTGGCCGTGGTTCTTGTGGCCATTCTGGGCTTCGTCATGTACCAGACATCCTTCGCTCCCGTGCCCGTGGTGGTGAATGGGGTGGAAATGTCCGTCGCACGCACCGATACGTACGACCAGGTCGTGCAGAAGGCGGGTATTCAGGTTACGCCGGGTAGGCTTCTTGCGGTCGATGGCTCGGTCATCGACGACGCGGGCGGCGCGCCCTACGTGCTTGCCGTGAACGGCCAGGACGTCGATGCGAATGCACGCATTACGCCCAACGACGTTATCTCGGTAAGCGACGGCGGCGATACCACGGAAGACTATACCGAGTCTACTCAGACCGTTGCCGCCGAATGGGTGGACGACGGCTCCAAGGGGGCTGTGCACCAGGTTGTGAGCCAGCCCGCCGACGGTGTCGTGGCAACGCGCACGGGCTCCATATCGGGCATTACCGTGGAAGGCGTTACCGTTCAAGAAGTGCAGAATGCCGTGCTTTCCCGCTACAGCATCAATACCGGCGGGGAAAAGGTCATTGCTCTCACGTTCGATGATGGCCCTTGGGACGAATGGACGGGTGAGATTCTGGACATTCTGGATGCCAACGATGCGAAGGCCACGTTCTTCATCGTGGGCGAACGCATTGGGGAGGCCTCGAATGGCCGCGATCTCATCATGCGCGAGTACAACAGCGGGCATCAGCTTTGCACGCACACGTTCGATCATGCCAAGGGCAGTGGCAAGGGCGTGAACATCAGCTACATGTCAGCCGAAGAGCAGATTGCCGAAATCGAGAAGGGCCGTCAGGCGATTTCCGACGTAACGGGCGTGGAGGCCAGTCGCGTGGTGCGTTGCCCGGGTGGCAACTACACGCTTGAAAGCGCTCAGATTCTGAACGAGTACGTAACGTACGACATCGGTTGGAATATCGATACGCGTGACTGGTCGAAGCCGGGCGCGCCTGCAATAGAAGACGCCATCCTGTCGGCCGATTCGGGCAATATCATCCTCATGCACGATGGCGGTGGCGATCGTTCGCAAACGGTCGAAGCACTTCGTTCCGCGCTTCCCAAGCTCAAGCAGCAAGGGTACCGATTCGTTACCATCGACGAATTGCTTTCCTACCATAAGGGTTAGTCTCGCGGGGAAGCATGCCTCATCAGCTCTTTTGAATGCCGTCCTTCGGGGCGGCATTTCGTTTGCGGCCAATTGGCCGTGTGCGGGAGTCGTGAGAGCAGTTGCATGCTGGGCGTAGGGTCATTACAATGTTTTTATACAGATTGTCAAATATCGTGCATGTTGTATAAAACACGACCATGCGCATGCCAATGAGGGGGATTATGCCTGAACCCACGACTGCGGGGCTTCCTGTGGACGCGGCCGAGGTCCGTACGGACCGCCGCTCCGCTCGTACCCGCGCCGCCCTTCGCGAGGCGCTCATTCAGCTCATCAACGAGAAGGGCTATGACGCCATCACGGTGGGCGATTTGTGCGAGCGCGCCGACATCACGCGCGGCACGTTCTACAACCACTACAGCGATAAGGACGCGCTCCTGGTGGCTTGCGAGGACGAGATCATCGCTGAGCTGGAAGCCATCCAGGCGCGTATGAATGGCCTCGACCTTGTGCAAACCACGATCTGCGTGAAGCGCAAGAAGCCCATTCCGCTGCTGGTGAGCCTTTTCGATTACCTGCGCAGCCAGGCGTATTTCCTGGGTGCCGTCATGGGCCCTCAAGGCGACCCGCGCTTCGAGCGTAATCTGCTTACGCGCGTGCGCGAGATCCTCATGGGCTCGGTGCTTCACGAGCGTTACCGCAAGAACCCCACGCCCTTCGTGAACTACTACGTTACCTTCTACGCGTCGGCCTATCTGGGCGTCGTGAAGGAATGGATCGAAACGGGCATGCGCGAATCCTCGGAGGACATGGCGGTTATCGCCCAGCGCCTGCTGTTCATCAAAGCTGGCGAATCGATCAAGCTGTAATCAATCGGCCCCTGGCCGTTTAAAAGGAGACATCTTATGACCAAGGCAAACGAGAACGACCAGATGCGCATCGGCGTCGACGTAGGTTCGACTACGGTAAAGCTTCTGGTTCTGAACCCGCAAGACGAGACGGTGTTCTCGGTGTACCGCCGCCATCATTCTGACGTGCGCGCTACCATCGTGGATATCATCGATGAGGCGTTGGAGCAGGTGGGCGATGTACCTGCCACTATCGACATCACGGGTTCGGGCGGCCTTCTGCTTTCGCAGTGGCTCCAGGTGCCCTTCGTGCAGGAGGTCGTGGCCAACAAGACGGCCATCGAGCGCATCATTCCCGCTACCGACGTTGCCATCGAGCTGGGCGGCGAAGACGCGAAGATCATCTATCTGGATGGTGGCATCGAGCAGCGCATGAATGGCACGTGCGCAGGTGGCACGGGCGCGTTCATCGACCAGATGGCCACGCTGCTTGACACCGACGCATCGGGCCTGAACGAAATGGCCAGCCGTCACACCATCATCTATCCCATCGCCAGCCGTTGCGGTGTGTTCGCCAAGACCGACGTGCAGCCCCTGCTGAACGAGGGCGCCAAGAAGGACGATATCGCCGCGAGCGTACTGCAGGCCGTGGTCATGCAGACCATTTCCGGTCTGGCATGCGGTCGCCCCATCCGCGGCAACGTGGCGTTTTTGGGTGGCCCCCTGCATTACCTTTCCGAGCTGCGCCAGCGTTTCATCGAAACGCTCGAGCTCACCGACGAGACCACCATCATTCCCGAGGAATCGCATCTGTTCGTGGCCCGTGGCGCCGCGTTTGCGTCCGAGGAGAACGAGGAAGTCGTTTCCCTGGGCATCCTGAAGCAGCGCATGGCCGATTTGGGCGATGTGCAGGGTAGCGAAGTGCCGCGTTTGGAGCCGCTGTTCAGCAGCGAGGAAGAGCTGCAGGCGTTTCGCGAGCGCCATGCGAAGGCGGCTGTTCCCAAGGGCGACCTGTCCACGTACCGTGGCGAGGCCTACCTGGGCATCGACGCTGGCTCCACCACGTTGAAGTCTGCCCTCATTGGCAAAGACGGCCAGGTGCTGTACAGCTTCTATGCCAACAACAAGGGTGACGTGCTGGGCACGGCGCGCCGCATGCTGGGCGAGCTGGAAGAGCGTATTCCCCGCGACGAGCAGGGCAATGCGCTGGTCACCATTGGCCATACCACCACTACGGGCTATGGCGAGGCATTGCTGCTGGAGGCCATTCAGGCCGATAGCGGCGAAATCGAGACGGTCGCGCATCTGCGCGGCGCCCGCGAGCTGAACCCGGATGTTGACTTCATTCTGGACATTGGCGGTCAGGACATGAAGTGCATGACGGTGAAGAACGGCGTCATCGAGCACATCATGCTCAATGAGTCGTGCAGTGCTGGCTGCGGTAGCTTCATCGAAGCGTTTGCTACGTCGCTGAATCTTTCCGTGCAGGATTTCGCGCAGGAGGCCCTGCATTCTGCCGCTCCCGTCGACCTGGGCAGTCGCTGCACCGTGTTCATGAACAGTCGCGTGAAGCAGGCGCAGAAGGAAGGCGCCACCGTTGCCGACATCAGCGCAGGCCTTTCCTATTCGGTCATCAAGAACGCGCTGTTCAAGGTTATCAAGCTGCGTGACGCCAGCGAGCTTGGCGAGCATGCCATCGTACAGGGCGGCACGTTCCTGAACGACGCCGTGCTTCGTGCGTTCGAGAATCTGGCCGGTCACGACGCCATTCGCCCCGACATTGCGGGCCTCATGGGCGCTTGGGGCGCGGCTCTGCTGGCGCGCGATCGCGCAGCGGGCAAGGGCACCAAGATGCTTACGCCGGCGGAAATCGACCAGCTCGAGGTGAAGCACAGCACCGTGCGTTGCGGCCTGTGCTCGAATAACTGCCTGCTTACCATCAACGACTTTGGCAAGGATCCCGAAACGGGTCGTCGCCGTCGCTTCATCACGGGCAACCGCTGCGAGCGTGGCGCGGGCGCGAAGACGAAGAGCAAGGACGTTCCGAACCTATTCGAGTTCAAGAACGACCTGTTGTTCAATCGCGAAGTCCTTCCCTCCGAACAGGCGAAATATGGCACCGTGGGCATTCCCCGCGCTCTGAATATGTACGAGAACTACCCGTTCTGGCATAGCTTCTTCACCACGCTGGGCTATCGCGTAGAGCTATCCAGCGCTAGCACGAAGGAGACGTTCGAGGCGGGCATCGAGTCCATGCCCTCCGAAAACGCCTGCTATCCCGCGAAGCTTTCCCATGGCCATATCATGGAGCTGCTGGAGCGCGACGTCGACTTCATCTGGATGCCCTGCATTCGCTGGGAGCGCCAGGAAGACGAAGGCGCGAACAATCACTTCAACTGCCCGATTGTCATGAGCTATTCCGAGGCGTTGAAGCTCAACATCGACGAGCTGCGTACGAGCCGTACCGACTTCCTGAATCCGTTCATTCCCTATGACGACAAGGAGGCCCTGAAGAAGCGCCTGTACGAGCATCTTTCGAAGAACCGCAAGCGCGAGCTGGAAGCACGCGGCATTGCCAATGTGGCCGTGCCCACGCGCAAGGAAATCGACGAGGCCGTCGACCGCGCTTGGCAGGTCGACCTGGACTTCAAGAGCACCATGCGCGCCAAGGGCGAGGAAACGCTGCGCTGGTTGGAAGAGCATCATGGCCATGGCATCGTGCTGGCGGGTCGTCCGTACCATATCGACCCGGAAATCAACCACGCGCTGCCCGAGCTCATCACGGGCTTCGGCATGGCCGTGCTCACCGAGGATTCCGTAGCTCACCTGGGCAACCTCGAGCGCAACCTGCGCGTATACGACCAGTGGATGTACCATACGCGCCTGTACGCGGCGGCAAACTTCGTGAAAACGCGGGAGGACCTTGACCTTGTCCAGCTCAATTCCTTCGGCTGCGGCCTTGACGCGGTGACGACCGACGAAGTCCATGAGATCCTTCAGAAGAGCAACAAGCTCTATACGTGCCTCAAGATCGACGAGGTGAGCAACCTCGGCGCGGCAAGGATCAGGATCCGGTCGCTGATCGCGGCGATCCGGGACCGGGAGAAAAACGGCATTACGGCAGACGCGCGGCCATCCTCGATCGACAAGCCGGTCTTTTCGAAGGACATGCGGCAGGCCTATACGATCCTGTGCCCGCAGATGTCGCCGATCCATTTCACGATCCTCGAAGCCGCCGTCAACGCGTGCGGCCTCCGCCTCGTCGTGCTCGGAAACGACAACCGCTCCGCGATCAACGCGGGCCTCAAATACGTGAACAACGACGCCTGCTATCCGTCCCTCATCGTCGTGGGGCAGATCATGGACGCGCTCTCCTCCGGAAAGTACGATCCGGAAAGGACCGCCGTCGTGATCTCGCAGACGGGGGGCGGATGCCGCGCCTCGAACTATATCGCGTTTATCCGGCGCGCTCTGAAGAAAGCGGGCCTCGAACACATGCCCGTGCTTTCCGCCAATTTCGTCGGGCTCGAAAAGCAGCCCGGCTTTACGCTCACGCCGGACCTTGTGTCCCGCGCGGTGATGGCCGCCGTCTTCGGAGACGTCCTGATGCGATGCCTCTACCGGATGCGTCCGTATGAGGCGGAAAAGGGAGCAGCCAACGCGCTGCACCGGAAATGGGAGAAGAACTGCATTGATTTCGTCTCCGGGAAGCGGGTGACCATCTCCGGGTATAACCGGATCTGCCGGCAGATCATCCGGGAATTCGACTCCCTCCCCATTATGGACGAGAAGAAGCCGAGAGTCGGGATCGTCGGGGAGATCCTCGTGAAGTATTCCCCGACCGCGAACAACCACCTTGTCGAGCTCCTCGAGGCGGAGGGGGCCGAGGCCGTCGTGCCGGACCTCATCGATTTCTTCAATTACAGTTTTTTCAATACGAATTTCCGGGCGGAAAACCTTGGAACGAAGCGTTCCTCCGCGCGCCTTTCCAATCTGATGATCCGCGCTATCGGGGTCATCCGGTCCGCCGCGGTGAAGGAATTCCGGAAGAGCCGGCATTTCGAACCGCCGGCCGATATCCGGGAACTTGCGGAGATGGCATCGCCGATCGCCTCGCTCGGCAACCAGACGGGGGAGGGATGGTTCCTCACGGGGGAGATCGTCGAACTCATCCGGAGCGGCGCGCCGAACGTCGTATGCATCCAGCCGTTCGGGTGCCTGCCGAACCATATCGTCGGAAAAGGCGTCATCAAGGAAGTGCGCCGGCGCTATCCGGGATCGAACATCGTCGCGGTCGATTACGATCCCGGCGCGTCGGAGGTCAACCAGCTGAACCGCATCAAGATGATGCTGACCAACGCGAGGCGGCAGGGCCAAACGGAACGCTTGCAGGATGGCGGAAGATAGTTTATGATGAAACACGGAATTCCGGACGTCCCCGCGGGGAACGTCCGGCGGTAAACATAAGAGATGGAGGTAGACATGGGAAGCTTCGTTTTGGAATCAGGGGCAGCGGCCGGCGGCGGTTTTTCGATGATCATCATGCTGGTCCTTATGTTCGGCGTTCTTTATTTCCTCATGATCCGT
>JAILNP010000190.1:0-9925 GCA_024691475.1 Eggerthellaceae bacterium
CATTGACGTTCCCGTACTTACAGTGACCGCAAACAGGGAGGATGAGGTTTTCAACAAGCCAACCAGGACGTTCTACGGCACGCGGACGACCAGCGATGGGGAAGAGTCTGCAGGCGATTACATGAGCGCTACCGACTCTTCTTATCAAATTCCGAAATTCGACGGGCAGTGGTATGCCGTCCAGGATGCGGATGGCGGCGTTTATTTGGCATCCGATGCGTCAGACCATTCTGTTTATGCCAATTTCTATTCGATGGATGGCAAGTCGATGGGTGCAGGGGAGCTGCTCTTCGATGGGGACGGGAACGCGGATAGCATTTACCTTTACGGCAACACGATACCGATTTCCCTCGACACGTTCGAGGGAATGGTGACGGTAGCCCTTTGCAATGATCCGAGCTATGGAGGCGACACGGTCTTGGGCTCGTTCGTGCTAGAAGGGAAGAATGCCAAGCTCGTAAAGGATAGTTGCTCGAATCTGGGCATAAACGACGTTGAATTAACACTCGCAATCTCGGATATGTACGATGTCCAGCATGAGGTGAAGCCAGAGCTTACATTCGATCCCGCCGGAGGGCAGTGGGAAGACGGCACGAGTGCAATCAAAAAATACGAGACTGCCCTCGAGTCCTCCTTCGACATCATCGATGCCCCCACGCGCGAAGGTTACACCTTCGTGTGCTGGCAAGGATCCGAATATCAGCCGGGGGAGAACTACCTCGCAGATAGCGACCATACATTCACAGCCCTGTGGGAAAAGAACCCTGAGAGTGACTCCGGCACTACGGAGCCAGAACATAGCGACGACGCGGACAATCAGGATCCAGATAACCAAGGGGAAACCGACAGGGGCAAATCGAGCATCATCCCAAGTCTGGGAGACCTCCTGAACCTGATGTATCTGCTGCTGGTCTCAGCGGCATTAGGCGGGGCAATCGCAGTGGCCGCAAAGAATCGAAAGCGCAACTAGGAGCCAGAGAAAGAATCACCCTTGACCAGAATGTCGATTTCTATCTACTTTACATAATATATATTATCGATAATCTATGTACGAATACGCGAGAGGACAGGCAATTCAGATTATGCGGGCGTCCGTCTAGCCAAAAGCTCACTGCTTTATGCGCTACCGCATGCGCGTGCGAACTTCCGTTGTTCCAACCCATGCTACGCCTTTACGTAACCGTGCTTTAAAACTACCACTGGGCAGCTTCCGCACACCATTTGATTTGCCGGTCGTTGCATGCGTTCGCATCTCTAAACCCTACGCATGGCTACCGCCTGAAATGCTTTCCCGAAGAATCGTTCTAGATGCTTTTCTGAGCCACAACCCGAGTCATCCATCAATCTGAAGCAAATAAAACGATTCTCCAGACCGCCAAAATAGGCCTCTTTTGGCGCATTTTCGATAAGTAAGACAAAACAAGCCTATGACCTGGGGTTTTACAAACGAGGCTGTGAGAGCCGTTCTAAGGCACCATTTTGACTTTAGATGAGTATTTATACCTGGGAAATTTCCGCGTTTTGGGCTATTTCGGACGCATAGGCCTCTAGAGCGCCTTGGCACTCCTCGATTTCGCGCATTTTCAAATCAAGCGAGAGCTTCTGCTCAGACAGCACGCGCATTAACTGCTTGACGCCATCACGTCCGCGCAGTTGCATGCGAACGAAATAGCCAATGCCCTCAATAGACAGACCGCTATACCGAAGAGCCTCGATAAGCGTGAGCTGTTGCAAATCGAAATCGGTGAAAGAGCGACGTCCACGCGAATCGCGCCCAAGATTCGGAAAGAAGCCGCACTTGTCATAATATCGAATGGTATGAGCGGTAATGCCCGTCATATCCTCGACTTCGGTAATGGAATAGCCCGGGCGATCTTCCTTGCTTTTCGCAGCCATGGCAGCCTCTATTTCTACTTAGAGTAACTCTAACCGAAACTATACCATACTTAGAGTAACTCTAAGTAGAAGAATCGCCAGAAGAGCCGAAGACCGAAAACAAATTGAAGCATAAAAGAGAACGACCCACGCTTCCAACTGCGAAGCATGGGTCGAAAAGCTTGAGACGATAGGCAGCGCTACTTTACGCCACTGCTACCGAAGCCGCCCTCCCCTCGTTGGGTTTCAGACAGCTCGTTCTGCACGAGGAGCGAGACGTTTTCGACGCCCATGATAACCAGCTGCGCGATACGATCCCCCACCTTCACGTGAATGGACTCGTTCGCATCGAGGTTGATGGCAATGCACATAAGCTCGCCGCGGTAACCGCTATCGATAAGGCCCGGAGCGTTCACCAAGGACAAACCCTGCTTGATGGCGGAGCCTGAACGCGGAAGCACGAAACCAGCGTAGCCTTCAGGTATGGCTACACAAATACCCGTATGGATGAGTGCGCGCTCGAACGGCTGGAGCGTGATATCCTCCACGGAGCGCAGATCGATGCCAGCATCGCCTTCGTAAGCGGTTTCCGGCAAAACGGCATTGTCGTTTACCACCTTTACGGGCAACGTAAGAGAAGACATATGAAACCTTTCGAAATAGCCTAGAGACCCTTGATGGCCTGATTGAATTCGTCGACGTTCTTGAAGTCTTTGTACACGCTGGCAAAGCGAATGTAAGCAACTTCGTCGAGGTTCCTCAAACGCTGAAGAACCATGTCACCCAGAGCCTTGGACTGAATCTCGGTATAGTTCTTGTTCCTGAGCTCGGTTTCCAGATCGTCGACGACGGAATTGATCTGGTCGGGCGTGATATGGCGCTTTGCGCAAGCGATATACAAACCACGAAGGATCTTATCGCGACGGTACACTTCCGACGTACCATCGGACTTACGCACAACAAGAGGATTTTCGCCGAGACGTTCGTACGTAGTAAAGCGGCGATTGCATTTCAAGCACTCACGACGGCGACGAATGCTCGTGCCATCTTCGGAAGGACGGGAATCAACAACTTTGGAATCGGTATGCCCGCAGGATGGACAGCGCATGTGAATTCCTCTCTTTCGGCCTGGTGTCAGATTACCATACCAACTGGGATAATATTAGGCCGATTCGAGAGAATAAAGGTATTTTATTCGCCCGAGCCCGCCGGAAAGAGCAGGCTCGGACATTTACGCAGCTACCACAGAACGCAGCATCTGGGGTGCCCTAGAGGGTAAGGCAGATAGCGCCAATAGCCACGGCAGCATAGACAGATGCCGCAGCGATAACACGGCCCATGCAAGGCTCGGTAACCTGCATACCCCGAACGTTTCCGTAACGGAAATCGGTGAGGAGCTGGCTTTCCGATGCAAGGCGAGCACAACGAGCATGCACGCGTTCGCGCATGCGGGCACGGTACGCATCTTCAATGGGATTGACCGCATACTTCTTTTCGTATGCCGCAACAGCGCGCGTGAAGTCGATGATGTGCTCGTTTTCATTGCTGTACCGAGAACAATCAGGCTTACGTGCGGCCGTTCCGTCGATGGGATACATGACGTTCAGGTCCTTCATTTCTGCCTCCTTGCTCTTGCATAGAACCTTTGTTCGTGTATACTCTAAATCGAACATAAGTTCTTGTCAACAAATTTATCAAACATTTGTTCGTGTGAAAGGGTGCAGCATGTCAAAGGACATTACGAAACGCCAGCAAGCAGTCCTCGATTGCATTACCGCCTGCATCGAAGAAAACGGATACGGCCCCACCGTACGCGAGCTGTGTGAACGCATGCAGCTCTCCTCCCCTTCCACCGTTCACGTGCACCTGAAGGCCCTCGAAGACAAGGGCTACATCCACCGCGATCCGCTGAAGTCCCGCTCCATCACCCTTGCAGGCGAAGCGGCGGCTCCCGTTAGCGAACCCTCCCCTATTGCCTCGTACGGCAACGTGGTGCAGCTTCCCCTCGTGGGCAATGTCGCCGCGGGCGTACCTCTCTTAGCCGACGAAAATATCACCGAAACCATCACGCTGCCTACGGAAATCGTGGGCGATTCGGCATCGTTCCTGCTTTCGGTGCATGGCGAATCCATGATCGAAGCCGGAATCAACGACGGCGACTACATCGTGGTAAAGGAACAGAACACGGCGAATAACGGCGAAATCGTCGTTGCACTCGTGGAAGACGGCGCCACGGTAAAGCGCTTCTATCGCGAGAAAGACCACATTCGCCTGCAGCCGGAAAACTCCAGCATGGAACCCATTATCGTGCGCGACTGCGCCATCGTGGGCAAGGTCGTGGCACTCTTTAGGCGCGTACGCTAAACTGCTCGAACCTACTCGCCAGCGAAGGGCTCACGCGAATCGTCATCCACGTCCCCTGCTCGTCGTAGTGTTCTTCCACAATATAGCAACGCTCATGCGCTAGCGCCACAATATCGCCGCGCGTATACGGCACCAATACGTGCAGAATCTCATCCTGGGCAGCAGCAAGCTTCACAATACGCGCAATCAGCGCATCGAGGCCTTCGCGCGTAACAGAAGAGATTTGCATAGCATTCGGGAAATGATAGGCCAAGGCTTCACGACCCTCGTCGTCAAGCAGATCTATCTTGTTGAGCACCAGAATCGAAGGGATATCCTGCGCGCCAATCTGGTTCAGTACGTCATCTACCGCACGCATCTGCCCTTCGAAATAATCCGAAGAGGCATCCACCACATGCAAGATGATGTCCGCTTCGCGCACCTCATCGAGGGTGCTCTTGAACGATTCAACAAGCGTGGTAGGCAGCTTCTGAATGAAGCCGACCGTATCGGTAAGGGTGATCTCGCGCCCCTCGGGCAGCGTGTATTTGCGCGTGGTGGAATCGAGCGTGGCAAACAGCTTGTCGTAGCTAAGCACCGACGCATTCGTAAGCGCATTAAGCAGACTTGACTTACCCGCATTCGTATAGCCTGCTAGGGCCACACGCAGCATACCGCTTTCCTGACGCCCCTGACGCTGCACGGAGCGGTTCTTGTCAAGCTCGGCAAGCTCGCGGCGAATAGACGTAATGCGATTGCGCACGATGCGGCGGTCGACCTCGAGCTGGCTTTCGCCTTCGCCGAAGCGACTACCAACGCCACCACCCATACGGTTGCTGGCAAGATGAGCCCACATGCCACGCAGGCGCGGATAGAGATACTGATTCTGGGCAAGCTTCACCTGCAGACGACCCTCACGCGTGGTCGCGTGGAGCGCGAAGATATCGAGAATAAGGGCCGTGCGGTCGATGACTTTCACGTCACGGCCCATAATCTTCTCCAAATTGCCCTGCTGAGAAGGCGTAAGCTCATCGTCGAAGATAACGATATCGGCACTATACGCCGTGCAGAGCTCGGCAATTTCAACCGCCTTGCCGCTACCCACGAACGTACGGGGGTTGGGTGCATCCAAACGCTGGGTGGTCTGCGCAACCACTTCGGCACCTGCCGTGGCGGTAAGGCGCTCTAGCTCCGCCATAGTCTCCGAAAGAGGCCATGCAGCGCCAGGCCTATCAATGCCCACGAGGATTGCTCGTTCGGCAACTTCGGCGGTTTCTCGAAGCGGAAAGCGGTTTTTGTTGACCGACATACCCAGCGCCTACGCTAGTCGATTTCGATTTCGCCCGTGAAGGAAGCGGCAGCGGGACCCGTCATGAACACGTGCCCATTGCTGGACCAATCGATATGAAGCACGCCGCCGCGCAGGTGAACGTCATTCACGCGGCCTGCACGCCCCGTAAGAGCTGCCGCCACGTTGCTCGCGCACGCGCCAGTGCCACAGGCAAGCGTCTCGCCATCACCGCGTTCGTATACGCGCATATGCAGGCCATCTTCGCAAACCTGGATAAACTCAATATTGGCCTTTTCGGGGAAGGCGGGGTTGCTCTCGTAGAAGCGACCCACGGTGTTCAAGTTGAGCGTTTCGAGCGACTTATTGCTAGGATCGTCGAAAATGGCATCCGGCAACGCCTGGAAATCCTCGATGAACGTAATGGCGTGGGGGTTACCCATGGAAACGCACGTGAATTCGAAGGGACCCCAGGGGCTATCGATGGCCGTCTCGCGCACGTAGCCGCCCTCTTCGTACTGGGCGTTCTCGGGAAGCGCCACGGGCACTTCTGCAGCCGCCAGGATGGGCTGACCCATATCGACGGTGGCAACGGTCATCTTGCCCGCTTCGTCAACCTGGAACGAAATGGGCCTACGACCGGCTAGCGTGTCGGCCACGAACGAACCCGCAGACGCATCGACATAGCCATGGTCGATGAGGAACTTCGAGAAGCAGCGCACGCCATTGCCGCACATCTGGGCAAGGCTGCCATCTGCGTTGTAGTAATGCATGTAGCCAGCACAATCGTCCTTTTCGCTCGGACGCACCAGAATGACGCCATCGCCACCGATGCCAAAATGACGATCGCACAGATAGGCGACCTGACGGGGTTCGAGTTCGATTGCGCCTTCCATGTCGTCAATCATGACGAAGTCGTTGCCCAGGCCATCCATCTTGGTGAATGAGAGTTTCATGCGCAGCCCTTTCCGTAGCGTTTTTCATCAGTATCCACGATTTTAAGAGAGCGACAAAGCAGCTCTTCCCCATTATCACGGTCTGCGCATATCCAGGTGATGCGCTTGTCCTTGCGAAACCACGTGCGCTGGCGCTTGGCATAGCGATGCGTGGCAAACTTGATTTGCGAAATGGCCTCGTCAAGCGAAATGGCGCCGTCGAGCGCCTGGACGATTTCCTTGTAGCCGATCGCCTGATGAGCGGTAAGCGCATCGCGCAAACCCTCGGAAAGCAACGAACGCACCTCGTCTACCAGGCCATCTTCGACCATCTGGTCCACGCGAGCGTCGATGCGATGCCGCAGAATTTCAGGGTCAACTTGCAGGCCAATCATGGTAACCGGGAAATGCACGCCGATGGCATGCAGCTTGGCATGCTGCTCTGCATACGACGTACCCTCGCTAAGCAGCTCAAACGCACGAACGACGCGTTTGGCGTCATGCGCATTGATAAGCGCCGCGGAAGCGGGGTCGCGTTGATTGAGCTCGGCCCACACGGCATCGCAGCCACATTCTGCAATGCGCGCGTTATAGGCATCGCGCACCGGATTTCCCACCTGCTCGCCTGCGGGAAAGTCGTACGAATCAACGAGGGCGCGCACGTAGAAACCCGTCCCACCGCACACAATAGGGCGACAGCCCTGCTCGTACGCGCGAAGCACCACTCCCCTGCCATACTCCTGGAACAGTGAAGCGGAATAGGCGCTGCCCGGGGCAGCCACGTCGAGGCCATAGTACGGCACCGTGCGATCGGCGGGGGCAATCTTGCCCGTGCCGATATCCATGCCACGGTAAATCTGCATGCTATCAGCGGAAAGGACGCAACCGTTCAGGCGTTCCGCAATACGCTGCGCCAACGCCGTCTTGCCCGAAGCCGTGGGACCCACCACGCAAACCAGGGGCACATCAAGCGGGCATACTACCTGGCTTTTCTCACCCGAGGCAGCAGGCCACTGCATTAGAGCATCGTCCCCCACAGGTACCAGGTATGGGCTTCGTCGATGCGAATGTCCACGATGGAACCAGCGAAATCGCTCGCGCTCATGCCCTGAGGCACGCGCGCATGAACCGTCTGGTTGCGAGGACTCTTGCCCGCAAGGATGGAAGGATCGTTCTTGCTGGCGCCCGTAACGAGCACGGGAAGCACCACGCCCGCCTGATTCTGTTCCAGGTTCAAGCGCTCAGCATTGCGCTGCACCAGTTCGACCAGACGATCGAAGCGCTCCTGAATGACCTCGCGCGGAGTATCGTCCTGCATTTCGGCAGCGGGGGTTCCCTCGCGCTTGCTGTAAATGAACGTAAACACCTGGTTGTAGCCAACCTCGTTCACCAGGTCGTACGTAGCCTGGAAGTCTTCCTCGGTTTCGCCCGGAAAGCCCACGATGATGTCAGTGGAAAGCGCGATATCAGGGCAAACCTTGCGAAGCTTCTCGATGAGCTCACGATAATGCTCGACGGTGTAACGCCTGTTCATAGCTTTCAGAATGCGATTCGAGCCACTCTGCGCGGGCAGGTGCAATGCCGGCATGAGGTTGGGTAGCGTGGCGAAACGCTCGATAACCTCATCGGTAAGGTCCTTGGGATGACTGGTAGCGAAGCGGATACGCTCGACGCCCGTTTTCGAAACCACGTCGAGCACCTGGGCGAAGCGCGGTTCGCCATACAAATCGCGACCATAGGAGTTCACGTTCTGACCCAGAAGGGTGATCTCCTTCACGCCCGCATCGACATAGGCCTGTGCTTGCTGGGCAATCTCCTCGATGGGACGACTCAGCTCGCGACCGCGCACGTACGGCACAATGCAGTACGTGCAAAAGTTGTTGCAACCCACCGTGATGGGCAGCCAAGCAGCCCAGGGATGCTCGCGATCCTCGGGAAGGTCGTCGTGAAACTCGGCGCGGCCATCCACGAGCTCGGCGCGACGCATGCCGCCCTCAATGGCCTCCTGCAGCAGATGCGGCAGGGCTTCCATGTTATGCGTGCCAAATACGACATCGGCGTTTTCCAGCTGATCAAGCAGCTTCTGGCCGTCACGCTGGCCAATGCAGCCGCCAATGGCCACGAATCGCTTGCCGAAGGGGCTACCTGGGCGCACCGGGTCGTTCTTCATGGTGGCAACGGTGCCCATAAGGCGCTCGTCGGCCTTTTCGCGCACGCAGCACGTGACGAAAATGGAGAAGTCGGCTTCAGCATTCGTCTGAACGGGCACGGAACCCAACGACGACATAAGGCCCGACAGCCTTTCGGCGTCGTGCTTGTTCATCTGGCATCCGAAAGTCGTGATGCAGAAGGTAGTATTTTCGAACATGAAGTGGAACCTTTGGGTTTGAATTACACGTTTTCGCCGATGGTGGCACCGTTCTTCAGGTAATGGAGAATGACCTTGAAGCGAATGGCAGTGCGATATTCACCATCGATAACAATATCGGCGAAATACGGAATGCAAGCAACTTCAATACCGATAGGAGAAAGAAAACCACGCGAAATAGCTATAGCTTTTACCGCCTGATTGACGGCACCGGCGCCCACTGCCTGAATTTCGACATCGACGCCATCTTTAACCATGCCGGCGATAGCACCGGCTACGGAAGCCGGCGAAGACTTGGACGAGACTTTCAAGAAGCCAATTTGTTGCTGCGAATCGTTCGGCACGTTGTATTTCCTATCGTAGTGCGACTTTGCTGCGATATTGCATCTTATCGACTCATTTTATCCGTATTTTGCGAACAGGGCAATTGCGTGAGCCCCCTATTCGTGGTGAAACCATGCTGATTCTGCGCAGCAAAACGCGACGACAGCATATGTGAGGAAGGCGGAGCTAACGCTCCATGACGACGGGGATGGTAATGCGAATGCCATTCTTCTGCACGGAGACCGACGGCACCACGTTTTCGTCGAGGTAATACGCTTCGGCAAGATCGGCATAGGCCCGAGCAACGCCTGCGCGAAACGCAGCAAGGTCCTCGGGGGCAATCTTCAGCGAACGTGGGTCGACATGAAGGAGCCCATCATCCGGCTGGTCGGCAGCATGAGCGGTCGCAGCGCTCTTCTTGACGCGCGGGGGCTTGGCGTTTTCATCGCGAATGACCACTTGAGAGGCAAGATCCTGAAGCGGCTGGATTTGGCCATCCATAATGCGGCGAGCACTGCGCGCAGAAAGCTGCAAGCCCAGCGATGCGGCAATGTCGGCAAACTCCTCGGGCGTACCCGCAATTGAAATGCGCTTCAAAATGGGCAGCTGCGCAGGGTCGCTACAAAATGCAAGCGTCGACTTGCTGAGCACCGAGCGCCCGAAGGCCCACAGCGTTGCGGCGATTTCGATAGCAGAGCCCATGTACACCTGCACGGACGTACGATCGATGTAGGGGAACTCGGTTGCCGTGCGTACGATATTGCGAGGGCCACGCACGGTAACCGAGTTCGC
>JAILNP010000036.1:0-3123 GCA_024691475.1 Eggerthellaceae bacterium
AAGGGAGTAGCATGGACGATCTGATTGGAGCATCCAACCCGAATAGCGAGAGCTTCCGCGAGGCGAATGCCCGCTTGCGCGCGCAGAGCGAGGAGGCGGCCCGCTTGGCGGAAGCCGCGCTGAACGACGCGCGTGACGTGACCGTTCTCATCGTTGACGACCAGGACCTGGTGCGCAACGGTTTTCGCCTGATCATTTCCTCGTACGATCACGTGAAGGTGGTGGGCGAGGCCGACAACGGCATCGCCGCGTACGACCGCGCCATGGAACTCCATCCCGACGTGGTGCTCATGGACATTCGCATGCCCTTGGAAGATGGCATCTCCGCCACGCGCAAGATCGTTGCAGAGCCTTCGCTCGCGGGTACGCGCGTGCTCGTGCTCACTACGTTCGATGTCGATGAATACGTGTACGACGCCTTGCAGGCTGGCGCCAGCGGCTTCATGCTGAAGGATTCCGAACCCGACGACATCGTGCGCGCCATTCGCACGGTGGCCGATGGCGATGCCCTTATTCAGCCCTCCATCACGCGTCGCCTCATCGAGACGTTCGTCGATTCGCGTGCGCGCGACGCGCATGCCGCGGTGGAGCTTTCCGTGCTTACCGACCGCGAGCGCGAGATTCTGCGCATGGTGGCGCGCGGCATGAGCAACGAGCAGATTGCCGAGGAGCTGGTAATTTCCCCGGCCACGGTGAAGACGCACGTGGCGCGCATCATGGGCAAGCTCGACGCGCACGATCGCGCCCAGCTGGTGGTTATCGCGTACGAACGCGGCCTGGTTGCGCCTGGCTGCTAGCGTTTGCCCTGCGCACGCGTGCGTGTGGGCTTCCGTGCCCGATGTGGTGCAAAGGTAACGGTTGAGTTACCCACGCTCAGATTATTTGAAAACGCTTGCATACGCCCTTCCCAATGCTATGATGGCAAGCGTTGTTTGGCACTCGTACCCATTGAGTGCTAGCACTCTTCAAGCATAAAAGACAAGCCGCATTGCGGCGGTCAGTGAAAGGAAGGCTGTGCTATGAATCTGAAACCGTTGGGCGATCGCGTCATTGTCAAGCAGGACGAAGTGGAAGAGACCACCGCGTCTGGCCTGTTCATCGCCAGCAGCGCCAAGGAAAAGCCCACCACGGGCGTTGTCCTGGCCGTGGGCGAGGGCAAGCTTGCCGAAGACGGCTCCCGTCTGCCCATGCCCGTTGCCGTTGGCGACCATGTCATCTATGGCAAGTTCGGCGGCACCGAAATCGAAGTCGAAGGCGAAACGGTCATCATCCTGCGCGCCGACGATATCTACGCTATCCAGGGCTAACAGTGCTCTTTTTCCCGCGGTTGCATAACGCGGGTTTTCACTATTCGCTATTGAAAGGAAACTGAACAACATGGCTAAGGATGTTCTGTTTGACACCGACGCCCGTGGCGCACTTGCCACTGGCGTGAACAAGCTTGCTAACGCCGTAAAGGTCACGCTTGGCCCCAAGGGTCGTTACGTGGCTCTGGAAAAGTCCTATGGCGCTCCGTTGGTCACCAACGACGGCGTTACGGTTGCCAAGGAAATCGAGCTGGAGAACCCCGTTGAGAACATGGGCGCCCAGCTGGTTCGCGAAGCTGCCGTGAAGACGAACGACGCTGCTGGCGACGGTACCACCACCGCTACGCTGCTGGCCGACGCCATCGTCACCGAGGGCCTGCGCAACGTCATCGCTGGCTCCGACGCCCTGGGCATCCGCCGCGGCGTTCAGAAGGGTGTCGACGCCGTTGTCGAGACCATCAAGGCCGACGCTATCGAAATCGAGAGCAAGGACCAGATCGCCAACGTGGGTACCATCTCCGCTGGCGACGCTACCATCGGCGAGAAGATCGCCGAGGCCATGGACCTGGTAGGCAAGGACGGCGCCATTTCCGTCGAGGAAAGCCAAACCTTCGGCATCGACCTCGAGCACGTAGAGGGCATGCAGTGGTCTCGCGGCTACATCAGCCCCTACATGGCCACCGACATGGAGAAGATGGAAGCCAACCTGCAGGATCCCTACATCCTGCTCACCGACCAGAAGATCTCCAACATCCAGGATATGGTTGGTCTGCTGGAAGCCGTCATGAAGTCCGGCCGTCCGCTGCTGATCATCGCTGAGGACGTCGAGGGCGAGGCTCTGGCCACCCTGCTGCTGAACAAGCTGCGCGGTACCCTGAACGTTGTCGCCATCAAGGCTCCTGGCTTCGGCGATCGCCGCAAGCGCATCCTGGAGGACATCGCCATCGTCACTGGCGCCCAGGTTGTCGACAAGGACTTCGGCATGACCATTGCCGACGCCACCGTGGAAATGCTCGGCCATGCCAAGAGCGTCAAGGTCGACAAGGATAACACGCTCATCGTCGACGGCGCTGGCGACAAGCAGGCCATCGAAGAGCGCAAGGAGCAGCTGAAGGCTGAAATCGAACGCGTCGATTCCGACTTCGACCGCGAGAAGCTGCAGGAGCGCCTGTCCAAGCTCACCGGCGGCGTTGCCGTGCTGAAGGTTGGCGCTGCTACCGAAAGCGAGCTCAAGGAAAAGAAGAGCCGCATCGAAGACGCTCTGCAGGCTACTCGCGCTGCCGTTGAGGAAGGCATCGTTGCTGGCGGCGGCGTTGCCCTGGTTGACGCTCTGCCCGCGCTGGACGCCGTGAAGTGCGACAACAAGGACGAGGAGATTGGCGTCGAGATCGTGCGCAAGGCCCTGGTTGCCCCCATGCGCGAGATCGCCAAGAACGCTGGCTTCGAAGGCTCCGTCGTTGTCGAGAAGGTTCGCTCCATGGAGAAGGGCTTCGGCCTGAACTCCGCCACCGGCGAGTATGGCAACATGATCGAGATGGGCGTCAATGACCCCGTCAAGGTTACCCGCATCGCTCTGCAGTCCGCCGCTTCCGTGGCTACGCTGATCCTGATCACCGACTGCACCGTGAACGAGATCCCGAAGGAAGCCGACGCTTCCGCCGCCGCTGCAGCCGCTGCTGCCGGCATGGGAGGAATGGGCGGCATGATGTAAGCCCACCCTGCTGGGTTGGACTTGCACCGCGGGGCCCGGCGGCGTACCGCCGAGGCACGCCCCGCTCCGCTGCTCGCACGGCGCTTGTTGCTGTGAGTTGTTGGG
>JAILNP010000076.1:0-3376 GCA_024691475.1 Eggerthellaceae bacterium
CGAACCAACGCCTGGCTTACGCTCGTAGGCCAGGCGTTGCTATGTTCGGGGCTTGTCGTAATGATGGCGGGTACATATATGTGATAAGATTAGTACCATTCGTGGGCTGGCGAATAGAATGTGCTTTGCGGTTTGGGGTAAGGCGGCCTTCGAAGGGGGAGCCGTGTCTGAAACGACCGGAAATACCAATGTCCTTACCGTTCCCTTCAAGGGGAAGTCCTTTGTTGCGGTTACGGCCGACCATGCTCATCTGCATAAATGCGAAATCGACGTCACGGGCATGCCTAGCTCGGGTCGGTTCATCGTTCAGTTCAAGCCAGGAAAACTCACCGTAGACGAAAACGGCAAGCAGCATCTGGAAGAGGTTCCCGGTTCCGGCTTCAAGGTGAAGGGCTCGTACAAGGCCCTTAAGGGCAAGAAGGCCAAGCAGGCCGAAGATGCGGGGGAGGATGTTACCGCCTCGCATGCTACTGCCAACGTTTCCGATGACGATGGCGAAGTTCACTTCAAGGAGCTGCCTTCGGGCGAGGGCGTAACGCCTTGCATCATCATCTCGGCACGACCCATTCTGGTTCCGCTGCCGTTCAAAATTGCACTGGCTGTTCTGGTATTGGCTGCCGTAGGGGCTGTTGGCGCTTTTACCTTCCTGAACAGCCAGTGGCTCGATCCCAACGCCCAGAAGGGCTATTACGAGGGCAAGACGGATGAGGAGATCCAGGAGGATCTCAAGCAGTATGTAGACGAGCATTCCATGCAGATTTCCGTCTCTCCCTTTGTGCAAATATCTCCTGGGTCGACTCAGGCGAGCGGCCTAAACGTCGAGAACATCGAAAACAACCATTGCGCTCAGAAGTTCACGATCTCCTTGCAGGATACCGGTGAGGTGCTCTACGAATCGGGCGCAATCTATCCGGGCGAATACGTCGCAGATATCGAGTTGAGCCGACCCCTCGACGAGGGTGTGTATGCGGCCAATGTTGTGTTTCAGGGATACGAGGAGGGCATGACGCTGTTCTCCGATGGGCAGTTATTCACGCATGCCGAATTCGGCTCGCCGGTGACAGGGGTCATTCTCCTCATCGTTACCGATGACGATGAGGTGGCCCGTGCGACTGCCGCGTATTACCTATATGGAAATTCTTAGGGACACGAGGGGTGAGTTTGTGCGTCCAACCATGTCGAGTTTTGTTTCTCATAAAGGATGTGATGTTATGACGTCAATCAAGAATAAGTGGATTGTCCTCGCTTTTGCTATCGTGTGCGCCTTCGCGCTTATGGTTCCCGGCCTTGCGTTCGCCGATAATCCGTCGCCTTCCGTTACCACTGATGGCGGTAACGGAACCACCACGCAGCTGAATCTGGTCACGGATACGTCTATTGACGTTACCAACAACTCCAGCGAAACGAACATGAAGGTTCTCGTTCCCGTTGCCGTGAACTACGTTGTCAATGGTAGCGGTTCGATTCAGGGTCCTGGGGCTACGTCGCTCAAGAATTACTCCATTTTCCCCGTGCATGTTTCCGATCTTACGGTAACGGCCGGTTCTGGTGTGACGATTGATTCGAGCACGGCTACCCAGGCTGACCACGTCTACCTCACGCTTACTGGTGGTACTCAGACGGTTTCGCTTGGTAACTTTGTCGGCTCTACCCATGCTGGCACGCTTACCAACGGACAGTGGAACATTCCTGCTGCTTCGGGTAATACCGCAGGTGTGCTTGAGGTCACCTTCGGTGGCGGCAACCTTGGCGCATTTGGCACTGTGATTACTCCGTTAGCTGAGACTAATAACCTCGGTACGGTTGGCTGGACGGTAGCGGCGGGTACCCTCAGTGGTAACTAAGGGTATAGCGTCACCCGTACGTTAAACGCATAGCGTTGACATACAGAGGGGCGGGCCCCGTAAGCCCGCCCCTCCCCATGTTTGGAGGTCTGCATTCGTGCGGGCCTCGTCTCATTTTGTAGAAGGGGGGTTGCGCGCCGATGCGCCCCCACGTACAATGGCGTCGTCCTTTAAAAGCGGTACAGAGAGACCGACAAGGCTTGCAAGCTGCAAACGTACTACAAGCAGAACTGCAATCGTAAGCCTTTGTCTGTCGACGAAGGTTATTTTTATGCCTTCTGGCAGGCAAGATGCGCCCGCAAACCCGAAAGGGCGTTGCGCGGCGGGTGCACCAGGTCGCTTTGTACGCACTCATCTTCGAAAGGAGTGTGTATGAGCGGAAATGCGCAAGTGAAATCCGTGTGCATGGATGGCACGGAAATCGAGCGATCCCTTACGCGTATCGCCCACCAGATTCTGGAAGCTAACCATGGCGCCCAGAGCATCGCGCTTGTCGGCATCGTCACCAGGGGAGACCTGCTGGCGAAGAAGCTGGTGAGCAAGATTCAGGAAATCGAGGGGGTGGAAGTTCCCTTCGGTCATCTCGACATTAGTTTCTATCGCGACGACTATCTCACGCATTTGGCCCCCGAGGTCCACGAGACCCATATCCCGTTCAACATCGACGGCAAGGATATCATCCTCGTCGACGACGTGCTCTATACGGGCCGCACCATTCGCGCGGCGCTCGACGCCCTCATGGATTTGGGCCGTCCCAAGACGGTGCAGCTGGCCGTCCTGGTCGATCGCGGTCACCGCGAGCTTCCCATCCGCGCCGACTTCGTGGGCAAGAACGTGCCCTCTTCCTCCGACGAGAACGTTCGTCTGTTCCTGGAAGAAGTGGACGGCAAGTCCGAAGTCGACATTCTGGATATCGAACCGGGCTCTCGCGCCGGTTCCGCCCCGCTGGGAGGTGGCAGGTAATGGCCTTCAACCATAAGCATCTCATCGACATCACGGAATACTCCGCCGATGACATCATGCAGATTCTGGAAACCGCCGTCACGTTCATGGAAGTGAACGAGCGCAAGATCAAGAAGGTGCCCCTGCTGAAGGGCGTCACCGTCGTGAACATGTTCAACGAGCCCTCCACGCGCACCAAGTCCAGCTTCGAGCTGGCCGAAAAGCGCCTGTCGTGCGACGTCTTGAACTTTGGCGGCAAGAGCACGTCCGTCGTGAAGGGCGAAAGCCTGGTCGACACGCTGGAAACGCTCGACTCCTACAAGATCGACATGGTCATCGTGCGCGACCGCCACGCTGGCGTGCCGCGTCTCATCAGCCAGCATACGCCCGCTGCCGTCATCGACGCCGGCGACGGCAAGCACCAGCATCCCACGCAGGCGCTGCTCGACCTGTTCAGCATCTGGCGTGCCAAGGGCAGCCTCGACAAGCTGCATGTGGGCATTGTGGGCGACATCGGCCATAGCCGCGTATGCGGTTCGCTTATCCCTGCGCTGAAGATCATGGGTGCGGAAGTCACCATCATTGCCCCG
>JAILNP010000085.1:0-3086 GCA_024691475.1 Eggerthellaceae bacterium
TCGAACATGGCCTCGGGCACGCCCGGGGCCAGCACGCCGGAGCGCACGTCCCAGTTCACGTGGAGCGCGCCTGCGACCAGGCTTAGCTGCACATCGAGTGCCGTGTAGGGGCTATGGCTGGTAATCCATGTGGGTTCGCCCAGGTTAGCGCGGAATTCTTCGCTGAAGAGCTCGCCGATGCCCATGGCAGAGGTGAAGACGATCGATGCGCGGGCGGGTTCGCCGCGGTATTTGGAAAGGTCGCGCAGCACCTTTACGCCTGGGTACTCATGATGGCTCAGCGTTTCGGCAAGTGCATGGTGCACGTTGTGCAACGCGTCGCGCCAGGGCTTTTCCGAATCGATGTCCACGTCCACGAGTACCGACCCCGTGAAGTCGCCTACGACGTCGTTGATGCCGGGGATGTCGGTGGGCCTGCTGAATACGGGTACGTTCAAGATGAAGCGCTCGTTTTCGCTCCAGTTCTGGACGACGTAGCCGAACAGCGTCATGAGCAGCGCCGTGAGCGTGACTCCCTCACGGCGCGCTAGGGCGTCGAGTGCGTTGTATTCGCTGGTGGAAAGGCGCATGTTCAGGCGATACGAGCGGTTTTCGGGTGATTCCTTGTTGCCTGCGAGAGGAAGGCGCGGCTGGTCGGGCAGACTGTCCAGGCGTTCGCTCCACCAGGCGCGATCACTTTGCTCCTGCTCGCTTTGTTGCGCAAGGCGTGCAATGTACGTACGATAATCGGCCGTGACGGCGGGTAGCTCCTGATGGGGGGCAACGTAGTAATGCGCCAGTTCGCCAAGGACCGTGCGGAAGCTGCGTGCGTCGGAAACGCCCATATCCAGGAGGATGGCCAGAACGCTCGATTCATTGCAGCGGTGCACGAGGTGCACGTCGAATACTTCGCCCTTCGAAATGTCCATGGTCTTGTTCACCATGCCCGAGCGGAAGGCCTCGTATGCTCGTTCTTCGTCGCACGAGCTGAGGGTCGAGAAATCGTGAACGGTGCACGTGGGGTGGGCGGGGGAGTCGCAGATGTGCTGACGGCCGCTTTCGTCGACGCGCGCACGCAGCATGGGGTGTCGTTCGAACACCTTGCCGAGCGCGTAGTCGAGGCGGCTAGCGTCAATGCGATTTGCCGTGAATTCGTGGTAGAAGTGGGCGGGAACGCCTCCGTTTCCCGCCATATCCTGCCTGCCTGCCCAGTACGCATGGCCCATGATGGAGAGCGCGAATGATTCGTCTTCGCGTGGGGCAGACTGGGTTGCCTTGCTGGCGTCCTGCTCCGTTTCCGGCTCCTTCACGCCTGCCTCTTCCGCGCATTTCACGAGCGCATCAAGCGTGGGCGCCTCGATGGCATCTGCGTATGACAGCAAAACGCCCATTTGTCCATGGGCGCGATCGATAAGTTGCATGAGCGTGATTGACTGGAGTCCGATGTCGTAGAGCGAGTCGCTTCCTTCGAGCTCTTCGGGTTCCGCACCGACTAGTTCGGCGATGTTTTCGTATAGCCAGGTCTTCAACGTTGGGATGTTCACGAATCTCCTCTATCTTTCTTACATACATGGAAAAAAATTTGAACATGGGATAACAATCTTTCCGAGTTAGTGTATCCTGACATCCGCACAGTTAGCAATACCTAACTTTTTGACTCAAACCCCTTGCGGGGTTGGTAGGTACATACGGCAAGAAGGGCTTTTCATGAATCAGAATGCAGCTGAGATTATTTCCGATGCGGCCAGACAGGGCGTGAAACTGTGGGTGGAAGACGGCAAGCTGCGCTTCCGCACTGAGCATGGCAAACTGCCTGATGAATTGCGTGCTGCCATCAAGGCGAATCGCTCCCAGATTATGGACGAGCTCGAGCATGGGGGGTCGTCGTCATTCCGGGCGCATCCCGAGGATGCACATCAGCCGTTCCCCCTTACCGATGTGCAGTCTGCGTATCTGCTGGGTCGCCGCGATTCCGTTTCCGGCGGCGGCGTTTCGTGTCATGCATATTTCGAGATTGGCGCGCGCGAGTTGGAAGTCGCCGATATCCAACGTGCGTACGAAACGGTGGTAGCCGCTCATGATGCCCTGCGCACGCGTTTTGACGAAGCGGGTTTCCAACAGGTTCTACCTGTGAGCCAAGTGGAAGTGCCGCGCATCGTGGAAGCCCATAGCGAAGACGAAAGCGCTCTGCTCGACCTGCGCGAGCAGATGTCGCACATGGTGCATGATGCGAGCGTTCCTCCGCTCATGGGCATTGGCTATAGCACGCATGGCTCCGTGCGTACCGTTCATGTTTCCATTGACTTCCTGGTGGCTGACTGGACGGGCATTATGCGCATCTTGGACGATCTGTTCGAAGTCGCCCATGGTCGATCGCTTTCCCAGGAGCCCGCGCGCATCACGTTCCGCGATTATGTTCTCGCCCTTCAGGCGGAAGATGATTCCAAAGCGCGCGAATACTGGCAGGGTCGCCTGGGCGATATTGCCCTCGGCGTCGATGTGCCCATGTGTTCGGGAGAGTGGGAAAAGCGCTTCACCCGCCTGGAATGCACGCTCGACGAAACTGAGTGGGATTGCTTCCGCAAGGTTGCGCAGAGCGTGGAGGTAAGCCCCAGTGCATTGCTTTTGGCGTTGTATGCGCAGGTTATTTCGTTCTGGTCCGCGCAGGAGCGCAATGCCATCACGGTGACGCTGTTCAATCGCCGTCCGTATCACGAAGACGTGCCGAAGCTCGTTGGCGATTTCACGTCTACGGGTTTCGCAGTGCTCGGATCGTCCGAGAGCACATTGCGTGAGCTTGCGCACCAGGCTGCGGGTGAGCTTATGGCCATCGTCGAGCATAGCGCCTATTCGGGCGTGAAGGTCATCCGCGACGTGATGAAGCAGCTCGATGGCGAGACGCCCAGCTATCCGTTCGTGTTTACGTCCGCCGTTGCCGATGATCGTTCGAGCGAGTTCGAGCATAGCTGGTCCATCGATTATGGCATTACGCAGACTCCCCAGGTGGGAATTGACTTTCAGGCGGCAACGATAGGGGGCGCGCTCCACGTGAACTGGGACGTGCGCTCCGGCGTGCTGGCCCCGGGCGTGCCCGAGGCCATGTTCGA
>JAILNP010000134.1:0-12185 GCA_024691475.1 Eggerthellaceae bacterium
TTCGTCGTAAGGTTGTAGTTGCTGCCGAAATCGGTGAAGCTGCCGAATCGCGCGTAGTTGTACAGCATGATGCCCATGCCCACCACCACAAACGGGGCGATGAGGCAGAGGAATTCGATGGCCCCGCGCTTCGTGAGGATGCGGCGCTCAGAAATGTACCTACGCCAGAACAGCGGAATGGCCACCAGCGCAAGCAGAATAAACTGCGGACGACAGCCCATGACCAAGGCCATGCACAACGACCCACCCAGATAGAAGCCCAGCGGATGCTTCGCCGAACGACCGCGCATCCACAGATAGAGCGCCCACATGGAAAACGCGAGCGCCATCATGATGGGAAGCGAGTAGAAGGTGGGGAATTTCACCAGGTAGAGAATGCCACAGCAGAATACGAGGGGCATCTGCAGCAACAGGTAGAGACCCAAGCTCACATGCTTGAAATGATGACGGGCGAAGCGATGGAGCAACGCCGTGCAGCCGAGGATGAACGCAACTGCGGCAATCCACACCCCCACTGCCGTGGGGAACGAGCCGCCCGTGAGCAGCAAATACGGCAAATAGAACACGATGACGGGAACCACGCCAAAGTACACGTAGTAATGCCCCTGGTAATAGGCAACATCCCAAAGATACGACTCGCCCGTGGCCTTCTGCAATTCGTCACGTGCGCCCTTATCGTACGGGTTGTCCATTTCCTGTAGCCACTCAGGCGGCTCCTCATCGAGGTACAGCTGCCCATGCGACATGGCTTCGGCCAGACGCGCATACTGCTGCGAGTTTTCACCACCCACTTCGAACGTGGTGATGACGCTCGTGGGATCCCATGAGCCGGAATTGTATGCCTGCGTGGCAACACCCACGAGATTCGAACCCGTGAACAGCAACACGGACACCAGGTAAATCTCGAGGATATTCGCCGCAAAAATGCAGGCCTTCGAGAACCTGGTCGATTCCACCACCGAGATACGGTAGATAGACGACTTGGGACGGAACAGATACACGAACGTTATGACGGCAAGCGCGATGAGAAAACGCGTTCCCAAGAAGCAGAACGGGTACGTGTTGTTGATATACACGGCCTTGATCTTGATGGGATACGTAACATCCTCGCCCGTGATCTCGATGCGCAAGTTGTTCGTGAGACCCGTAGTGTTGAGCTTCAGGTATTCCGTACCGTCATCATTCGTGGCCACCGTGCGCACGGGCACGCCCGAAGAATACTCAGTCGAATCGAAGTACGTCTCGTGGCCTTCGTCGGTGAACTCTATTTTCACCTGCACGTTTTGCGCCGACTGATTCCCATCGAAGTCGATGCGTACGTTCTTCACCTCTTTATTCAGGTTCGAGAACTCAATGACGTTATCAGCCTCGGTGATGCGATACGTTTCGTCGGTCTCATTCTGCTGGAGCGTGAGCTTACTGGAAAGATTCACACAGTCATACCCGAGCGTAGCCCAATGATTGAAGTTGAATACAAATATTTCCAGGAAGAGCGCAATGGCAATAAGCGCCGCCGCGCAGCGAATATAATGACTCACTTCCCTCGCATGAGTGCGTAGGAAGGTGACGACGAGGTCGCGGATTCTTTCAAAAGACGTTTGCATACTGCGCTCATTATAAATAAGGATGAGCACAACGCCTACCGTAGGCTAGGGAATCACGCCTATCTTCGCAATGGATGCCCTGATGAATAGCTCACAGGATATTAAAAGGGGCAGGGATACTTCCCTGCCCCACATGCACGTTATGCAATCCTGATTTACAGGTTGAGCTTCGCAACGATGTCGTCGAGAACGACGTTCGGATCGCGATCGCCATCAACGGCAACCAGAAGATCACTACCGCGATAGTAGTCGATCAGCGGAGCCGTGGACTTCTCGTAGACGTCGAGACGGTTACGCACCGTGGTCTCGTTGTCGTCGTCGCGCTGGTACATTTCGCCAGAGCACTTCGGGCACGAAGCACCATCGGACTCAGAGCCGATGAAGCCGCACTCGCGGCACATACGACGGCTGGTAAGGCGCTTGACGATGACTTCGAAGTCGACGTCGATGAGCAGAGCGGCATCGAGCGGACGCTCGAGCTGGCTGAGCATACCATCGAGAGCAACGGCCTGCGTGGTGGTGCGAGGGAAACCGTCGAACAAAACGCCAGCCTGCGTATCGGGCTGCTGGATGCGCTCCTTCATGAGGTCGATGATGAGCTCGTCGGGAACAAGTTCGCCGGCATCCATGAAGCCCTTGGCCTTCACGCCAAGTTCCGTCTGGTCACGCACGGCAGCGCGCAGGATGTCGCCCGTGGAGATGTGGCACATGCCAAACTTCTCGACCAGCTTCGCAGCCTGCGTGCCCTTACCGGCACCGGGTGCTCCGAGGAGTACGATATTCATTACGCAACACTTCCTTTACTTGAAGAAGCCATCGTAGTTGTACATCTTCAACTGGGACTCGACCTTATTCATGGTGTCGAGGGCAACGCCGATCATGATGAGGATGGACGTACCGCCAAACGCCTGAATAAGATAGTTGTTCGTAAACGAGAACAGGATGGAAGGCACAACTGCAACAGCGGCAATGAACATGGCACCGGGAAGCGTGACATGCTTGATCACGCTCTTGATGTAGTTCACGGTAGCCGTGCCAGGGCGAATGCCAGGCACGAAGCCACCCTGCTTCTGCAGGTTACTGGAAAGCTCTTCGGGATTGAACACCATCGACGTGTAAAAATACGCGAAGAAGATGATCAGCACGAACGTAAGCACCCAGTTGACCCATCCGCTCGAGATAGCGTTCGCGAACGAGTTGAGCCAATCTACGTTGAACAGCGCGGCAATCTGCGCCGGGAAGTAGATAAGGCAGCTCGCGAAGATGATGGGGATAACGCCCGCGGCATTCACCTTCAGGGGGATGTAGGTGGACTGGCCACCCATCATCTTACGACCCTGCACGCGCTTGGCGTAGCTAACGGGAATGCGGCGCTGAGCGCGCTCCATGAAAATGATCGCGGGAATGGCAATGATTACCACAGCGAGGATGAGCAGCGTGATAGCCAGGCCCATGCCTGCATCGGACTGGCTCGTGGCACTCTCGAAGATAGCCGAGGGCACACGCGAGACGATGCTCGTGAAGATGATGAGCGACATACCGTTGCCAATGCCACGCTGCGTGATGAGCTCGCCCATCCACATGATGAAGCCGGTACCGGCAACGAGCGTGAACACCACGAGGAAGCACGTGAGGCCATAGGGCACTTCAGAAGAGAACGTTACGCCGTACGTGCTGGACTGGAAGAGCAGCAGGTAACCAACGGCATTGATGAGACCAAGCGCGAGCGTGAGCCAACGCGTCGTCTGCGTAATCTTCTTACGGCCGGCTTCGCCTTCCTTGGCCCAGCGGCCCACGGCGGGGATAACACCCTGCATCAGCTGCATGATGATGGATGCAGTGATGTAAGGCATGATGCCCAGCGCGAACACGCTGAAGTGAGAAAGCGCGCCACCAGAAAAGATGTCAATCATCGTCATAGCGGCGCCGCCGGCTTCCTGATACGCCTGCGCGAACGCGGCGAACGGGATGCCGGGCACCGGAATGTACGAACCCAGGCGATACAGGGCAAGAATGCCAAGCGTAAACAGAATCTTGTTACGCAGCTCCTTAACCTTGAATGCTTCTACCAGGGAACTTAGCAAGGCTGCTCAACCTTTCCTCCAGCTGCCTCGATCTTCGCGGCAGCGCTTGCGGATACCTTGTCCACCTTGACGGTCAGGGCCTTGGTGATTTCGCCATCGCCCAGAACCTTAACGGGAGCATCAGCATGCTTGATGATGCCCTTGGCCTTCAGGCTATCGCCGTCGACCACTTCGCCAGCCTCGAACTTTTCCTCGAGACGGCTTACGTTAACGGGCAGATACTCCACGCGGTTGATGTTGCGGAAGCCGGGGAGCTTCGGCAGACGACGCGCCAGAGGAGTCTGGCCACCCTCGAAACCGGCACCCTTGCCGCCACCAGCGCGGGACTTCTGACCGTTCAGACCACGACCGGCGGTTTTACCCGTACCAGAAGCAGCACCGCGACCAACGCGCTTGCGGTTCTTACGAGAGCCCTCTGCCGGCTTAAGATCCTTGAGTTCCATTACTGCATTCTCCTTTCGCTTACCCGCTATTCGCGGATACGCTGGCAGCTCGCCGCCAGCTAACTTCCTGTGCCAGATGCACAATCTGGCATATTACCAAATATGGCCCCGGAGGCAAACCCCGGGGCCTTGTGCACTTATTTGTTCTCGGTGACTTCGATCAGGTGCTTGACCTTGAAGATCTGACCGCGAACGGATTCGTTGTCGACCAGGTCGCGTTCCTTGCCGATACGGCCAAGACCCAGTGCCTTCAGGGTCTTACCCTGCGTGGCGGGACGGCCGATGGCGCTACGTACCTGCTTTACGTGCAGCGTCTTCTTCTCTGCCATGGGTTATTCACTGTCCTTCCAGCCGTAGATCTTGGCGACCGAAATGCCGCGGCGCTCGGCCACTTCTTCGGGGCTCTGCATGGACTGCAGGCCAGCAGCGGTAGCCTTGACCACGTTCATAACGTTGTCGGTGCCCAGAGACTTCGCGAAAACGTCCTTGACGCCAGCGAGCTCCATGACGGCACGAGCAGCGCCGCCGGCGATAACGCCGGTACCGGGCGTAGCCGGCTTGATGAGCACACGGCCTGCGCCGTACTCGCCGATCACTTCGTGAGGAAGCGTACCGGCAGCAGTGAGCGGCACGGAGAACATGTTCTTCTTGGCGTCTTCGACACCCTTGCGGATGGCGATGGGCACTTCCTGGGACTTGCCCATGCCGATGCCAACGTTGCCGTTACCGTCGCCTACGACGACCAGGGCGGTGAGACCAAAGCGACGGCCACCCTTGACAACCTTGGAAACGCGATTGATGTATACCACGCGCTCCTGAAGCTCAGGAACGTCAGACTGATGTTCTTGCTTACGAGCCATACTAACCCTCTCTTAGAATTTCAGGCCTGCTTCGCGGGCACCTTCGGCAACAGCCTTGATGCGCCCGTGATACAGGTTTCCGCCACGGTCGAAAACGACTTCGGTGATACCGGCATCGATAGCCTTCTTGCCGATAATCTCGCCAAGCGCGGCGGCACCTTCGACGGTAGCGCCCTTCTTGTCGGTAGCCTTGAACTCAGGGCCGAGCGTGGACACGCCAACGAGCGTCTTGCCAGCTACATCGTCGATAACCTGAGCGTACATGTTGGAGTTGCTGCGCGTGATGCACAGACGGGGACGGGCAGCCGTACCCGAAACCTTGCCGCGCACGCGGGTATGACGGCGACGCAGCCCAGCTTGCTTTTTCTGAAGCTTCTTCATATCGTATCCCTTCGCGCTTATTCGGACTTGGCGGCTTTGCCGAGCTTACGACGGACATGCTCGCCCTCGTAGCGGATACCCTTGCCCTTGTAGGGTTCGGGCTTGCGCCAGGCGCGAACATTAGCGGCAACCTGACCGACGGCTTCCTTGCTGGAACCCTTCACGAAGATTTCCGTGGGGCTGGGAACCTCGAACGTGATGCCAGCCGGGGGCTCGACAACAACGGGATGCGAGAAACCGAGGGACAGCTCAAGGTTGGAACCCTTGAGAGCGGCACGGTAGCCAACGCCGACGAGCTCGAGCTTCTTGGAGTAGCCTTCCGACACGCCGATGACCATGTTCTGGATCAGCGTACGCGTGAGGCCGTGGAGGCTCTTTGCTTCGCGGGAATCATCAGGACGCTCCACCACGATGGTGTTGTCGACCTGAGAAATTTTCAGAATGGACTGGAAGGTGCGGGTGAGCTCACCCAGCTTGCCCTTCACAGTGACGGTGGAACCGTCGATGGTAACGTCGACACCTTCGGGGATGACGACAGGCATCTTACCAATACGAGACATACTATCGCTCCCTTCCTTTACCAGATGTAGGCAATGACTTCGCCGCCGATGCCCTTCTTGCGAGCATCGCGGTCGGCCATAACGCCCTGAGACGTGGAAATGATTGCAGTGCCAAGACCGCCCAGAACGCGGGGCAGCTCGTCCTTGCCGGCGTAGATGCGCAGGCCGGGCTTGCTGATGCGCTTGATGCCGCGGATCGTGCGGTTCTTCTTGGCGCCGTACTTCAGCGTGATCTCGAGGATATCGCGGGGGCTAGCGGGTTCAATCTCGTAGCCGGCGATATAGCCCTCTTCGTGCATGATGCGGGCGATTTCCACCAGCTTCTTGCTGGAGGGCATCGAAACCGTATCGTGGCCCGCAGAATTTGCGTTACGCACACGCGTAAGCATATCTGCGATGGGGTCGTTCATGCTCATTGTTTCTCCTTTGGTTCGTGATGAGCTGAAAGCGCGGTTCGCGGGCACCCGTGATGCGCGCGCCTTCGCTAGCAGCACACCTAACGTGACGATTGAATCCGGTTCTTACCAGGAAGACTTCGTAACGCCAGGAAGTTCGCCTTTGTTAGCCAGTTCACGCAGGCACACGCGGCACAGGCCAAACTTGCGGTAATACGCGCGGGGGCGACCGCAACGGCTGCAGCGATTGTGCTGGCGGGTCGAGAATTTCGGCTCGCGCTTCGCTTTGGCGATCATCGATTTCTTAGCCATTCATATCCTTCTTTCTTTAACTCACTCGTTTTGCGGAGTGTAGTTGCTTAATCCTTAAACGGGAAGCCGAGGGCATCGAGAAGAGCCTTGGCCGCCACGTCATCTTCAGCAGTGGTGACGAAGGTGATGTCCATACCACGAGTACGATCGATCTTGTCGTAGTCGATTTCGGGGAAGATGAGCTGCTCGGTGATGCCCATGGTGTAGTTACCACGGCCGTCGAAGCTCTTCGGGGAGATACCGCGGAAGTCGCGCACGCGAGGAAGGGCGATAGCCAGCAGGCGATCGAGGAATTCCCACATGCGGTCGCCACGCAGCGTAACCTTGCAGCCAATAGCCTGGCCCTCGCGAACATGGAAGCCAGCGATGGACTTCTTGGCGCGGGTAACCATGGGCTGCTGACCGGTGATGGTACGCATATCGGCGATAGCGGCGTCGAGAAGCTTGGAGTCGCTGGCAGCGGCGCCAACGCCCATGTTCACGACGATCTTCTCAAGACGCGGGGTCTTGTTGACGTTGTCGATACCCAGATCCTTGATGAGCTGGGGGGCGACAACCTTCTGGTACTGTTCCTTCAGACGAGGAGTAGCCATTGTGTTCTTCCCTTTCCGATGATTTGAACGCGGGATTACCGACCCCGCGTCCCCCGCACTTTACGGGGGTCATGGCAAAACCAGCCCATACGAGCTGGTTTTGCAAACTAGATTAATTTAATCGATATCGGCGCCGCATTTCTTGCAAACGCGAATCTTCTTGCCATCTACACGCTTTACGCTCACGCGCGTGGCCTTGTTGCACTTGGGGCAAACCAGAGCCACGTTGGAAACGTGGATGGGAGCCTCGACGTGAGTAAGACCACCCTGCGGATTGGCCTGCGTGGGATGCATGGCCTTCGTGACCATGTTCACCTTTTCGACCACAACGCGCTGCTTAGCGGGGAGTGAACGGATGACGGTGCCTTCGGCTCCCTTGTCCTTGCCGGCGAGAACCTTGACCTTGTCATTCTTCTTGATGTTCATCTTCATGTACTTCTACCCTCCCCTACAGCGTCTCGGGTGCCAGGGACACGATCTTCATGTACTTCTTGTCGCGCAGTTCGCGGGCAACAGGCCCGAAGATACGCGTGCCACGGGGCGAGCCATCGGCGTTGATCAGAACAGCAGCGTTCTGGTCGAACTTGATGTAGCTGCCATCCTTGCGGCGCACTTCCTTCTTCTGGCGCACGACGACGCAACGGACGACTTCGCCCTTCTTCACGTTGCCGTTGGGCAGTGCCTCTTTAACGCTGCAGATGATAACGTCACCCAGGCCAGCGTAACGGCGCTTGGAGCCGCCGAGGACCTTGATGCACTGCACCTTGCGAGCGCCGGAGTTGTCGGCCACCGCGAGCATGGTTTGCATCTGAATCATTGCTAAAACCTTCCTTACGATTAGTTCGCGCGGGGCAAACTATTTGGCCTTCTCGACGATTTCGATGAGGCGCCAGCGCTTCATCTTGGACAGCGGACGGGTCTCCATGATGCGAACGGTGTCGCCCACGCCCGTCTCGTTGTTCTCATCGTGCGCATGGAACTTCTTCGTGGTCGTCATCATCTTGCCGTAGATCGGATGGGGCTTGCGCTCCTTGACCTCGACAACGCACGTCTTGTCGCCAGCGGTGCTCACCACGATGCCCTGGCGAACTTTGCGAGAGTTGCGTTCTTCGCTCATACTCTTTAAGTCCTTTCAGTTCGCTCTTGACTTATGCGGAGAGCTCACGGGCGCGCATTTCGGTCTGGATGCGCGCGATGTCCTTCTTTACCTGCTTGACGCGAGCCGTGTTGTCCAGCTGACTGGTAGCCATCTGGAAACGAAGATTGAACAGCTCGGCACGCGCCTCCTTCAGCTTCGCCTGCAGGTCGTCGGCGGAAAGTTCACGGATTTCGCTAGCCTTCATTATTCCTGGCCCTCCGTTTCGCGAGAGACGATCTTGCACTTGATGGGCAGCTTGTTGATGGCCAGACGAAGTGCTTCCTTGGCGGTTTCCTCGTCAACGTCGGCAACCTCGAACATGATGCGGCCGGGCTTCACGACGGCAACCCAAGCCTCGGGGTTACCCTTACCGGAACCCATGCGGGTTTCAGCCGGCTTCTGGGTGATGGGCTTGTCAGGGAAGATCGTGATCCAAACCTTACCGCCACGCTTCATCTGACGCGTGATGGCGATACGAGCAGCCTCGATCTGACGGTTGGTGATCCAATGAGCTTCGAGAGCCTGGATGCCCCACTGGCCATGGTTCAGACGCGTACCGCCCTTGGCCTTGCCCTTCATGGAGCCACGCTGCACCTTACGATGCTTTACACGCTTGGGTACTAGCATTATTTGTTCCCCCTATCGTTGTTACGACGACGGTTAGGACGGGAGCTAGAGCCCTCCAGAGCGGGTTCCGGAGCCTTCTGGCCCGGCATGACCTCGCCGTGGTACACCCACACCTGAACGCCAATGGCGCCCATCTGAGTATTGGCGGTGTAGAAACCGTAGTCAATCTTCGCACGCAGGGTATGCAGGGGCACACGACCCTCGCGATACCACTCGCGGCGGCTCATCTCAGCGCCACCCAGACGGCCGGCGCACTGGATACGGATGCCCTTGGCACCGCTCTTGCGAGCGGACTGAACAGCCTTGCGCATGGCGCGACGGAAGGCGACGCGGCCTTCCAGCTGCTCGGCCACAGACTGGGCAATGAGGGTAGCGTCGAGTTCGGGACGCTTGATTTCGACAACTTCGACGCTGACGGGGCCGTTGGCCACCTTCGAGAGCTTCTTGCGAAGCGCATCGATTTCTGCGCCCTTCTTGCCGATCACAACACCCGGACGAGCCGTGGTGATGATGATCTTGATCTTGTCGCCGGCGCGCTCGATTTCAACCTTGGAAACGGCTGCACGAGCGAGCTGCTTGTCGAGGTATTCGCGAATAGCGAGGTCGTTTTCCAGCGTAGACGCGTAATCCTTATCGGCATACCAGCGGCTGCGCCAGTTTTCGATGACGCCGAGGCGGAAGCCGGTGGGGCTGACTTTCTGTCCCATGTGTTTTATGCCTCCTCTCGGGTGCCAACGATAATGGTGATGTGGCTCGTGCGCTTGCGGATGCGCGAAGCGGAGCCCTTTGCACGAGGACGAATGCGCTTCAGCGTGGGGCCTTCGTCGACGTAAGCGGCCTTGACCACGAGCTGATTGGCATTGACATGATCCTTGTGCTCTGCGTTGGCAACAGCCGAGTTGAGCGTCTTCTCGACGGTTTCGGCGATAGCGCGTTCGGTGTAAGCCAGGATCTCACGAGCCTGGATTACGGACTTGCCGCGCACCTGGTCTACGACGATGCGAGCCTTGCGGGGCGAGACGCGCACGTAGCGAGCGATTGCTTTAGCTTCCATGTTCTATCCCTCCCTACTTATTTCGCGTGGCCGCGGAACGTACGCGTGGGAGCGAACTCTCCCAGCTTGTGGCCAACCATGGATTCGGTGACGTATACCGGCACGTGCTTGCGACCATCATGAACGGCGATGGTGTGACCCACCATTTCCGGGAAGATGGTGCTAGAACGGGACCAGGTCTTGATGACGTCCTTCGTGCCCGCAGCGTTCATCGCATCGATGCGACTGAGAAGGCGCGGTTCCACAAAGGGACCTTTTTTCAAACTTCTGCTCACATTAACTCCTAGCTAATTCGCGCTACTTCTTGCGACGACGGATGATCAGGCGGCTCGAAGCCTTCTTCGGGTTGCGGGTACGATGGCCCTTGGTGGGAACGCCCCACGGAGAAACAGGATGACGACCGGCGGTCTTGTTCTTGCCCTCGCCACCACCATGAGGATGGTCGACGGGGTTCATGACGGTACCGCGAACGGTGGGACGGACGCCCATCCAGCGCTTACGGCCAGCCTTGCCGATCTTGATGTTGCCATGCTCGGCATTGCCAACCTCGCCGATGGTGGCGCGGCAGGTTACGAGCACGCGGCGCATTTCGGAGGAGGGCATACGCAGGATTGCGTAGTCGCCTTCCTTACCCATGAGCTGGATGCTGGTGCCAGCGGAACGAGCCAGGGCAGCACCCTTGCCGGGCTGCAACTCGACGGCATGCACGAGCGTACCAACGGGGATAGCCGAAAGAGGCATGGCGTTGCCGGGCTTGATGTCGGCACCTTCGCCGGAAAGCACCGTATCACCCACGCACAGACCCTTCGGATGCAGAATGTAGCGCTTCTCGCCGTCCACGTAGTGGAGCAGAGCGATGCGAGCGCTGCGATTCGGGTCGTATTCGATGGTGGCAACCTTGGCGGGCACGCCGTCCTTGTTGCGCTTGAAATCGATAAGACGATAACGACGCTTCACGCCGCCGCCCTGATGGCGGGTGGTGATGCGACCGTAGTTGTTGCGACCTGCCTTCTTCGGCAGAGGACGCAGCAGCGACTTTTCCGGCTTATCCGTCGTGATCTCCGCGAAGTCGGAGACCGTCTGGAAGCGTCGGCCGGGGCTAGTCGGCTTGAATTGCTTGACTCCCATTCAAATTTCCTTTCTGTCTCTGTGGCACACGATCGCCGCTTAGCCCAAACCTGGGATAGCTTGAACTTACGACCCCGTTTGTTACCACGCGCCCGGGTGTATCCATACACACAGTGACGCAAAGATGTATTGTAGATAGGAAAGGGAACACTCGCAAGGGACCCACCAAATAGTCACAATCACGCTTGCGATAGATAGAGCGCACGCGCAAAGCAGAGCACATGCGGCAAAGAAGCTTCGAGGACGCAACCAACGATGCGGGGAAGCCTCGAGCGAACACATACTATATAGGGCCATGGCATTGCATGCGAGCGGTCAAACCGATTCTCCACCATTCGCACTTCCCCACCCCAAGAACTTACCCCTTATATATGTAGGCTTACCATGATTATCACGCCCCATATTGGGGCCTACTGATAAAATAGGCGCGTTGTGCCCGAATGCCCAAGGAGGATCAGAGGTTTGAACCCCACGCTTACCATAGCGATGCCGTGTTACAACACCGCGGAGTACCTCGACCAGTGCTTCGACTCCCTGCTCGACAAGGTTTCGGGCATCGAAATCGTTGCCATCGACGATGGATCCACCGACGAAACGCTTTCCATCCTGGAAGGCTATCAGCAACGTTATCCCGAAAGCGTACGCGTCTTCCATCAGGAGAACGCTGGCTGGGGCGGCGCAATCAACCACGCCCTACGCGAAGCGCAAGGCACGTTCATGCTGGTGCTCGATTCCGACGATCATCTCGACGCCGAAGCGCTCGAACGCGTTGTTCGCAAGATCGAGGAACTTGAAGCCGAAAATGCGCAGGTCGATTTGTTCGTAACGAACTTCGTGTACGACCACGTGGCCGACAAGTCCACCAAGCAAATCAGCTACCGCAACATGATGCCGCGTGACCGCGTTTTCACGTGGGCCGATACGAAGAACCCCTCCATCTCGGAGTACTTCATGATGCACGCCATGACGTATCGCGTGCAGACCTTGCGCGAAAGCGACCTGAAGC
>JAILNP010000170.1:0-11682 GCA_024691475.1 Eggerthellaceae bacterium
GGCACCAACGCGACCAGCCTGGGCAATGATATGAGCTTCGCGCTCGTGGTTCTTCGCATTCAGCGTTTCGTGAACGATGCCGCGCTTGTCGAGAAGGCGCGAGAGGCGCTCGGAATTCTCGATGGACACCGTACCAATCAGGCAAGGCTGGCCCGCATCATGACGACGCTGGATATCATCGGCCACGGCATTGAACTTCGCATCGATGGTGCGGTAGATCAGGTCGTTTTCGTCTTTGCGGGCAACCGGCTTGTTCGGCGGAATAGCCATGACCGGCAGCTTGTAAATTTCCCTGAACTCGGAATCCTCGGTCATGGCGGTACCCGTCATGCCCGAGAGCTTTTCGTATAGGCGGAAGTAGTTCTGCAGCGTAATGGTGGCAAGCGTCTGGTTCTCTTCCTTTACCAGCACGCCTTCCTTGGCCTCGATAGCCTGATGCAAGCCTTCCGACCAGCGACGGCCTTCCATGATACGACCCGTGAACTCGTCGACGATCTTCACCTCGCCGTTGGCGACCACGTAATCCTTGTCGCGATGGAAGAGGAACTGAGCTTTCAGAGCCTGCTGCAGATGATTTGCAAGCAGACCAGAGGGATCGTTGTACAGATCTTCGATGCCCAGACGATTCTCGATCTTCACCAGGCCGCTTTCCGTAGCGGTGATGGTGCGCTTCGCCTCGTCCATCTCGAAGTCCTCGCCCTCGCGCAGACCGGGCATGACACGTGCGAACTTGCGATACGTATCGGCAGCCTGGCTACCCGCGCCCGAGATGATGAGCGGCGTACGCGCTTCGTCGATGAGAATGGAGTCAACCTCGTCGACGACCGCGAAATGATGGCCACGCTGCACGCGCCTATCGGCACGCGTGACCATGTTGTCGCGCAGGTAGTCGAAGCCGAATTCGGAGTTCGTGCCATACGTGACGTCGGCCTTGTAGGCAGGAATCTTGCCTTCGGGGCGCATGCCATTCTGAATGAGGCCCACTTCCATGCCCAGGAAGCGATAGACGCGGCCCATCCACTCGCTGTCGCGCTTGGCCAGATAGTCGTTGACCGTGACGATGTGAACGTTGTTGCCGCCCAGGGCATTCAGGTAACCGGCGAGCGTGGAGACGAGCGTCTTGCCTTCGCCTGTTTTCATCTCGGCGATCTGGCCATCGTTCAACGCCATGCCGCCGATGAGCTGCACGTCGAAGTGACGCAGCCCCAGCGTGCGCTTGGATGCTTCCCTCACGCAGGCAAAGGCCTGGGGAAGCAGTTCGTTTTCGCTTTCGCCATTCTGTATGCGCTGGCGAAATTCGAACGTGAGGGCACGGAGCTCTTCATCGCTACGCGCTTCCATTTCGGTTTCGAGGGAGTTGATACGATCGACGACAGCCTGATATTTTTTAAGCTGACGTCCCTCGCCCATCGTGAGAATCTTGGAAAACAATCCCATTGAGCTTCACTTTCTTGTGAACGGTACACCCCATAGTTATCAACATTTCACTCTAGCATAGACGCAAGGTGTTCACAGTAATACCAATGTTACCCAGCGGATACTCGGTTGGCTCTAGGCAACGCCCTCGGAAGAGATAATGCGCGCATAGAGCTTATTCATGTGAAGCGAAGGCTCCATGCCCAATTCGCGCATGCGGCGGCAATACAGCGACCACGTCTCCCCCGTTGCGGGACGCTGCCCACACCGAGCTTGAAGATTCATGAGCATCTCGTAGCAGTCCTCGCGATACGCATCCCACTCGATGGCCTGTCGCGCGAAAAGAAGCGCCATCTCGTTTTCGCCCTGGGTCTGCAACGCGCGCGCTGCGCAGAGCACGGCATCAACCGTTTTGTGACGGAATTCGTTCCGTGCGTAATTCACCAGGTAATCGCACCCATCTCCGGGAAGCAATTCGCCCGAGTACACCGCGCGCAATTCTCCGAGCAGACGATTGTAGCCATCGGCATCCAGGCGGTTGAACCGCATGGTATGGCATACGTCATTCAAGTTCATGGTGTCGCTTTCCACCAGAGCGCCCCGAAGGCGCAGGACGTTTTGCGTACGCGTGACGTAGGGGCTTTCCCCCGAGGGCAACGTAAGCGCCTTCCTCAGGCGGGAATACGTAGAATTCAGATTGTGGCGCGCCTTCGACAGAGAGCTATCGGGCCAGAGACGCTCGGCAACGGTGTCGCGCGGAACGTCCTTGTCGGCTTCGATGACGAGCAACGCCAGAAGCGCCCGCACCTTCATACGCGAAAAGTAATCCATGTCGATATCCACGCCATCGATGCCAAGCTGAAAGCCACCAAAGAGCTTGACGCGGAGCAAAGGAGCGCGAGGACGCGAGCGCATGAGCGTCAGCCCCGACTCAAGCCCGACAAACCGCCCCCTCATGACATCTTCGGATGCATGGGCACGGCGATACAGCGCCTGCTGCGAGGCGATCTGTGCTTGGCAACGTTCTACCATGGAACAGAAGGGCGAAACGAGCGGCGACATGCCCTCGACGTCAACGTAGGCAACAAGCTCACGCAACAGCACGAAGGCGGAAAGGCACATGGCTCTACCCGATACGTAACGAGCCGCCCACACGCAGGCAAGCCTCATGGATTCGACGTCGGAACCCTGCAAGCGGGCATTATGGACAGCACATGCCAGGGCAAGGGCGTGCGCCTCATCCTCTCCGAGCGTCTTTCGAGAAGACAAGAGCACCGACCGAACGCCTCTATCCTCGTCGTCGACATGCAGCCAAAACGACAGGTACGCCACCGCCTTCGCATCGGCCTTAGACAACAAGGCGCGATAATCACCATGCAAGAGCACCCGACATGCGCGGTCAACCTTTTCGGCATGAAGAAAGGCAAGTGACGAGCACTTCAAGCGACATGGGGCAGGCAATTCGGGGTTTGCGCTCAGCCGCGCGAGCATATCGAAGGCTCGAAGCGTATTGCCTATGAACAGGCGTCGCATGGCCGAACCCGCACGCAACGCGTCGCTGAGCAACACGCTGCCGGACGCGATGGACTCGTACAGCTCTTCCACCGAAGCCAATGAGAGCGCTTCGGCGCACTCGTCTTGATGCGACCTAAGCCACTGAGTCTTGGTACGCACTCCCACCGCACTGCTCATCAAACGAGAAACGCGCTCATAACGACCAGCAGCAAGCAGTTCGCCAGCAAGGCGAACAACGAAGGCGGACGACTCTTCGAACCCCGCTGCCAGCGCCATGCGCTTCAGGTAGGGCAACCCCGCTCGGATGGACACATCGATGGAAAAGCCCCGAACCTGGAACTCTCCCCCATCGGAATCCACCTCCACGAACGGATAATGCGTTTCCACGTAATCGAAGCAAGAGCGCAACGCCCCGCCTACTACCAGGCCATCAACGCTTCCGCGCCCCAGCACCAGAGATTCGAAAAGAACCGCCGCCACAGCGGGTAATTCATCGCAGAATATGGACGACAGAAAACGCTCCCGAGCAATGTCATCGCGCATGGCAATGCCCGCAATGCGATCGGCGGGACATGACGAGCCCTCCACGATACGTAGTGACGGGTCGGACATGCGAGCCATCGACAGCTCATTTTCGTCGTACATCAAATCGCACGCCGTGAGCGTATCGCACGCATCGCAGGTGGGAAGAGGATTGCTTGCGGGCGTTGCCGTAAGAATAACCTCGACCCCCGCCGAGGTAAGCGTACGACACACGTCTTCGAGCAACGAATTGCGATGCGCATCCAATGCCGGAACGTCCTCGAACACCACCAGGCCCTGAGGCACGATGTCAAGAAGCTCGACCCCCATCGAGCCACCATCAAGATCACGCACGAAACAAGGACTCGTGGCGCTGACCCAGCAAACGCGCTCGAACCCGAACACGACCGAGGCGTAGCCGAGGGCAAGCGACGTCTTCCCAAAAGAGGCGGGAGCGACGATGCGACGTACGCGCATACGATCGCGCATCATGCGTAAGAGCAACACGTCCCGGTCAAAGAGGGTGCAATGGGCGAATTTCTTCGGCGCCGAACCATTGCATGACGAATTAAGAAGAAACTTGGACATCATAGCCTCCTGCGTAGCAGAGAGGAGGCAACATCGGGGACCACGATTGTACAGCAGAGCACGTATGCCGCAACGAACGCGCAACACCTACGCACGACCCACGCGCAACATACTGCGTTTCGAAGACGCACACACCACAAACGCCCAGGAAAATACTTATCGATTGCTTCCGCTCGCCAGCAAAATTACGCCGCTCGCCGCCAACTATAAACGATCACTCGTAAAGCAACGCCTCTATCTGCTGGGGCACCTTGGTGGTGCCGGCAAGCGAGATGTTATTTACGAAGATGACATCGCTAATGCCATGCTCCCGCACGAACGAGGGGATGCTCGCATCGCTGTATCGATAGTCGATCACGTATACGTCTTCATAGGAGCCAACGAGCATCGGGACGAACGCATTGCCGAAGGAGTCCTTCACCACCAGGCACGCCGAGCCATCGGATAGTTCGGGGTTGCGAATATGCTGCTCGGCCTGATCGCCATTTATAAAGCAGCTATACAGGTTGTTCGAGCTCCACCCGTCAACGCTCATGATCACATTGCCCTCAAGTTCCTCGCCATCGGACGTAACGTAGGTCATATCGTTGGTGGCGGAGGGTACGTAGGCCTCCACGTAATCGGGGTCGGCGGCCATGGCGGCATCTTCGCCCAGCTCGGTATAGAACGACCCCAGGAAGGGCTGGTAAACGCGCTTTTCCCACATGAGCATATCAACGGGCTCGATGCCCTTTTGCTGGCAAAACACCTGATAAGCGTAATATGCGCCAAGCTGCGTCCAGTGATGGTCGGTCTTGAAGTAGATGTATTCGTCGCGATGCGCGCGAAGGGCTTCCAGCGGATCGACCCCTATCACCCGCTCGTCGTAGAGGCTTAAGAAGTACTTGATGGCCTGCGCCTGATCGGTCCCGCCTAGCGAAGAGAGCACGTCCTCGTCGAGCATGGCCGCCGAATTGTTGGGAACGATGAGGGAATAGACCTGGGCCTGGCCATCGAGTAGCTCCGCAGCATGGTTCATCGCAGCCGCGTAGCTTTGCACTGACGCTTGCGAAAAGTAGTAGATGCTATAGGCAGACGAGCCCTGTACGTACAAGCCGTCCATGATGCTGTCCTCTACTTCGGCATCGCGGCTTTGCTCGGTGGGCGTATCGACGTATTCGTGCTCCTGCGTCTTGGTGGCGGAGCCCTGAGACGTCTCGCCTTCCGCGGGAAGTTCATCGGCTTGGACGTTGCCACCCACGAAGCGCGTTTCCGGCTGAATGCCAAACAAGTCATTCAGACCCTGATCGGCCGCGACGAGCATCTCGCGCAGCGGATACGTATCGGAGTACCACAGAGACACCTGCGTGAAATACGAGCCATCAAGGAAGCTTTCCACGGTAAACGCAGGAAACTCCGTAAGCTCGCGCTTCTCCGCTTCGGAAACGGAGGGACGCGCGAAGAACGCCAACCCAACGATCGTCCCCAAAAGGAAGACGAACATGACGGACCGTACGGCAAAACGCTGGCATGCAGCCAGGCCAAAACGAGGCCGCTTGGCCGAAGTCGCGCCATGGCGAGGCCGAGACGCCTCACGCTGACGCGCATGTGACGCGCGGTTGCTTGATTCCCTATCGTTCACGTTCGCACCTCCTTAGAACTGGAAATAGATGAACGGGTTGTACGTGGCACCTGCAAGGGACACGACAGACAGCAGGAGCAACACTACGGGCGTAATCGCCTCGGTCACGCCAAACACCACACCCGCCACGATATTGCGCTTCGCCATCTTGAACAGCTTCCCCCGAAGGACCTTGCCCAGGTTGGTGCAGGCCACGATACAAAACGCAAGCAGAAACACGTTCTGCAGAAAGAGCGTCCCCACTTCCATGCTCGTAAGGGGAACGCCCCCGACCAGAAACATATTGGCAAGCACCGAAAGCAGTTCGCCCATATCTTCGAAGCGAAAGAGAACCCAGCCCACGAGTACTACCAAACAGGCATACGCATGGTCGAGGCCACGCGGAATGCGCCCCTTGATGACGTAGCGTTCGAGCATGAGAAACGCAAGGTAGAACAAACCCCAGAAGATGTAATTCCAGCTTGCGCCATGCCACAGTCCCGTAAGGAACCACACGACGCAATAGTTGCGCACCACCAGGGCCTCATCGCAGCGACTGCCACCCAGGGGGATATAGACGTAGTCGCGGAAAAACGACGAGAGCGATATGTGCCAACGACGCCAGAAGTCCTTGATGGACGTGGCCATATACGGGTAATTGAAATTCTCGAGATAGTGGAAGCCCACCATGCGCCCCAAGCCAATGGCCATATCGGAATACGCGCTGAAATCGAAGTAGATCTGGAACATGTAGAAGAACATGCCCAGCCAGCAGCCCAACGTGGGCTCGGAGAACACCGCGCCCACGCCCGTAGGCAACAGGGTATCGGCCACCTCGGCGCAGGAATTCGCCAGGATGGCCTTCTTGGCAAGCCCCACGCAGAAACGACGCACGCCATAGAACACGTCCTTGCGCGTTACGCGTCGGTTGTCGATTTCCGACTGCACCGTTTCATAGCGAATGATGGGCCCCGCAATGCACTGATGGAACAACGAGGCGTACATGAGAACCTTCCAGTACGCTGGCTGCGCAGTCACGTCGCCTCGGTACACATCAACCACGTACGAAATGAGCTGAAACGTGTAGAACGAGATACCGATGGGCAGGATGATGGTGGGAATCTCGGCGGGAACGCCTGTGAGAAACTGGATGTTGCCCAGCAGGAACATCATGTACTTGAAATACGCAAGCAACCCCAAGAGAACGACGCAGCATGCGACAAGATTCGCCCGCTTGCGCGAAGCCGACTGACTCGACTGAACGCGAAGAGCAAAGAACCAGCTGGCGAGCGACTCGAACATGATAAGGGGCAGATACTGCGGGCCGCCCCATGCGTAGAACGCAAGCGAGGAGATGAGAAGCCAGGGATTCCTGAAGTGCTTGGGAGCGAAAAAGTAAACAACGAGGTGAATGGAAAGGAAGGCGAACAGAAAAACGAGACTCGAGAATACCATGCCCTCGCTGCCTTCCCCGACCCAGCGAAACCCTACCGTACGGAAAGCATACTAGCAGATTGCATGCGCTATACGCCCCTGAAGGCGCGGGTATTTCCGAAAACGGAATCGTTAAATCCCGTGTTCAAAAACGCCCGTTGGATATGATTTGGGTACACTAGAGAGAGGCAAGCATATCCGGGACGGAAAGGCATCTTTTGGCGACATTCGAGTTTATCCTCATTCTGGTGGCTGCAATCCTCGTTTCGGCGGTGATCGGGCAGTTCATCCACCGCGTGTCGCTTCCGCTCATTCAGATTGCCACGGGCTTCGTATTCACGCTCATATACCTCTCGCCCATCGACCCCACGCTCGACCCAGATTTCTTCCTCCTGCTGTTCATTGCGCCGCTTTTGTTCCACGACGCAAAACGCGCCGACAAGACGGCGCTCTGGTCCAACCGTTACATCATTCTTTCCCTGGCAGTTGGCCTGGTCATCGTCATCACGCTGGGAGTGGGACTGTTCATCGACTGGTTCATTCCCGCCGTCCCCTTTGCCGTCGCCCTGGCCCTTGGCGCAACACTGGGCCCAACGGATGCCGTAGCCGTGGCGTCGATGTCGGAGGACGCCAAGCTCGATCGCGACGACAATGCCCTCTTGCAAGGAGAAGCCCTGCTCAACGATGCAACGGGCGTCGTAGCCTTCCAATTCGCCGTGATTTACGCCACGACAGGCGGCTTTTCCGCAGGGGAAGCCGTCGCATCGTTCGCAACGCTCTTCCTGGGCGGCATTGCCATAGGCGCCATCATGGCCCTGCTCTTGCATGCCATCGAGAGCCGTATCCGCAATACCGGCATGGAATCGACGACGTTCTATGTCCTGTACGACATCCTGACCCCCTTCGCCATCTACTTAGCCGCCGAGGAGCTCTTTGGATTCAGCGGCGTGCTTGCCGTGGTAACCGCGGGCATCATCCTGGGGAACTATCGCGACCAGCGCATCGGGCCAAGCATCTCGCAGCTGAACATCATGTCTCAGAACGTGTGGGACCTCATTTCGTATCTGATCAACGGTATCGTCTTCGTCATGCTGGGATTCCAGCTCCCCCGTGCGATGCAGCTGGTATGGGGCGACGTGGAAGTATCTCACCTGCAGCTCATTGGCTGGGTACTGGGCATCACCGCCCTCATCGTGCTCGTGAGGTTCCTCTGGCTACTCGCCACAAACTACCGCGCGGGCCGCGGCGCAAACCGCAAAAAGGTCAAATGGAAGCAACGGGTCCAATCGGCCCTGGTCACCACCTGCGGAGGCCCCAAGGGCGCCGTCACGCTGGCGATCGTGTTCAGCCTGCCCTACGTGGTGGCAGATGGCTCTGAATTCCCTCAACGCGACCTCATCATCTTCCTGGCATCAGGCGTCATCGTATGCACGCTCGTACTGGCAAACATAGCCCTCCCCCTTCTGGCCCCCGCCGAGGAAGCAACCGACGAAAAGGCTGAAACGCGCTTCGCCCAACGGCGCATCACCATATTGCAGAAGGTTATCGCTCGCCTGAATGCCCAGGTCGATGAGAACAATGCCGCCGCCATCCAATCGGTGGTCGTTTCGTACCTGAATCGCATTTCGCGCATACGCTCGCAGAACGACATCGACGACCCCCGCTCGCGCGACGAGGGCATTCGGGCGCGCATCTGGGTCCTGCAGTATCAGGACGAATACGTAAACAAGCTCATGGACGACGACAAAGTCGACCTGGCAGTCGCCTACGCGTATTTGAAACGGCTTGCGCGCATGGAAAACGTAGCCCGCCACTCCCGCGGCAGCATGCGCCGTTACATCTCGCGCATCATGAAACGCGGATTCCGCTCTGCGCACATGGCAGCAGAAACGCTCCGACGCAGCTTCAAGCCCGCCAACCAAAAGGACCGCGAAGCCATGCGCGACCTGCAAATTCAAGTTGAGGAATCCACTATCGAGCAGCTCGAGACGATGCTCGACGGGAAGATGTTCAACAGCGTAACCGTCGCATCCGTTTTGGCGGCGCACCATGGCACCCTCGCCCGCCTGCGCCAGGGCATTCCCTCCATCACGCAGCAGATTGCCTCGTACAACGAGGATTTCAACGAGATGCAGGCGGTTGGGCTGAAGCTCGAACTGGAAACCATCCAGGAAGAGTACCAAAAGGGCCGGCTCTCGCGCCAAGAGGCCCAGTCCATGCGCGAGAACGTCTACCTCATGCAAATGGACCTGGAGGGCTTCATCGCCTAGCGATCCCGGCGTCATCAGGAAGCCATGGCGCCATTGCGCATACCGCGAAAAACCAATAATTCGGTCTTTCGAAATACGACGAATATCGTCTGCCACTTTGCCACGCTGTAGTGCTATAGTGACGCACCAAGGGACGCAGGTGGCCGCTGCCACACGTGCCCCGAACGATATGCAGGAAACAAGCGAATGCAAACCGGAGGAACGCACATGAAAGACGCGATTGCGCAGGCGGAGGCACAGCCCCATCTGAAGCGCGCATTCGGAATGAAGGAATGCGTCACCATCACCGTGGGTACGGTGATTGGCGTGGGGCTCTTCACCACAGGCGGTAACATCGTAGGGCAGATGGGTCCGCAGGTCGTGCTGGCCACGCTCGTCGCCATGCTGGTAAGCATCTTTCCCGCCCTCATGTACGGCGAAATGGGCGCAGCCCTTCCCTACGCAGGCGGAACCTACCAATACGCTTCACTGGGCCTTGGACGCCCCTTCGGCATGCTCGCGGGTTGGAATTTCATCATCTCGCTTGTGGCGGTAACCGGTGGCGAATCGCTCGCCTTCAGCTACTACCTGAAAACGGTATTCCTCGCCTTCGGCGTAGAACTGCCCATTCCCGACGCCGTTATCGCCGCCATCGCGCTGGCCATATTCACCATCACGAACGTCCGCGGCGTAAAGATCACGGGTCGCCTGCAGAACGCCTTCATGTTCTTCTTCTGGGGCGTGGCGCTCATCTGGTTCCTCACGATGATCCCGAACGTATCGCTTCCCCATTTCGTCCAGGCTCCCGACTTCCTAGGGCAAACGGATGGCATGGGCTTCATCGCATGCGTAGCCATCATCTGGTGGTGCTTCGCAGGCTTCGAAACCTGCTGCGCCATGGGCGAGGAAATCAAGTACCCGCACATCAACATCCCGCGCGCGCTCATCTTGTCGCCCTTCATCATCTTCGCGGTCAACGCACTGTTCCAGTGGTTCCTGGTGGGAATCGCACCCACGGAAAGCCTCGCGGCTATCGCCGAATCCTCGGCCCCCTACGCAGAGGGCATGATGACAGCGGGTATCTTGGGGCTCCCCCTTGCACTGCTCGCAGCTGGCATCGCATTCGGCGGTGACTTCTCCACCCTGAACGCAAGCATCGCCGTGCCGCCGCGCTACCTGTTCACCATGGCACGCGATGGGGCCATGCCGCGCGTATTCGCGAAGGTGCACCCGAAGTACGAAACGCCCTTCGTATCCATCATCGTGCTCGGCGCCGGTTCCATCCTGCTCGTATGCACGAACACACTGGATTACATCGCCTCGCTAAGCCTGTTCGCCGACCTGTTCTACTACATCATCGGCATCTGCGCGGCCATTGGCCTGCGCGTGCGCTACCCCGAAATGAATCGCCCCTTCAAGGTGCGCGGTCTGATGGCGGGCGGCATCATAAGCGCCATCATCTATGCCATCATGATGACGCAGCTCGAATCCGACGCCATGATTACGGGTGCCATTTGGTGCGTCGCCGGCCTTGTCATCTTCTTCATCTGCCAGAGCATCTACGGCAAAAGCGAAATCGCCATTCCGGACAAGGCTCCCGCCGAACCCGAGCCCGAGGAACGCGCCAAGATGGACCGGGAATTTAAGATTTGGACCGTCATCTCGGTAGCGGCAGCGCTCATCGCGCTACTTCTCTACGCATTGCCCCTGGCCATCGCCTAACGAACGTGACGGGGAGGAGCCATTGGCCCTCCCCGTTTCACTTTGCACGCCATTCCGCTACACCCCGCCAACCTCCCGGAATCGCAAAATGCGCGAAACTGTAAGTCCTCGCTGTACACTAGAGCATATGAGAAAGCGAGGCACTATGATTCGACCCATTATGGACAAGCAGTTCTTCCTGAAGCAACCGAGCGTCGAGGCTACGGCAGCAGACATTGCCACGGCACGCGACCTCGCAGAAACGCTGGAAGCACACCGCGCAACATGCGTGGGCATGGCAGCCAACATGATCGGGGAACGCAAGCGGATCATCGCCGTCCTGGACGAGGCAGGCAACATCCTTACGATGCTCAACCCGGAAATCATCTCTTCCGAGAAGCCATACAACACCAGCGAAGGTTGCCTGTCGCTTCCAGGCGAACGCGAGACGCTGCGCTACGAGCGCATCACCGTGTCCTACCAAGACGAATCAATGCGCACTATCGAGCGCTCCTTCAAGGGCAGAGTCGCGCAGGCAATCCAGCACGAAATCGACCACTGCAACGGCATCCTCATCTAGGTACCCCCAGCGTTCGCTGACAGGCTTCTTCACCAACGGACGGAAAAGAGGAAGCGAGAAGAGCAGCACTCTGAAGC